>CAZVOR010000051.1:0-13615 GCA_964628745.1 uncultured Halobacteriales archaeon
ATCTGCCCGAGGCTCGTGGTGACCCCGGCCGCCGCCAGCCAGCGGACCGTCCCGAACGTCAGCGCGGCGAGGACCGTGACCGGGTCCAGCGGCGCGTTCGACTCGGCGCGCACCGTCTCGAGCAGCCGGAACGCCTCGGCGGCGCCGACCACCAGCAGGACCAGGGCGACGACGTAGGTCACGGACGTCACGCGGCCGGAGTACAGCGACCGGCGGGCGCGCTCGGCGAGGCCGTCGAAGGAGTCCTCGAGGCCGAGCCCGCGGAACAGGAAGTACATGCCGACCAGCGCCGACGTGACGCCGAGCACGGCGCCCGGCAGCCCGAGGAGGTCGGCGACGATGGCCAGCGGGTAGATGAGCAGGACGATGCCGAGCGGCACGAGGATGGTGCCCCGCGTCTCCGGGTCCGCGAGCACCTGCTTGATGGTGTAGTAGATGGACTCGAGGTCCTGGGCCTGCCGGACGACCACGCGACGGACGCCGTCGACGGTGACCCGCGAGCGGATGACCGGCACGACGCTCTCGTCCTGGGCGCCGTCGGTGACGACGACGGCGCGGATGCCGCGGCTGGTCGTCAGGCTCGCGAGCACCTGGTCGGTCTCCGCGCCGACGCGGCGGTTGGCCGCGACGCCGGCGTCGCCCTCGCCCGTGACGGCGGCGATCTCGACGGCCTCCCCGTCCTCGAGCCGGTCGTAGAGGTGCAGCCCCTCGAACAGGACGTTGACGTCGGAGTCCTCCGGGTCGGCGGTGGCCAGCCGTACCGCCGCGGCCTCGACGGCCTCGCGGCCGATGACCGGCGTCTCGATGCCGGTCTTGCGGCCGAGGTCGTCGTCGAGGTCCACGCAGAGGACCAGCAGCATCGACGCCGGCTACGGGTCGGGCGGTTAACTGCTTTGTTGCGGACGGCTCGGCGCCGTCGAGCGGGGTCGCCGGCGGCGGTATCGGCGGAGGTAGCTGCGGGCTCAGCGGGTGCGGCAGCCCCCTCAGCAGGCGCAGTAGTACTCGCGGTCGCCGACCGCCGCCTCGAGCAGCTGGAGCGTCGGCCCGGGGTCGTCCGGCCGGTAGACCGCGGTGGTCAGCGACGGGTCGTCCGGGAACGTCCCGCCGGCGAGCGCGCGCCACTGGGCGGTCGACAGGCGGTCCTCGCCGCCCCCGGCCAGCCGCCGCAGGTAGTCCGGCAGGTAGACCCAGGTCGCGTCGGCGACCGGCCCGGGCTCGTAGCGCTCGCCGACGGCGTCGGCGTAGGCCGCGTACGGCAGGTCCGCGCCCGCCGCGACCGGCAGGCCGATCCACTTCCACGGCCGGGTGTTCACGTCGATGAGGAGGCGCTCGCCGGTCGCCGCGTCCGCCACGAACTCGGCCTCGGAGATGCCGTGGTAGCCGGTCGCGGAGAGCACGGCGCGGCCCCGCGATGCGACCTCGGGGGCCTCGACGCGCTCGACCAGGCAGGCGGTGCCGTAGGCGGCCGGGTAGCGGGTCGGGCGACCCACGACGCCGGACGGCTCGCGGTCGGCCGGAGCGTACGAGACGTACGAGCGGTCGCCGCCGGGCTCGACGTCGACCCGCGCCTGGGCCATGACCCGGACGCCGGCCTCCCCGGCGTCCGCGACGACCCGGTCGAGCGCCTCGCGGTCGGCGACCTCGACGACGTTCGTGCCCATCGCCTCCTCGAACCGGCGCTTCAGCGCCGGCTTGACGACCAGCGGGAACCCGAGCGCGTCGGCGGCCTCGTCGACCGAGCGGACGGCGGGGACCCGCCCGGGGTCGGTCGCGGCGGCGCGTTCGCCGGGGCCGCCCGCCTCGCCGGCGCCGTCCGGGAGCGTCTCCTCGACGCGGTAGGTCTCCGGGTACGGCACGCCGAGGTCGTCGGCGACGCCGTACAGCGACGTCTTGTCGAGGACGGCGTCGATGCGGTCGGCGGCGAACGGCAGCCGGACGCCGTCGGGGCGGGTCCGGGCCAGGGCGTGGACCCACTCGTCCATGCAGCCGAAGGCCACGGGCTCGTCGTCGAGCGCCGCCGCGAGCGCCTCGAGGTCGTCGCGGAAGCCAGCCTCGTCGTCGAGCGGATACGTCACGCGGCCCGCGAGCGCGACGGCGTCGGACGTCGGGGCCACGCCGTCGCCGGTCCGGTCCACCGCGACGACCGGGACGCCCCGGGCCGCGAGCGACCGGGCGACGCCCAGGCCGGTGATGTGGGCGTTGCAGACGACCGCCGGCGGGCGGTCGAACGACCGCTCGGCGGCCGCCGCCAGGAGCTCGTCGAACGCCAGGAATCGGTCGGCCATCGGCCACCCTCGTCGCCCCATCGGCATAAGCGGCGAGGGACCCGCAACATCGGCCGCCGACGGCGCCATCGGCGGACGCCCGCTCGGTCGGCGTCGACCGAGGGCGACGGGGACAGCGGCTCCATCCGCCCGCCGAACCCGAACGCAAGCGTTTAGACCCGCCGTCGGCAACAGAGCGCAATGCCCGACTGCCCGCTCGCCGACGAGTGCCCGAGTTTCTCCGAACGTATCGAGGGGCTGGGCTGTCAGCACTACGGCAACCGGGGCGGGGCCGAGTGGTGCAACCACTACAACATGCCGATCCGGGAGCTGAAGGCCCAGCCGGTGAAGGTCGGCGAGGAGGTCGTCGTCGAGGTCACCGACATCCACGAGAGCGGCGCCGGCGTCGGCCACACCGAGGACGGCTTCGTCGTCTTCGTCGACGGCATCCTCCCCGACGCCCGCGCCCGGGTGAAGATCACGAAGGTCAAGTCCAACCACGCCCGCGCCGAGGAGGTCGAGCGCCTGCCGATGGAGGCCGACGAGGCGCCGGCGGACGAGGGCGACGAGACCGACGAGGCGGACGCCGACGACGACGAGTCTGACGACCGGCGCCGCGGGCGGTCGCGCCCGCCGCAGCTGGGCAGCCGCGACAACTTCTGGGGCGGGTAGGCCCCCGGGCGGGGCGGGGTCCTCGAGCGGGAAGCAGCCGGGCGGTCAGTAGCGCCCCTGCTCGCGAAGCCGCTCGACGGCCTCGCGGACGCGCTGGGCCCGGTCCCGCGGGACGACCAGCACGCGGTCGTCGTAGGCCGCCACGACGAGGTCGGAGGCGCCGACGACCGTGACGTGCTTGTCGTCCGCGGCGATGACGTTCCCCGTGGCGTCGAGCTGGAGTGCGTCGGCGAGCGGCCCGTCGGCGACCCGCCCGACCGCGTCCCAGGAGCCGAGGTCGTCCCACTCGATGTCCGCGGTGACCATCGCCACCCGGTCGGCGCGTTCCATCACGGCGCGGTCGACGCTCGCGGGCTCGACGGCGGCGAAGCCGGCCGCCGGGTCGCCGTCCTCGAGCGCCTCGACGAGCGGGGCCAGCGGCGACCCGCGGGCCTCTCGCAGGAGCGCCTCCGGCGTCCAGGCGAACAGCCCGGCGTTCCAGAGCGCCCCGTCGTCGACCAGCGCCGCGGCCCGGTCGGCGTCGGGCTTCTCGACGAACCGCTCGACGGCGAAGCCGCCGTGGGCCATCGGCTCGCCCGGGACGAGGTAGCCGTACGCCGTCGCGGCGCGGTCGGGCTCGACGCCGACGGCGACCAGGGCGCCCGTCTCGGCGGCCAGGGCAGCGGCCCGGCGGACGGGGCCCTCGAGGTCGCCGGCCACGTGGTGGTCGCTCGGCAGGCAGCACAGGACGGGGTCGTCGAACCGCTCGCGGAGCTCGAAGGCGGCGTAGACCAGGGCCGGCCCGGTGTCCTTGGCCACGGGCTCGACGAGCACCTCGGCGTCCGGGGCGTGCTCGGGGACCGCGCCGGCGTACGCCACCCGCGTCGAGACGACCGTCGCGTCGGCGAACGCCGCGCGGTCGACGGTGCGGGCGAGCAGCGAGCGCTCGCCGCCGAGCGAGAGGAAGGGCTTGGGGCGGTCGGCGCGGGCGGCCGGGTACAGCCGCGTGCCCGTCCCGCCGGCGAGCACGACGGCCACGAGCGGTCGGTCGATCTCCGGCGGCGTCGGGGCCGACGCGGCGGGCTCGCGAGCCATGGCGGGGGGTCGGGCGTCGGCGGGATAGGTCCACCGGCGCCCGCGGGGCCGGCGACGGACCGCCACGCTTTCGCCCGGGGGCGTCGATGGAACGGGCGTGCTGCCCGTCCCCCCGGACCGCCTCGCCGTCTACCTGGCCGCGTCGGTCGCGCTCGTCCTGACGCCCGGGCCGGACACGGTCTACGTGCTCGCCCGGGGCGCGGCCCGGGGACGGGCCGTCGGCGTCGCGGCGGCGGGCGGCGTCGCCACCGGAATCCTCGTGCACACGACGCTCGTGGCGCTCGGGCTCGCGGCGCTGCTCCGGGCCTCGCCGACGGCGTTCGAGGCGGTGCGGCTGCTCGGCGCGGCGTACCTGGTGTACCTCGGCCTCGGGACGCTCCGCGCCGCGGGCGACGGTGCCGTCCTCGGCGACTCCGCGGAGCCCGACGCGAACCCGTCGGCCGGCAGGGGCGCGTCGCTGCCCGCGGCGTACGGCCGCGGCGTCGCCGTCAACGTGCTCAACCCGAAGGTCGCCGTGTTCTTCGTCGCGTTCCTCCCCGGCTTCGCGGGCTCCGGCCCCGGCGCGACCGGCCGGCTCCTGGCGCTCGGCGGGCTCTACGCGGCCCTCACGCTGACGTACCTCGGGGCGGTGGGGGTCGCCGCCGGCCGGATGGGGGCGCTGTTCGGCCGCCACCCGCGACTCGAGCGGCGCCTCGACGGGCTCGCGGGCGTGGCGCTGGTGGCCCTCGGCGTCGGGCTGGCGGTCGAGCGCTGACGGCGCCGTCCGGCCGCTCGCCGTCGGGGGAGGAAATCGGCAGCCTGCATCACTTTCACCCCGCCACCGATGCCTTAAATACCGGCGCGCACCAACGGGCGTACGTCTCCCACCGAAAACCACGCGGAGACGGAACCCGACATGAGCGATTTACGTACGCACGCGGACGAGATACGCGAGCAGTTCGAAGACCACCTCGAGGTCACCACCGACGAGATCGAGGCGCGCCTCGAGACGCTGGTGACCGAGTACAAGGTCCCTCTCGACGAGGCCCGGCGGAGCGTCGTCAACCACTACCTGGACGAGGCGGGCGTCGAGCGAGGGGCGCTCTCGGGCGGCGCCAACGCGTCGGTCGAGCTGGCCGACGTCGACGAGCCCGACCAGTGGATCGACGTCACGGCGAAGGTCGTCGAGCTCTGGGAGCCCAGAAGCGACAGCATCGACCAGGTCGGCCTGCTCGGCGACGCCTCGGGCACGCTGAAGTTCACCAAGTGGGCCAAGTCCGACCTTCCCACCCTCGAGGAGGGCCAGGTCTACCGGTTCGGCAACGTCGTCACCGACGAGTACGAGGGTCGCTACTCGGTGAAGCTCAACCGGACGACGACCATCGAGGAGCTCGACGAGGAGCTCGAGGTCGGCGACGACGAGGTCGAGATCGAGGGCGCGCTGGTGGACATCCAGTCCGGCAGCGGCCTCATCAAGCGCTGCCCGGAGGAGGACTGCACCCGGGTCCTGCAGAACGGCCGGTGCGCCGAGCACGGCGAGGTCGACGGCGAGTTCGACCTCCGCATCAAGGGCGTGCTCGACGACGGCGAGCAGGTCTACGAGGTACTGTTCGACAAGGACGCCACCGAGGTACTGACGGGCATCTCCATCGAGGAGGCCAAGGAGATGGCGATGGACGCCCTCGACACCTCCGTCGTCGCCGACGAGATGCGGACGCTGGTGCTCGGCCGGTACTACCGGGTGACCGGCCCCACGTTCAACCGGTACGTCCTGGCCGACGACGTCGAGCCGGTCGGTGCGGCGCCGGATCCGGAGGCCGTCCTCATCAAGGCGAGGTCGATGTGAGATGAGCACGACACCCACCCGCGAGGTCGCCCGGCGCGTCTTCGCGAGCGAGTTCAACGACGCCAGCTACACGTTCAAGGAGTCCGACGACGAGCGCGCGCCGGTCTACCTGCTGCTGCCGACCGGCGCGCCCGCCAACCGCGTCTTCGTCGTCGGCACGCTGACCGAGACCGAGGACGTCGGCTCGGACAGCGAGTACTGGCGCGGCCGGGTCGTCGACCCGACGGGGACGTTCTTCGTCTACGCCGGGCAGTACCAGCCCGAGGCCGCGGGCGTCCTCCGCGAGCTGGAGCCGCCGGCCTACGTTGCGCTGACCGGCAAGCCGCGGACCTACGAGACCGACGACGGCAGCGTCAACGTCTCCGTCCGCCCGGAGGCCATCACCGTCGTCGACGAGGCGACCCGCGACCGCTGGGTGGTCGAGACCGCCGAGCGGACCATCGCGCGCATCGAGGCGGCGGACGAGGAGACCAACGAGTACGCCCGGATGGCCGCCGAGCAGTACGACGGGGCGCCCGACCGGTACCGCGAGGCCGTCATCGCCGCGCTCGAGGACGTCGAGGGCGCCGAGACGGTCGCGAACCCGGCGGCCGAGTGAGCCGCCGGGGCGTCCGGCGAGTCGCTCCCCCGTCGAGTCGCGCCCGGGACGACGCCCGTCTGACGAACCGTTAAGTGGACGCGAGCCCCAGTTGGCGGTCGCGATGGGCAACAAGAACAAGACGGTCTCGTTCCGGGTCAACGAGGAGACCTTCGAGCGCCTCCGGCAGGTGGCCGAGGAACGGGACCTCTCGCTGTCGGCGGTGTTCCGGGAGTACGTGGACACCTTCGTTGCCCACGAGGGGCAGGTCCGGGTGGTCCCCGAGGGCACCGTGGGCGACCCGGACGACGGCTTCCCGCCGCAGGTCGAGGTCCCCACCTCGTTCATCCGCGACCACGAGCGCCTCGAGCTCGAGGCCGAGCACCTCCGCGAGCAGCTCGAGGAGCACAAGCGGTACATCAACGCGATGCGCCAGGAGCTCGAGGACCGGGACGAGGACGTCGTCTACCTGGAGGACCTCGACGAGGAGCTCGCCGGGGACGAGCCGTTCCGGCTGGGCTAGCCGCGGTCGGTCGCCGCCGGACGCGAGCGGCCGGCGAGCCCGCCCGAGCCCTACGCGAGCAGGTCGTCCATCGCCGCCTCGAGGTCCGCGACCGTCTCCCGGTCGCCCTCGATCCCGGCGATCGACGTCGCTGCCTCGAGCGTCCGCACGGCGTCGTCGAGGAAGGAGAGCACGTCGCCGGGGTAGGCGTACAGCCCGTAGTCGTCGCCCAGCACGTCGACGATGGCCTCCGGGCTCAGCCCCTCGGCGCGGCGCTCGAGCAGGTAGCGGACGAACTTTCGCTCCGGGTGGCCGCAGTAGGGGTTGGCGTCGCAGTCGCAGTCGAGGAAGTCCTCGGCGAACGCGAGCGCCCGCTCGCGGGTCGCGTCGTCGAGCCGGTCGACCTCCCCGGTGAACAGCAGGTCCAGCGTCGCGCCGCTGAACGCCCCGCGCGGGATGGACGCCTCCAGCTGCGCGCCGACCCGCCGGTGGTGCTTGACGTACACCTTGTCCGTGATGGCCACACTCGGGCGCCGGTTGGGGCGTCGAGGGGAAAAACGCGTCGCGATGGATACGGGCGGAACGGAAGCGATACGTTGCCGGCCCGGGAACCCCCGGCATGGCCCTCCACGCCTTCCGAACGCTCGCCCTCGCGACGGTCCTCGTCCTCGCCGGCTGCGCCGGGTCGCTCCCGGGTAGCCACCCGTCGACCCCCGCGGACGTGGAGCCACGCATCGTCAACGCCACGACGACCGGCGGGCAGTGCGTCGAGACCCCGATGCATGGATTCGACGTCACCAGCGCGGCCGATAGCGGCGTGCTGACGGTCTCCGTGGCCGGGAACGCCACGGTCCCGGGTGCCCACTACGTTATCGACGAGCTGGCGCTGGCTCGGACCGGCTCGACGGCGTTCCGGCTCGACATCGAGACGACCATGGACACCGACAAGCCCGCCCGGGAGTGCCCCGACGGCGGCATCGCCCGCTTCGAGCTGACGCTAGAGCTACCGGCGACGGATCCGTTCGCGCTCGAGATCCGCCAGGACGGAGAGCCGGTCGCGACGCTCGGGTCGGGTAGCGAGCCGTGACGGGTGTCGAGCCGTAACGTATACAAGCGGGAGGAGGCAACGGTCGGCTGCGCGTCCGGGTTGGGGTAATGGTCATCCTTCAGCCTTGTGGAGGCTGAGAAGCGGGTTCGATTCTCGCACCCGGACTGTCATTTTCCAAGCCATCTCCCTCTACCGTTTTCCCCCTATCGTGACAATATATTATTCTTGTATGTGTGAATTCAAATGACAGAACGAACCGAACGCGGGTATGGGGGATCGAACTTGTGCCAACTGTGATGGCTCGCTGGAAGCGGAGCACGCGCGGAAGTACTGTTCTCGGGAGTGTTTTCACGAAGGCCACTCGTTCGTCGGGGAAAACAACCCGAATTACAGGGGCGGAAAGGAAGTCACCGAGTGTGAGATATGTGGGAGCGTATTCGAGTATTACCCAACCGAGAAGGAAGGGCTGTACTGCGCTGATTGCGTCAAGAACGAGGAGTGGAGAACCCCGCTTGACATATCGGGATCGAATAACCCTCGATGGAAAGGCGGCAAGGAAGAACGGAACTGCGGAGTATGTGGTGATACCGTCAAAAGACACCCCAGCGGTTTTACCGGGAGAGTGACCGTTTGCAGCGAAACGTGTCGGCAAACATGGCTCTCCGACAGCTTTACCGGCGCTGGGCACCCGAACTGGAAGGGCGGTGGAGACGAGGCTTACGGAGCTGGCTGGAACGGAGTCCGTCGACGAGCACTCGAACGCGACGACCACACCTGTGTTATCTGCGGGAAATCGAGAGGCGATATCGGCCGGAACCCCGACGTCCACCACATCGTACCCGTTAGGACGTTCGTCGAGGCAGAGGGAGCCGAAAAGCGAGACGCTCACGTCCTCCGAAACGTCGTCTCGCTCTGTCTCGCCTGTCATCGACGGGCGGATTTCGGTAGACCGACGAAAATCGTGCTGAAGCGACTCGTGGGCCGTTCCGAGTGACGCGCCGGCGTTGACGCCACACCCCGTCCCGCAGCTAACGCCGCTCGCGAGCACCTCGACGGCGGCCCGAGCCGTCTCAGAGGACGCCGCCGCGCGACGGCTCCGCCTCGCGTGCGAACTCGTCGCGCCCGCCGACGCGGCCGCCCGACTGGATGATGTTCATCGCCGTGACGAGGTCGCTTCTGGTGAGCAGTCCCGCGAACTCGCCGCCGGCCTCGACGATGAGCCGGCCCACGCCCGCCTGCTGCATGTCGGTGACGGCGTCCATGGCCTCCGCGTCGACGTCGATGGTCGCCAGCTCGCGGGTCATGATGTCATCGACGGTGTACGCGTCCCGCTCGACGGTGCGAATCTCCTTGGCGTCCTCCAGGGTGACCAGCCCGACGAGCGAACCGCGGTCCATCACGGGGTAGCCCGTGTGCCGCTGCCGGAACATCAGGTCGACGAGCTCGGCGACGGACGTCTCCGGGGAGACGGTGTCGACGTCCTCGGCGGGCGTCATGATGTCGCCGGCGCTGACCCCCTCGAAGGCGGCGCGCATCACCGTCTGCTGGGCCTCGCCGGAGGCGGCGATGTAGATGAAGAAGGCGATGCCGATGAGCACGATGTTGAAGGGCGGGAGCAGGCCGAACAGCCCGAGCAGGAGCGCGAAGCCCTTCCCGACCTCGGCGGCGATCTGCGTCGCCCGGGCGTACGGCCGGTTCCGCGCGAGCAGCGCCCGGAGGACGCGCCCGCCGTCCATGGGGAAGGCCGGCAGGAGGTTGAACCCGGCCAGCGCGACGTTCATCAGCGCGAGGTAGCCGACGACGAACCGGACCGCCGGGACGCTCGACGGCAGGGCGAGGAAGGCGAGCCAGCAGGCCGCCCCGAGCAGCACGCTCACGACCGGGCCGGCCAGCGCGACGGCCAGCTCCTCGCGCCAGTCCTCGGGCATCTCGTCGAGCTTCGCGATGCCGCCGAAGATCCACAGCGTGATGGACTCGATGGGCACGCCGAAGCGCATCGCGACGGCGGAGTGGCCGAGCTCGTGGAGGACGACGCCGACGAACAGCCCGACCGCGGCGACCCCGCCGAGCAGCCAGGGAAGCATCCCGGCGGACAGCGCGCCGGCGTCCAGCCCCGCGGCGCCCAGCGCGTTGAGCTGCTCGGCCCAGAGCCCGACCTGCGAGCTGATGATCCAGGCGAAAAGCGGGAGCACCAGCAGGAAGGTCAGGTCCAGCTTCAGCGGGATGCCGAACACCGACCCGATTCGGAACTGCCGCATACCCGACCCTTGGTTCGCGCCGGTAATAAGCCGGCGGGCGGGGCGTGGCGCCGCGCGCGACCGCAACGGCTTACGGCCTCCCGCCCGTTCCGCCGGTATGACCGAACCGCGGCCCACGATCCGCCGGCACCGCGACGTCGAGTACGAGGCCGTCGAGGCCGCCGAGGGGCTCTCGAAGGGCGTGCTGCTCGCCGCCGAGCACGGCGCGCCGAACTTCGCCATCCGGCGCTTCTCGCTCGCGCCGGGCGCCGAGGTCCCCCGGCACACCAACGCGGTCGAGCACGAGCAGTACGTCCTCGAGGGCGAGTACGTCGTCGGCCTCGACGACGAGGAGCACGTCGTCTCCGCCGGCGACTCGCTACTCATCCCGGCGGGGACGGTCCACTGGTACCGCAACGAGTCCGACGTTCCCGGCGCGTTCCTCTGTGCGGTCCCGAACGGCGACGACGCGATCGAGCTCGTCTCCGAGTAGCGCTGCCGAGCGGCGACTCGACTCCTCCGGGCCGGCGGCAGTCCCGAACGCGCCCTCACTCCCGGAGCGGCGGCCGCTCGAAGACGGCGCCGCAGTCGGGGCAGACGACCACGGCCGGCGGGCCACCGGGCAGCGAGAAGCGCAGCTCGTCGCGGCCGCACTCGGGGCACGGCCGGGGGACCCGCTCGGCGTCGCAGGCCGGGCAGACGAAGACGGCGCCGGCGGCCCCGGCCTCGACGCGCATCTCGCCGGCGTCGCACTCGGGACACGCCATCGGGACGCGGACGTCCTCGCTGTCGCGCGGCGCGCCGAGCGCCACCGCCACCAGGTCGACGTCAGACCGGTTCCGGCCCGACTGGAACTCGCCGGGGGCGAACCGGACGGCCTCCCCCTCGCCGACGGTGACCTCGCCCGCCACCGTCTCGAACGTCGCCGTCCCCTCGACCACGACGAACACCTCCTCCTGGTCCGCGTGGGCGTGGACGCCGCCGGGGAACCCGCCGCCGGGCGGCACCCGGTAGCGGTTGACCGCGAGGTGGGTCGCGCCCAGGGGAGCGGACAGCCCGCGGCGGACGGTGCCGTCGCCCAGGACGGTCGGGTCCACCTCGTCCGCCGAAACCCGCTCCATGCGCGCGGGCTCGGCCGGCGGTCACTAAGGTGTTCGTGGCGGGAGCGCCCGGGGCCTCCCGGCGGCCGGCGCCGGCGCGGCCGCCTGGGCCGACCAAGCTTTTCAAGCCGGCCGCCCGAACGTCCGGACATGGTGACCATCGCCGTCATCGGCGACTCGCACATCCCGGAGCGGGCCGAGGCCATCCCGGCGGCGTTCCGCGAGCGCGTCGCGAGCGCGGACCGCGTCGTCCACACCGGCGACTTCACCGACCCGTCGGCGCTCGAGACCGTCCGCGAGCTCGCCGGCGAGGGGCTCGTCGCCGTCTACGGGAACATGGACCCCCGGAACCTCGACCTGCCGGCCGTCGAGACGTTCTCGGCGGGCGGCGTCGAGTTCGTCGTCACCCACGGCACGGGCGACCTCGAGACCTACGAGGCCCGCGTCGCCGAGGTCGTCCGCGAGGCGGCCGGCGATGACGCCGTCGGCATCGCGGGCCACACCCACGAGCTGCTCGACGCGGTCGTCGAGGACGTCCGGCTGCTCAACCCGGGCAGCGTCACCGGCGCGGCGCCCGCCGAGCGCGCGACGATGCTGACCCTCGAGGTCGAGGGCGGCGAGGCCGACGCGACGGTCCACGAGGCGTAAGCGGGCGTCACAGGGACGCGAGGTGGAGGTCGAGGACCGGGGTGCGAGGCAGGGGGGCGGCGACGAGGGACGACGCGGAGGTCGGCGGCCGTCCCCGCCAGCCGAACCGCTCAAATAACCGAGCCGCATACCCCGTCGCGTGGCCGAATCGGTCGGGCGGGTCGACGCGCTGTTCCTGCACGCGGTCGGCGGCGACACCCACGTCGTCGCCACTCGCGACGGCGAGCGGCTGTTCCACGCCATCCTCGAGCTCAAGGAGACCGACGCCGGCCCCCGGCCGGCCCGCTTTCGCGTCAAGGACGGCACCGACGAGGACCTCCGCCGGCCCGAGGAGTTCGTCGAACTGGCCCGGCTCGCCGACCGGGTGCGCATCTCCGAGCAGACCCCGCCGACCGCCCGCGACGAGCTGCGGGCCCTCCTCGAGGGCTACCAGCTCGAGGCCGTCGTCGTCCGGACCTGCCGGTACTGCGCGAACCGCGGGCGGTACTCCCCGGTGACCGCCGAGACGGCCGTCCGGTCCGGCGACGACGACGTCTGCCCCGACTGCGCCCGCCGCGAGCTCGCACGCGAGCTGGCGGGCCGGGGCGGGCTGTCGGCCGCGGCGGCCGAGCGGCTCGAGGCGCTGCTGCTCGAGGTCCGCGACGTCGACCGCGTCGTGAACCTCCTGTCCGGCCAGCTCGACCCCGAGCTCACGAAGTTCGACGAGATATCGGCCACGACCGACGCGGTCGACGCGGTCCCGGTCGACTCGCTCGACCTCCATCCCGACCTGCACGCCCTGCTCGCCGACCGCTTCGCGACCCTCCTGCCCGTCCAGAGCCTCGCCGTCGAGGCGGGCCTGCTCGACGGCCGCGACCAGCTCGTCGTCAGCGCCACGGCGACGGGGAAGACGCTCATCGGCGAGCTCGCCGGGGTCGACCGCGCGCTGCGCGGGCGCGGCAAGCTCCTCTTTCTCGTCCCGCTGGTCGCCCTCGCCAACCAGACCTACCACGACTTCCGCGAGGCGTACGGCGACCTCGTCGACGTGACCATCCGGGTCGGCGCGAGCCGCATCCGGGGCGGGGGCGCCGGGTTCGACCCGTCGGCCGACGTCATCGTCGGGACGTACGAGGGCGTCGACCACGCGCTGCGAACCGGGCGCGACCTCGGCGACGTCGGCACCGTGGTCATCGACGAGGTCCACACCCTCGGCGAAGGCGAGCGCGGGCACCGGCTCGACGGCCTCATCGCCCGGCTGCGCCACTACTGCGAGACGCGCGCTGCCGCGCGCGGGGCCGACGGGCGGACGCAGTGGGTCTACCTCTCGGCGACCGTCGGGAACCCCGAGCACCTGGCCGGGGCGCTCGACGCGGCGCTCGTCGAGTTCGAGGAGCGCCCGGTGCCCATCGAGCGCCACGTCACGTTCGTCGGCCGGCGGGAGAAGGTCGAGGTCGAGAACAAGCTCGTCCGCCGCGAGTTCGACCGCACCTCCGCCGCGGGCTACCGCGGCCAGACCATCGTCTTCACGAACAGCCGCCGTCGCTGCCACGAGGTCGCCCGCCAGCTCGACTACGAGGCCGCGCCGTACCACGCCGGGCTCGACTACGGCAAGCGCCAGTCGGTCGAGCGCCGGTTCGCCGACCAGGAGCTGGCGGCCGTCGTCACGACCGCCGCGCTCGCCGCCGGCGT
>CAZVOR010000052.1:0-13584 GCA_964628745.1 uncultured Halobacteriales archaeon
CACGCCATCCTCTGTCACCACATCCCGGAGGACCCGCTGACGCTCGAGGCGGGCGTCATCCGCGTGGCCGACGCGCTCGACATGGAGCGCGGGCGCTCGCGCATCCCGTACGACGAGGGCAGCCGCGGCATCAACACGCTCTCGAGCCAGGCCATCCAGCGGGTCACCCTCACCGACGGCGAGACGGTGCCGGTCCTCGTGGAGATCGAGATGACCGACGCCGCGGGCGTCTACCAGATCGACTCGCTGCTGAAGGCCAAGCTCGATGGCTCCGGGCTCGAGAGCCACCTCCGCATCGTGGCCGTCAACGCGGACTCCGGCGGCGACCGGCTCGTCGAGCGGTTCGAGCTGTAGGGCGAGGCGGCGAGCGTCGGCCCGCCGAGGCCGTGCATCGGCCGCCGCTCGTTCGGGACCGGTCGTGTGCAGGATACGCACATAGGTTCTAACATTTAAATACTAACACGCACGAAACGCACGGCAAGGACATGCGGACGAACGGCGACACTCGACGCGTCCACTTCAACTCCCCCGAGCACCTGGTCGAGCGGGTCGACGCCATCGCGTCGCTGCTGTCCAAGGACCGCACCGAGCTGCTCAACGACGCGCTCCGCGAGTACGTCCGGGCGACCGCCGACCGCGACGCGTTCCAGCAGCTCGTCGCCAACGAGTACTACGAGGACCGGCTGGACTTCGAGACCGTCAAACAGCTGGTCGGGACCGAGGCCGCCCATCGGTTCCGACTGCTGAAGGCTGACCTCGAGGGCGAGCCGCTCGACCTGCCCGCCCCCGACGACACCGACGTCTACGCGGGCGACCGGCGGACGGTCGACCCCGCCGGTACCGACCAGTCGGAGTAGACCGGAGACGCGCCGTTCGAATCCGATGCGGACCGTCGTCGCGGATACGAGCGCCCTCGTCAGTCTGGGCGTGCCGGGCGCCGACGCGACCTACCCCACGGAATCGAGCCCGGACCCGCTGCAGTACCTCCTCACGTCGTGTACCGTGCACGTCCCGACCCAGGTCGAGGCCGAGCTCCGAACGACGGCCGGGTTCGCCGATGTCCATGCGGCCGCCGCGGCGAACGTCCTCGCGTCGAGCTCCCACTACCGGGTCGAAGACCCGCTCGATCGGTCGGACACCCCCGACCGGCTCCCGGCGTACGGGCTCGACGGCGGGGAGACCGCCGGCATCGTGCTGGCGAACGCGCGCGGCGTCGACGGGTTCGTGACCGACGAGTTCGCCGGCACGAACTTCACCCTCGTCCACGCGGCCATCACCGGGCCCCGCATCGTTCCCTCGCCCCGGCTCGTCTGCGACTACGCGCGAACGGGGCATATGGCCGGAGCTGAGGCCCGAGAGCTGCTCCGGGTCATGGGCCGGCACCGGGGCTGGGCGGACAACGCCTACGTCCAGCAGCTACTGAAACGGTTACCGTGAACGGCCCGCGCCCGGACTCTCCGTCCCGCACGTTCGGCTGCCCGGCCGACGCATCGTTCTCTCAGACCGGCCCCAGCCCCGGGTGCCAGCGGTCGGCGCCCGCCGCCGCGGCCTGCTCGTCCATCGACGCGAGCAGCTGCACCGCCAGGGTCGCCGTCTCGGCGGCCCGCCGCTGCCCCTCGACGCGGAACTCGCCGGCCGTCCGGTCGGCGAACACCGCACAGACCGCGCCCGCGCGCAGCCCGTAGAGGCTCGCCAGCGTGAGGACGGCGCTGGCCTCCATCTCGATGTTCTGGACGGCGGCGGCGCGCAGCTCGTCGAGCAGCCGGTCGCTCCCCGGCGCCTCGTAGCCGCCGAAGCCCGCCCGGGCCTGGCCCGCGTAGAACGCGTCCGCGCTCAGCGTGGGGCCGACGTGGTAGTCGTGCCCGAGCCGCTCGGCGGCCGCCACGAGCGCCGCGACGACGCGGTAGTCCGCGGCGGCCGGGTAGTCCGCGCGGACGTACTCGTCGCTGGTGCCCTCGCCGCGGACGGCGCCCGTCGTGACGACGAGGTCGCCGACGGCGACCTCGGGCTGGACCGCGCCGCACGAGCCCACCCGCACGAGGGTCTCCGCGCCGACCCGCGCCAGCTCCTCGACCGCGATGGCCGCCGACGGGCTGCCGATGCCCGTGGAGGTCGCGCTCACGGGCGTGCCCCCGACCGCGCCCGTCGCGGTCCGGTACTCCCGGTGCTCCGCGACGACCTCGGCCTCGTCCCACAGCGCCGCGATGACGTCGACCCGGTCGGGGTCGCCGGGCAGGAGGACGGCCGGCGCCACGTCGCCCGGGCCGACCTCGAGGTGGTACTGGACGTCGTCCGCGGGGTCGTCCGGCTGGCCGCCCATGGCCCGCCTGCGCCGGCGGGGTCAATAGTCGTTCCCCCGCCGGGGCGGCGGGAACCCTCCTCCCGCAGCGGCCCCGCGGCGACCGCCCGCTCACGAGCCCTCGACGGCCGCCTCGATGGCCTCCCGGGCCCGGGCGACCAGCGCGTCGACGGCCTCGCCCTCCGCGTACAGCCGGACGTAGGGCTCCGTGCCGCTCGGGCGGACGAGCAGCCACGAGCCGTCGGGCCGGTCCAGCCGGACGCCGTGGTCGGTGTCGACGGCGGCCCCGGGGAACCGCTCGGGCAGCGTCCGCGCGAGCGTGGCCATCGCGTCCGCCTTCCGGCCCTCCGGGCAGGCGACGCTCGCCTTGCGGTACGGCCGCTCGGCGACAGGGTCGCAGAGCGGCCCGAGCCCGCCGGCCGCGGCGACCAGCCGGGCCAGCACCGCGGCGCCCGCGACGCCGTCGATCCACGGGCCCAGGCCGGGGTGGACGTGCTTCCACGGCTCGGCGGCGAAGGCGACGGTCCCCCCGTCGGCCCGCACCGCCGCGACGCCGTCCTGGAGGTAGCCCAGCGCGACGCGCTCGACGCGGCCGCCCGCGGCCGCGACGCGCTCGTCGACGCGGGCGGAGGCGTTCGGCGTGGTGACGACGACCGGGTCGGCGGCGTCGCCCGCCCGGACGTAGTGCTCGGCGAGGACCGCCAGCACCGTGTCCTCGTGGACGACCTCGCCGCCGGCGTCGACGACGACCAGCCGGTCCGCGTCGCCGTCGGCGCCGAAGCCGAGCGCCCAGTCGCCGTCGGCCACGAACGCGCGGAGGTCGGCCAGCGACGCGGCGGTGGGCTTGCTCGCCCGCGCGGGGAAGGTGCCGTCGACGTTGGCCGCCAGCGCGGCGACATCGGCGCCGAGCGCGTCGAGCACCGCCGGCGTGGCGAGGCTCGCCGTCCCGTTGCCGCAGTCGACGGCCACCGGCAGCCCGTCGAGCGGGGCGCCGTGGCCGCGGGCGTACGAGACGACGGCCCCGCGGTAGGCCTCGAGGACGCGCTCGCGGCGCGGCGCGGTCCAGGCGTCCCACGGCGCGTGGTCGGCCGCCCCGTCGCCGGTCCCGGCGCCGACCCCGACGTCGTCGAGGCGCGCCTCGATGCGGCGCTCGGCGTCGCGGCCGTACTCGACGCCGTCGACGAACAGCTTGACGCCGTTGTCCGCCGGCGGGTTGTGGCTGGCGGTGAGCACGACGCCGCGGCGCCCCCGGCTGGCGAACGCGAGCGCGGGCGTCGGCGCCTGGCCCACGAGCCGCACCTCGACGCCGGCCGAGCAGAGGCCGGCCACCAGCGCCCGTTCGAGCGTCGGGCCCGTCAGCCGGCCGTCGCGGCCGACGACGAACTCGGCGTCGCCCCGCTCGCGGGCGTCGAGCCCGGCCGCCCGCCCGACCGCCAGCGCGAGCCGGGGCGTGACGGCCGTGGCGACGGGGCCGCGGATGCCCGCCGTCCCGAAGACGTCCATGCCGACGTCTCGCGGTGCGGTCACTTAGTAACGGCCGTCGTCGGAGCGGCCTACAGCTCGACGCCGCTCGGGATGAGGCTGTGCTGGCGGAGCAGCTCGCCGTCGGGGCTGTAGACCAGCAGCGTCTCCTTCTCGAAGGCGGCCAGCTGCTCGCCGTCGGCGACGATCCGGGCGCGGTACTTCGCGCCGCCGTCGGTCGACTCGCCGTACCTGCGCGCGGCCCGGGTGAACTCGAGGATCGTCTCCGGGTCGACGGTCAGCTCGAGGACGTAGTCGCCGGTCAGGCGCCGGGTCAGCGCGACGATGGCCTCGGCCTGCCCGTCCTCGGCGCTTCGCTGCAGCCGGACGGCGAAGTCAGCGTCGTCGTCCGCGGCGTCCTCGCCCTCCGCGCCGGCGAGCCGCGCGGCGAGGGCGTCCGGGTCGCCGTCGAAGGCGATGGTCACGGTCGGGAGCCGCGGCTCCGCGTCGGTCTCGACCCACGCCACGTCCGTCACCGCCAGGCTGAACTGCTCGCGCCGCATCCCGTGGGCGGCGGTACGGTCCCGGCGCTCATCAACGTAACGCCGCCGGCGAGTTCGGCGGCGGTGGTCTCCCGGCGCCGACACGCACGGCGAGATTTAATCCGACCCGCCCCGTCGACCCGTCCGTGACCCGCCGCGCCGACGTGCGGGCGACCTACGACCGCATCGCCGCCCACTTCGCCGAGACGCGCCCGGAGCCGTGGCCCGAGGTCGAGGGGTTCCTCGCCGGCCGCACGAGCCGGGTGGCGCTGGACGTCGGCGCCGGCAACGGCCGGCACGCCGAGCTGCTGGCCGCGCGGTCGTCGCGGGTCGTGGCGGTCGACATCAGCCGGGCGGCGCTCCGGACCGCGCGGGACCGGGCGGCCGACCGCGGGTACGCCATCCGGCCCCTGCAGGCCGACGCGGCCGGGCTGCCCCTCCGGTCGGCGGCGGTCGACCTCGCGGTCTACGTCGCGACCATCCACCACCTGCCGCGCCGCGAGCTCCGCGTGGGGAGCCTCGACGAGCTCGCGAGGGTGCTGGCGCCGGGCGGGCGCGCGCTCGTCGGCGCGTGGAGCGTGAGCCACGACCGGTTCGACGCCGCCTCGGGGTTCGACACGACGGTCGACTGGACGCTGCCCGACGGCGAGACCGTCGGGCGGTACTACCACGTCTACGACCTCGCGGAGTTCGAGGCCGACGTCGACGCGAGCGCGCTCGACCGGCTCGACTCGTTCGAGTCGGCCGGCAACTGCTACGCCGTGGTGGGACCCGGCGGCGGAGCGTAACGCCCATTACCCGACGGGCGGACGTACCGCTAGCCGCGAACCGCCGACGCCGACGGCGGTCGGGGCGAGCGCGCCGGTGGTCTAGCGGCAGGACGAGGGCCTTCCAAGCCCTCATCCCGGGTTCGATTCCCGGTCGGCGCATGACCGACGCGAGCGCTCCGGCGTGGCAGCTAGTCGCGCCACGGCGACCGGGCCCTGGCCGCACCGGCCAGTTCGCGACGGGGGTTCGTTACCATTATTGATATCAAACGGAGCGGCTTCATAGCGCGGTTTCGTGCACGAATAATATAATATGATAATTACAGCGGTATCCTATTATAGCCGGCCCCCGTCCGGCAGGTATCAGATGACCGACGACTGGAGTCCGGCCCCCGAGGCGGCCGCGATCCGGGAGGCCGTGGGCGACGCCCGGACGGTGCTGCTGCTGACTGCGGGGGACGATCCGCTCGACGACGAGTGCTGCGTGGCGCTCGACTCGGCAGACGACCCGGAGGAGACACAGCGGCTGTTCGTCACGGTCGGCGGGCCCCCGAGCAGCCGCCTGGCCGCCTGGCGCGCCCACGTGGGCGGCCTCCCGGCGAGAACGGGCGTCATCGCCGTCGGGGAGACGACGCGCGGGGCGGCGGCCACCGACGGCGGGAGCGTCTCCCCCGGGAACGGGCCGGTCTCCGTCGACACGCTGGAGGACCCCTCGGACCTGGCGGGCCTGGCGCTCGCCATCGACACCTACCTCCGGGCATGGGACGCGACGGAGGAGGGCGCCGAGGCGACGGCGGCCACGACGGTCTGCCTGCACACCCTCTCGGGGCTGCTCGAGGCCGCCGGACTCGAGCGGGTCTTCCGGTTCCTTCACGCGACGTCGGGGCTGCTCCGCCGCCGCGGCGCGACGGGACACGTCCACCTCGACCCGGCCGAGCACGACGCCGCGACGGTGGACACGCTGGGCGTGCTGTTCGACGCCGTCGTCCGCATCGGGGATGACGGCGGCGTGTCCGTCAGCGGCAGGTAGCGCCGTCGGGGCCTCCCCTGGCGACGGGAGGCGGAAGCAGAGGGACCCGAGCAGGTGGCCGGCCGGCTGAGCGTCGCCTCGTCACCCGGTCGAACGGCCACAGAGCCGACCGTCCGCACCCGTAAAGGTTTCCCTACCCCGTCCCTCATGCCGCCGTGATGTCCCCCCGCGACAACCGCGCCGCCTCCGAGGTCGTCGGGGCCGTCATCATCTTCAGCTTCCTCGTCGTCAGCTTCGCCGTCTACCAGGGCGTCGTCGTCCCCGCGCAGAACGAGCGCGTCGAGTTCGAGCACAACCAGGCCGCCCAGCGGTCGATGCAGGAACTCCGGAACGCCGTCCGGGGAACCGCCGCCACCGGCGCCGGGGCGTCCGTCTCCATTCAGCTCGGCGCCGACTACCCGCCGCGGACGCTCGGGCTGAACCTCGGGGGGTCGGCCGGCACGCTCCGGACCGACGCGCTCAGGGGCCTCGCCGTCGAGAACGTCACGGCGACCGAGCCGGAGGTCCGGGACCACGTCGGCGCGACGACCACCACGCTGGGGCCGTTCGAGACGGCGGCGCTCGCCTACCGACCCGTCTACAGCCACTACGCCGGCGCGCCGGTCACCCGCTACGAGAACACGCTCGCGTACAACGGCTTTCCCGGTGGACCGAACCTCTCCATCACCGGCCAGGCGGTCGTCGACGGGCGGACGATAAGCCTCGTCGTGCTGGACGGCAGCGTCGAGCAGTCCGCCCAGGGGACGGTCACCGTGGACACGACGGCCGTGAGCGTCGCGCGCCGGACGGTCGCCGTCACCGACGCTGGCGGGCCGATTACCCTCGTCCTCCCGACGCGCCTGACCGCGGCCAACTGGACGACGCTGCTCGCCGACGAGCTGGACGCCGGCAGCGACGACGACCGCCACGTCACGGCCGTCAGGCCGGCGGGCCCGGACGCCGTGGCCATCGAGCTGGAGCCGGGGGTCACCTACGAGCTCCGCCTGGCGAAGGTCGGCGTCGGCGCGACGTCGGCCGAAGAGGGCCCCGCCTACGTCACGACCGTCGAGGGCGACCGCCAGAGCGTCGTCGAGGGCGGGACCGCGAGGCTCGTCGTCGAGACGCGCGACCGATTCAACAACCCGCAGAGCAACGTCACCGTCTCGGCGGCCGTGACGGCCGGGCCCGGCTCCATCGCCGGCGCCCCGTCCGCCGCCACGGGCGTCGACGGCCGGGCGACGTTCGTCTACGCGGCGCCGCCCCAGGTCTCGGGGACGCGGGACGTCGCCGTCGAGGTCACCTTCGGCGGCGGCACGCCCGCCAACCGGACGGCCACGTTCAACCTGTCGGTGCTCGACGTCGACGGCGGCGTCAACCCCGCCGGGGCGGGCGCGGTGGTCATCGAGGACGAGACCATCGGCGACGACGGCTGCGGCACGCCGCCGGTCGACTGCGCCGTCACGGTCACGTTCGACAACACCGACGACGAGGCCGTCACGGTCACGAGCGCCCGGTACGCGTTCTACGCGGTCGGCGCGGACCCGGGGCCGGAGCGGGACGCCCCCGAGTCCCTCGACTTCGAGGGGACCTCGCTCGCGCTCAGGGGCCCGTCCGCCGCGACCGACGTCACGCTCCCGCCGGGGGCGACCGACGTGCGCCTGCGGTTCTACGAGGACGCCGACGGGACGACCCCGTTCGAGGTGCGGCAGGGCGACTTCTTCATCGTCACCCTCCAGTTCGACGACGGCGACAGCGCGACGTACTTCGTCGCGCCGGCGTGACGCGGGGACGGGGCGGCCCCGCGGCCCTCACAGCAGCACCAGGAACACGACGTAGGCGACGGACACCATGATGGCGACGTGCTTGGCCCCGTCGCGCACGCGGCCCTCGGCCATCTGGCCGGCGATGAACCCCGAGCAGGCCGCCTGGACGACCGCCGCGTGGAAGAGCACCAGCGAGTAGGCCGCCTTCTCGTCGCTGCCGGCGATGTCGAACGGGAGCTCGACGGCGGCGCCGGAGGTCGCCGCGGCGCCGATCTGCTCGGTCGTCGGGATGGCGGGGATGAGGATGGCCTGCAGCGCGGCCGCGATGCCCAGGAAGACCACGAACGAGAGGTAGACGATGAGGACGTACATGAACATCTCCTGGCGGCGCTGCCGGGCGAGACGCCGGTCCTCGCGGGCCTCCTCGGCGGCGATGCGGATGACCGGGCCGAGGTGGCCGCTGGCCAGCATCGCGTTCGTCAGCAGCGCCGTGACGCGCTGAACGGTCGTCGAGCCGATGCGCTCGTTGAACCGCTCGAGGGCGCGCTCGGTCCGCGCGCCCCAGTTGACGTCCGCCAGCAGGCGCTCGACCTCGACGTTGAGCGCCCCGAGGTCGCTGCGGTCGACCCGGCGGAGGCTCTCCGTGAACGTCATGCCGGCGTCGTTCGTGCTCGCCAGCCGGTCGAGCAGGTCGGGGACGGCCTCGTCGACCCGCCGGAGCCGCCGGGTGTGCACCTCGTGGACCGCGGCGAAGGCGACGACGACGAGCAGCCCCGACTGGATGACGAGGTCGTCGAGCGCGGCGACGGAGGGCTCGGCCGCGCCGGCGAGCGTCGGCCAGGCGCGCGCGACGAGGAGCAGGACCGCCGCGGGGACGGCCACGACGAGGACCGTCGCGGGCCGGCGGACGACGGTCTCGAGCGGGTCCAAGAGCGACTCCCGGAGCCGCTCGACGCGCCGGTACGCCGCGAGGTGCCGCCGGTTGCGCTCCGGGTCGTACCCCGCCGGGGGGACGCCACCGTCGGACCGCGCGCCGGGCGACGTCCCCGGGTCGCCGACTCGCCGGACGTCGACGCCGCGGCTCCCCGTCCCGCCCCGGACCGGCGCGGCGAAGGAGGCGAGCGGCTCGGCGACGCCGCCAAGGTAGACCACGAAGCCGGCGTTCGCCAGCGGGACGAACAGGTAGACGACGAGCTGCAGGAACTCGAGGATGCCGCCGTTCAGGACGCCGAAGACGACGAGGATGGTGATGAAGAACAGCGGGCCGGCGACCAGCCCGGCGACGTACGCCTCGCCGATGGCGGTGAACAGCTCGAGCAGGCGCTCCTGGTTGGCGACGCGCTCGGATTGGAACTGCTCGTACTGCTCGCGGAGGTACGCCGAGACGTTCTGGCCGCTGTGTAGGATGTTCGCGAAGTTCTCGGCGAAGTCGGCGAACCGTTCGCTCGGGGTGCGCGCCGCCGTCCGCTGCAGGGCCGTGACCAGGTCCGCCCCGAACAGGTCCATGTCCTTGACGACGACGCCGACCTCCTCGGCGCTCTCGCCGAACGCATGCCGGTTCGCGGCGACCGTCCGCATGATCTCCGGGAACAGCATCCCGGAGCGCGAGAGCGCGTAGACGAATGCGACGGTCCGCGCGAGGCTCTCGTCGATGAGGACCGCCCGCCGGCGCGCCTCGCTCGCGACGGCCCACCACCGAGCGTGGTAGGTCAGCGCCGCCCCGCCCACGCCCACGGTGGCCCCGCTGGCGAGCAGCGTGACGAACAGCTGGCCGAGCGACGGCGCGGCGACGTCGACGGGGACGAGGAAAGCGAGCTCCGGGGGGACGCTCGCGCGAAGGGCCGGCCCGGTCCCGAGGGTGACCACGAGCAGCCGCTGGACCAGGAAGACCGGGACGAGGCTACCGGCCACGCCGACCATCGCCGCGAGCAGGAGCGTCTTCGAGGCGAAGGCGGGATAGGTCTCGGGCGCGTGGACGGACTGCAGCGCGCGCGACCGTCGCTTCCGGTGGCGCCCCTCGACCTTGACGCGGTCGCGGAACGCGAGCAGCGCCAGGCGCGTCAGCGCGTGGTCGACGCGGTCGCTGACCGCCGCGAGCCCAACGACCGACAGGAGGACCATCCCGACGACGAACCCGAGCTCGACGAGCAGCGACATCTAATCGGCGACCGCGACCTCGTCGCCCAGCTCGTCCTCGACGCGGTCGAGCACGGCGTCGGGGTCGGCGTAGTACTCGTTGACGAGGGCGGTGAAGGTGTGGTAGTCGGTGAGCTCAGCGAGCTGGGCGTACCGGAGCACCCGCCGGCGGTTCCGGAGCTCCTCGCGGAGCTCGACCCGCGACCAGGCCCGCTCCTCGGCGATCTCCTCCAGGATCTGGCTCTGGCCGACGTTGCTCCGGAACTGGTCCTGGGCGGGCTGCCACGAGAAGATGCTCGCGTAGTCGAGGTCGCCGCTTCGCTGGTCGATGCCGATGATCTCCGAGAGCTCGCGGGTCCGGCGGACGCGCTCGCCGCCGATGTGCGAGATGGACTGCACCGAGAGCACGTCGAGCGACTGGATCATCGCCCGCGGGACGTTGATGGGGTCGTTCTCGAGCCGGTTGATGACCGTCTGGACGCTGTCGGCGTGCATCGTCGAGAACGTCGTGTGCCCCGTGTTCATCGCCTGGAACAGCGTCATCGCCTCGACGCCCCGGACCTCGCCGACGATGATGTACTCGGGCCGGTGCCGGAGGGCGGAGCGCAGCAGGTCGAACATCTCGACGCTGTTGCCCTCGCCGACGTTCTCCCGGGTGACCGCCGACAGCCAGTTCTCGTGGTGCAGCCGGATCTCCTGGGTGTCCTCGATCGAGAGCACCTTCGAGCGCGGCGGGATGAACATCGAGACGGCGTTCATCGAGGTCGTCTTCCCGGACGCCGTGCCGCCGGCGAAGATGAGGCTCTTGTTGTGCTCGATGGCCAGCCAGAGGTAGGCCATGTGCGCCAGGCTGAACGTCCCGTAGTTCATCAGGGTGACCGGCGTCATCGGGTCCTCGGCGTACTTCCGGATGGTGAACGCGGAGCCGTGCGGGGTGACCTCAGTGCCGAAGGCCAGCTCGCTGCGGCTGCCGTCCGGGAGCATCGCGTGGGCGATGGGGTCGCCGATGCTGATGTTCCGCCCGGCGCGCTGGGCCAGCCGGACGACGAAGTCGTCGAGCTCCTGCTCGCCGAACTCGACGTTCGTCTTCACGTCGTTGTACCGGCTGTGGTAGACGAACAGCGAGGCGTCGTAGCCGTCGCAGGAGATGTCCTCGACGTACGGGTCGCGCATCACCGGGTCGAGCTTCTCGTAGCCGCGAAACCGGCGGTCGAGGTAGTACAGCACCCGGTAGAAGGTGTTCATGTCGACGACGACGCCGTACTCCTCGAGCAGCGTCCGCAGCTCGGTCCGGACGACCGCCTCGGCGTTCTCCTCCCCGACGGTCCGCCGGTGGATGAGGGTGTCCCGGAGGTCCTCGAGGAGCTCCGCCAGCAGGTCGGCCTCCCAGTCGGTCAGCTCCGGCTCGACGACGTGGTACCGGTGCTCGTTCTCCTCGGGGTCGAAGTTGATGGAGACGAAGGCGTAGGGCGCGTCGACCCAGTACCGCTCGACCTCCTCGTAGCCCGGCAGGCCGGTCCAGGTGACGAGCGGGCCGTGGGCGGCGGGGTCGTAGGGTCGGACCTCGACGGTCGAGCCGCGGAGCATCTCGTAGGTCCCGACGAGCTGCCGGCCGAGGTCGCCGGGCACGGCGGCGAGCCGTCGTCCGAGGTCCTCGGCCGACCGGGCGAGGCCTGTTGCGTTCAGGTCCATGGTGCGGGGGCGCCCGCGGCCCGGGGCCGCAGCGCGCGTTGCTGCCCGCACGAGGGGGCCACCGACAATAAATCCACCCTCGGCCGGCGGCGGCGCGTCGGACGCGGGGCGGACGGACCCCACGCCAATCCTTAAGACGGCCGTCCGCCAACCGTCGCCGATGGCCGACGAGCCGCCCGAGGACCGCCGGAACGGCCCCGCCGGGGACGGGGCCCGCGACGGGCCGCAGGAGGACCGCGAGAGCGAGCGGTCGGCCGGCGAGGCCCCCCTCGCCGACCTCGCCGAGCGCGTCCGCCGGCGGCGGGCGGCCGGGGACGACGTCCGCGGCCAGAGCCCGGCCCCCGACGGGCGCGAAGGCCCGGAGGACGGCCCGTTCGTCCGGGCGGAACCCTTCGACGGGACGGCGTCCGAGCACCTCCGGCAGTCGCTGGGGGAGCCGTCGACGGCGCCGGCCGCCGAGCCGGCCGAGGCGCCCGACGAGCACGTGGTCTCCAAGCGCGCGTACTGCGAGTCCTGCGAGCACTTCGGCGCCCCGCCGGCGGTCAGCTGCGAACACCCGGGGACGACCATCGTCGAGTTCCCGGACGCCGACCACGTCCGGGTGCGCGACTGTCCCGTCGTCGCCGAACGCCAGGAGACGGGCGAGGCCCGCGAGCCCGGACGGCGCCAGGGCCCCTTCGGCCGGCAGTGAGCGGTCCGAGGGGCCGCAAACGCCGGCGGGCCGCCTGCCCGCCGGTCATGAGCCGAGCGGAGCGAGGCGAATCACGTCCGACCGGCGGTCCGAAGGCGGTGAGCCGAGCGACAGTGTCACCACGAACCCACCAGCGCCGCGGTCCGCCGGGCGGGCTACCGCGAGACGCCGAGGATGAACAGGCTGCCGAAGGCCATCAGCGCGCCGCCGACGCCGAGCGTGAGGAAGCCGCCGCGGTAGAGCAGCAGCAGGCTGTCGTACAGCAGCGTGTCGACGCCCGTACCGGTCTCCTGGCCGAAGGCGCCGACGCTCGCGAACGACGACAGCGAGGCGAACAGCTGGAGCGTAAAGAGGAGGACGAGCAGGCCGAACAGCACGGTCCACAGCCCGACGACGATGAGCCGGGCCGAGAGCCTGAACTTGCTTCGGTTGCGGACGGCGGTCGGCATCGGGTCGTCGCTGTGGTTCCGATGGGAGGGACTTAACCTCTCGTCAGACGGGCGTCTGCCGAACCGTTATGCGAGGCCCCGCCGAACCGCCGGGGACATGCCGTCCATCGAGGCCGCCGTCCGCGCTCGCCGCGTCGACGGGCGACGGCGGCTGCTGGTCGGGCTGGCGTCGCTCTCCGTCGGGACCCTCCTCGTCGGCCTGGGCGCGGCCGGCGCGCTCGGAACGGCCGCCTCGCCGAAGACCGGCGCGCTCGTCGGCGGGGCGGCCGCGGTCGCCGGGCTCGTCGTCCTGCTCGTCCGCGCGCCGGCCGGCGAGCGCGAGCGGGCCGTCGACGCCGTCGGGGCGGCGGTCGGGCTCGCCAGCCTCGCGGGCTTCTGGCTGCTGGCGCCCGTCGATGTCGTCGGCCGTCCGACCGCCGCGACCGTCGCGTCGGCGCTCGGCTACTGCTCCGGTCTCGCCGTCGTCCTCGCGTCGTTCCTGGCGGCCGCGACATCCCCCGCCCGCCGGCGGGGCCCGCCCGCGGGCCCGCCGCGCGTGGCGTGGACCCGGAGCCGGCCGCGCGACGAGGCCCGGGACCCGGCCGCCGACGGCGGCGGCACCGCTGGCGACGACCTCTCGTTCCCCCTGGACGACGACTGACCCGCTGTCCCGCGCGACGGCCCGGGAACGGGGCGTCGAGCGGGTCCTCCGTCAGTGCTCGGGTGCCTCGACCGGCGCCTCCATCCCGTCGATGCGGAGGATGACGATGCCGTTGGTCTCGTCCTTGCCGTCGAC
>CAZVOR010000053.1:0-13365 GCA_964628745.1 uncultured Halobacteriales archaeon
ACACCACGCTCGACGGCGTCGAGGTGCCGGCGGACGCGCTGCTCGGCGAGGTCGGGCAGGGCTTCCGCATCGCGATGGGCACCATCGACATGGCCCGGACGGGCCTGGGGGCCATCGGGACCGGCATCGGCCGAGCCGCGTTCGACCGCGCCGTCGCGTACGCCGGCGACCGCGAGCAGGGCGGGCGGCCCGTCGGCGAGTACCAGGCCGTCCAGGTGCTCCTCGCGGAGATGGACGCCCGGCTGGCCGCGGCCCGACACCTCGTCTACGACTCGGCGGCCCGCGTCGCCGCCGGCGAGGGGGACACCCGTCGGTCGAGCCGGGCGAAGTTCGTGGCGAGCGACGCGGCCGAGTTCGTGGCGCGGAACGCCATCCAGGTCCACGGCGGTCGGGGCTACAGCACCGAGCTCCCGCTCGAGCGCTACTACCGCGACGCGAAGATCCTGAGCATCATCGGCGGGACCACGGAGATACAGCAGACGACCGTCGCCCGGCAGCTGCTCGACCGGTAGCGTCGCCGCCCCGCGACCGATACCGTCATCCCCGGCCCGGCACTGGCCGTACGCGTGACCATCTACTTCGACGACCTCCAGACGGGCGAGACGCGCGAGCTCGGGAGCTTCGCCCTCACCGAGCGGGAGATCGTCGCGTTCGCCGAGCGGTACGACCCGCAGCCCATCCACGTCGACGCGGACGCGGCGGCGTCGTCGGTGTTCGGCGGCATCATCGCCAGCGGCTGGCACACCGCGGCCGAGTGCATGCGCCTGCTCGTCGACGGC
The DNA here is from genome assembly GCA_964628745.1 of uncultured Halobacteriales archaeon. Taxonomy (GTDB): domain Archaea; phylum Halobacteriota; class Halobacteria; order Halobacteriales; family Hikarchaeaceae; genus CAZVOR01. The sequence continues at coordinate 780 of CAZVOR010000053.1, forward strand.
TGGCTCGGCGACGCCGCCAGCATGGGCGCCGTCGGCCTCGAGGAGCTCTCGTGGCGGGCGCCGGTCCGGCCCGGCGACGCCGTCGCGGTCGAGAACGAGATCCTCGAGCTGCGCGCCTCGGAGTCGCGGGACGACCGCGGCTACGTCCGCAACCGGACGGTGGGACGGTGCGACGGCGAGCCGGTCATCAGCTGGGTCGGGGTGAACGTCCTCGGCCGCCGCGAGGGCTGAGCGGCCGCCGGGTCACCCGCCGTCGCCGTCGACCGGCGGCTCCGCGCCATCGACCTCGACCGCGAGGAAGTCGGGCTCGCGCTTCTCGAGGAAGGCGTCCACGCCCTCGATGGCCGGGTCGGAGCCCAGCAGCGCGTTCTGCAGCTCCCGCTCGTGGGTGAGCGCGTCCCACAGCGACATCTCCATGCCCTCGTTGACGGCGAGCTTGTTGTGCCCGACGGCGCGGTTGGGCAGCTCGACGATGCGCTCGGCGAACGCCATGGTCGCGTCCTCGACCTCGTCGGGCGGGTGGAGCTCGTCGAAGACGCCCAGCTCGTGGGCCTCGGTCGGCGAGAGGGTGTCGCCGGTGACCATCAAACGCAGCGCGGCCGAGCGGCCGATGTACCGCGGGAGCAGCTGCGTCCCGGCCTCGCCGGCGATGAGCCCGAGGTTCACCTCGGGGACGCCGACGCGGTACTCGTCGTCGTCGCCGACGAACCGGAGGTCGCAGGCCAGCGCCAGCTCCAGGCCGCCCCCCATGCAGTGGCCGTTCACCGACGCGAGAAAGAGGGTGTCGGTGGTGCGCATCTTCATGATGACCTCCTTGCTCGTCTGGCTGGCGTAGCCGACCTGGTGTGGCGGGTCGTCGCGCAGCGCCTGGATGTCGAAGCCCGTCGAGAAGAAGCGGTCGTTCGCGCTGCCGAGGACGGCGACCCGGACGGCGTCGTCGAACCGGACGTGCTCGACGGCGGTCTGCAGCTCGAGGAGCACCTCGATGGTGTGCGCGTTCGCCGGCGGCCGGTCGATGCGGATGACGCCGACGTGGTCGTCGAGCTCCGTCTCGAAGTGCTCGAGGTCGAGCGCCGCGAAGGAGTGCATGGCTGGCTAGAGCGGGTCTTCCGCGTCACAAGTAGCTTGCGCCGGGCGAGCGGGGTCCCCCATTCGGCCCGCGGCCAGGCGGCGCGGCGCTGCCGACCCGCCGCGGCGCGCCGCCGGCCTACCGCCCCGTGTCCGGCCGGCGCCCGTCGTACTTGATGCGCTCGAACACGGTCCGGCAGCCGTTGCAGTAGTACCGCGTCTTCGAGACCTCGCCGCCGAACGCCGACTCCAGCTCGACGTCGACCGAGCCGCAGAACGGGCAGGTGGGCCGGGACCCGGCGGCGTGGCCGTCGTCGCCAGGTTCATCGTCCGCCGCCGGTCCGTCGTCGGCCACGGTCACTCCACCGCGAACTCCCGGTTCCGCGCGCCCGTGAGCTGCTCGAGGTCGGCCTCGTCGGGGCCGCCGCCCCCGACGCGACGCCGGACGGGGTCCCACGCCTCGGGCGCCGGGCCGTCGACGTCCACGCCGTCGAGCGACACGTCGGTCCCGTCGAACAGCGACTCGTAGTGGGCGATTAGCGCCGCCCGGACGTCGGCGACCGGGCGGTCGGTGAACGCGCCGAAAAGCGGGTCCCCGTCGGCGTCGTGCGACGCCGGACCGACGAACGCCAGCGCCGCCGGGAGGGCCGACTCGAACGCCGCCCGGACGGTCGCCGGCTCGTCGTCGGCGAGCGTCTCGAGCCGGGCGTCGTGGTACTCGAGGTGGAAGTACTCGTCCTCGCCGATGCGCGCCACGAGGCCCCGCAGGTCGTCGTGGTCGATGGCGTCGAGCAGGTACCATGCCGCGCGGTCCGCCGGCGCGGCCGTCGCGAGGAACGCCGCCCAGTCGCGGCGGACGCGGTCGAGGCACGCCGCGTTCCGGAACTCGGTCGGCTCGCGGTCGCCCTCGAGCCAGGCCGCGTCGAAGCCCCGCTCGGCCAGCAGCCGGAACAGCTGGCGGACGTGGCCGATCTCCTCCTGGGCGGCGCTGGCGCCGCCCATGTCGTCCTCGAGCGAGGGGCCGCCGAGCGTCCACTGGGCGTAGCGGTGGCCGAGGAGCAGCTTGGTGTCGGCGATGGCGAGGACGAGCTCGGCCGCGCCCTCGGGCCAGTCGCTCACGGCCGGTCGGCCCCCGCGCGCGGCGGCTCGCCGTCGGTCGGAACGGCCACGAGGTCGTCGTGCCGGACCACCGCCATGTAGTCCCAGTCCTCCTCGTCGAACGTCGTCCGCGCGTAGGCCCTCGCGAGCCGGTCCGAGGGCGCCTCGACCCGGCCGACGCGGACGAGGTCGTCGCCGGCCCGGACGCGGGCGAACACGTCGTACCGCTCGGGGCGGGTCATCCGTCCGCCCCCGGCGCGGGTCCGGCGGTCATACGTCCGTCCCCGCGGCGCGGATCTTCTCGCGGACCGCCGCCGAGAGGCGCCGCTTGGACCAGGCGGGCTCCCAGACGACGTCGATGGCGACGTCGTCGACGCCGTCGACGGCCCGCAGGCGGCCCCGGACGTCGTCCTGTATCATGTCGTAGGCCGGACAGCCGAGGCAGGGGTAGGTCATCTCGACGGCGACGGCGCCGTCCTCGGCCGCGACGTCGTAGACCATCCCCATCTCGACGAGGCTGACCGGGACGTGCGGGTCCGGGATCTCGTCGATGGCGTCCCACAGCGCCCGCTCGAAGGGCGACGCGTCGGCGTCGGGGCCCGGCACGTCCGCCGCCTCGGGGCCGGCGGCCTCGTCGGCGGGCGAGGACACGGTCACACCCCGACGTTGACGGGCCCGGACTGGATCATCTCGACGTACCGCTCGATGGCCGGCCCCCGGTCGCGCCAGCGGTCGAGGACGTCCGACCAGGAGATGGGCTCGTCGAACTGCCACTCCTTGGCCGCCGGGTCGTACGCGACCGGCAGGTCGTACTCGAGGACGTACTCGTCGGCCGCCTCGTCGTGGTGGGCGGGCGCGTCGACCCCGATCTCCTCGCAGAACGGCACGGTGTGCGAGAGCCACTCCTGCCGGAGCTCGTCGTTGGTCTTGCCCTTGATGCGGTACTCGAGCTGGTCGTCGTGGGTCTTCTTCTCGTCGGGGAGGCCGAACCACTCGACGGCGATGGGGAACATCCAGTCGACGGCGGCCTGCAGGCGCTCGCGCGTCGACTCGGACTTCCCGGCGAGCCGCCGCATCCAGGTCTCGCCGTGCCGGAGGTGGAACTGCTCCTCCTTGTTGACCTTCCGGAGCGCCCGCTTCCACGGCGCGTACGACGTGTTCTCGTGGACGTCGCCGAGCAGCACGATGCCGGCGCGGTCCCAGAACCCGTGGGCGGTCACGAGCTCGGCGAAGTCCTCGATGGGCTGGTCGAAGCCGTAGGTGTTGCGGAACTCGTGGGGCTCCCGGCCCATCACCAGCTCCTCCCGGTCCTCACCGAGGTCCTCCAGCAGCCGGTAGGCGATGTGGCCGTGGCCGAGCTCGTCCTGCAGCACGCTGACGCACGACGCCCGGGCGCTCATCGTCGGCGCGTTGAGCGACTGCTCGTAGTAGGCGGGGACGCTCATCAGCTCGGTGTCGCCGGAGACCGTCAGGATGGTCTTCAGGGCGGACCGGTAGCCCTCGGTCATCTCGTCGGCCGACTCGACCATCATCCCCTGCTGTAGGCGCTCCTTGAAGCGCTCCTCCGTAGGCATAATTCGGGGCTTGCGTGGCGCTTGCGGGTCGACGGTAATAGGTGTTGTTCCCGGGGTCCGGCTGCGCCGCCGGGCGGTCGCGCCCGGTATCAACGCTTTAGCGTCCGGGCCGCCACCGGCCCCCATGGAGTACGCGGTCCGCCACGCGGTCGTCGACGACGGCCCGGAGCTGCTCTCGCTCTGGCACGGCTTCACCGACTACCTCTCGAGCTACGACGAGAAGTACCGGCACCGCGAGAACGCCGACGAGCGCTGGCTGTCGTACTTCGAGGACCAGCTCGTCGACTCGAAGTACGGGACCGTCGTCGTCGCCGAGGCCGACGACGGGCTGCTCGGCGCGCTCGAGGCGCGCGTGATGGGCAACCACCCCATCTTCCGGCTCGAGAACCACGGCTTCGTCCACGGCCACTACGTCCGCGAGGGCCACCGGGGCCGGGGCGTTGGCCGCGCGCTGCTCGAGGCGGCCGAGGCGTGGCTCGCCGCGGAGCCCCGGGCGGTCGGCTTCTACCGCGTCCGGGTGATGCCCGGGGACGACGCGGCGGCCGACCGCTACCGGAGCGCCGGCTTCCGGCCGGTCGAGCACGTCTACGAGAAGGCCATCGACTGAGCCGATGCCCGAGACGTACGCGGTCGAGCTGGTCGAGGAGGGGCGGACCATCGAGGTCCCGCGCGACACCGCCATCCTCGAGGCCGCCGAGGCCCGCGGCCTCTCCCTGCCCTACCAGTGCCGCATGGGCGTCTGCGGGGTCTGCTGCGGGCGCCGGCTGGACGGCGGGGCGGTGGACCAGGCCGAGGGGATGTTCCTCTCGTCGGCCGAGCGGGACGCGGGCTACGTGCTCACCTGTATCGGCAAGCCCCGGTCCGACCTCCGGCTGCTCACCGGCGACAGCCCGTGACCCCGGGTCCGTGCGACGGTCGGGCGCGCTGCCCGCGACGGTCGGACGCTCGTCCCGCGTCGGTCCGTCCTCCGCCCCGTCAGTCCGCCGCGGCGCGCTCGCGCTCCCGGAGCTCCGTGCGCCGGATCTTCCCGGTCTCGGTCCGGGGGAGCTCCTCGATGAACTCGACCGCCCGGGGGTACTTGTACGGCGCCAGGACCTGCTTGACGTGGTCCTGGAGCGCGGCCGCGAGGTCGTCGTCGCCCTCGACGCCGTCGGCGAGCACGACGAACGCCTTGACGATCTCGCCCCGCTCGTCGTCCGGGCTGCCGACCACGGCGACCTCGGCCACCGCGTCGTGCTCCTGCAGGACGTTCTCGACCTCCGGCCCGGGGACGTTGTAGCCGGCGGTGACGATGAGGTCGTCGCGGCGGGACTTGTACTCGAACCGGCCGTCCTCGCGGTGCACGAAGATGTCCCCGGGATAGTTCCAGCCGTCGACGACGGCCTCGGCCTGCTCGTCCGGCCGGTCCCAGTAGGTGATGCCCGTCGGCCCGCGCACCGCCAGCAGCCCGGGCGTGCCCCGGTCGACCTCGTCGCCCGTGTCGGGGTCGACGACCCTGCACTCGTAGCCGGGGACCGCGTAGCCGGTCGCGCTCGGGTCGACGTCGTCGTGGTGGCGGTGCGAGAGGAAGATGTGGAGCATCTCGGTGGTGCCGATGCCGTCCAGCAGCTCGACGCCGAACCGCTCGGCGAACGACTCGAACGTCGAGGGGGCCAGTGGCTCCCCGGCGCTCATCCCGAGCCGGAGCGACGAGAGGTCGTGCGACTCGGGGGCGTCCGGGTGCTCGGCGAGGATCTGGTTGAACGCGGTCGGGACCGAGCAGAGGACCGTGATGCCGTGGTCCTCGACGGCGGCGAGCAGGTCCGCCGGCGTGGCGTCCTCGACGAGGCTGGCCGTGGCGCCGAACCGGAACGGGAACGTCAGGAGGTCGCCGTAGCCGTACGCGAACGGCAGCGGGGGGTTGCCGCCGAAGACGTCGTCCGCCGTCGGCTCGAGGCAGTAGCGCGCGTAGGTGTCGGCGCTCGCCAGCAGCTGGCGGTGGGTGTGGACCGCGCCCTTCGGCCGGCCCGTGGTCCCGCTCGTGTAGAGCATCAGCGCAAGGTCGTCCCGGTCGGCCGCGTAGGCGTCGAGCTCCGGGCGCTCGGCGTCGACGAGCGCGTCGTAGCTGCGGTGGTCGTGGTCGACGCCGTTCCGCCCGGCGACGACCACCGTCTCGAGGGCGTCGAGCTCCGGCATCGCGGCCTCGAGCTCGTCGAGCAGGTCGTCGTAGACGACGGCCGCGGTCACCGCCGCGTCGTTCGCGATGTACGTCAGCTCCCTCGCCCGGAGGAGCTTCATCGTCGGGAGCGCGACCCCGCCGAGCTTCTGGACCGCGAGGCAGGACACGATCGCCTCCGGCCGGTTGGGAAACCGCACGAGGACCCGGTCGCCCGGCTCGACCCCGAGCCCGCGGAGCGCGCGGCCGAGCCGGTCCACCCGCTCCCGGAGCTCGGCGTAGCTGATGGCCTCGTCCGCAAAGCGGATGGCGTCGTCCTCGCCGCGCCCCTCGCGGACGTTCCGGTCGACGAGCTCCTCGGCCACGTTGAGCTGCCGGGGGTAGTGGACCTCCGGGACGGCGTGGACGAAATCCGGCCGCTCGACCGCTGACGGGAGCGTTCCTCGCGGGACGTTCGCTTGCATGCGACTCTCACGCGTAGTTCAGATGGTCACGAAAAATACCTAACGGTCGGCCGGGTCGGCGGGCCCCGTCCAGAACCCGTCGGGGTCGAACGTCCGGACGAGCGACAGGGCCGCCTCGGACGGCGGCGCCGTCGTGCCCACCGGCCCACGGCCGACGTCCTCGGCCGTCCGGAGCGGCCAGGGGAAGTCGTCGAGCACGTCGGCCGGGTCGACCCCGGGATGGGTGCTCCGGAGGAACAGCTCGCCGCCGTCGTCGAAGCCGAAGCAGGCCTCGGTCGTCACGAGCGCCGACGGGCCGCCGCCGGGGACGCCCTCGCGCTCGCGCCAGCCGTCGCCATCGCCGTGCCCCGGCGAGGTGCGGTAGCGGACGCGCTCGACGAACCGGCGGGGCTCGTGGGCCATGAGGACGACCGTCCGCCCGGCGAGGCAGGCGATGTCGCAGGCCCCGCCGCTTCCGGGCAGGCGGACCTCGCGGTCGCCGGCGGCGACGCGGGTCGTGTTGAGGTTCCCGTAGCGGTCGATCTCCGCCCCGCCGAGAAAGCCCAGGTCGACGTCGCCGCGCTGCAGCCGGCTCATGATGTCGACCATCCCCGTCGTGGCGACCGCCCGGTGCTGGTTCGGCAGGTCGCACATCGTGTGGAGGAAGCCGTCGGCGGGGTCGTCGCGGACGACGCCGCTCTCGTAGACCGCCGTCGCGTCCGGCGCGTGGGTGGCCACCGCGACCTGGAAGGCGAGCAGCGGCAGCCGCATGCCGACGAAGGCCACCTCGCCGTCCGCTATCTCGCGGGCGGCCGCGGCCACCAGCATTTCGCGGTCGGTGTACCCGCGGGACGGCCCGTCGCCGCCGGGCCCGTCCGCCGGGCTCGACCCGTCACTTCCCATACGTCACCTCGGCGGCGGGATCGTCCCCGGCGACCGCCAGGTCGGCGTCGATTCGCCCGGCGTACTCCCGGCGGTCCGCGACGCCCAGGACCCACTCCTCGAGCCACTCGTCGAACCCCGCCTCGGTCCCCGTCCGGCGGTGGTACTCGAGGTAGTGCGCGTGGTCCCGGTGGTACCGGCCGGCCAGCGGCGAGGGGTGGGCCCCGTAGGGACACTCGACGACCGCGGCGACGTCCTCGTGGACGACCGCCGTCCGGCCGGGGTCGCTGCGGATGGTCGCCTCGTCGACGACCGCCTCGGCGGTGAGCAGCACCCGGTCCGCCGCGCCGACGGCCTCGCGGGTGACCCCGGTGTTCCCCCAGAGGTGCGCGTCGCCGGCGGGACTGGCCCGCTGGACGTGGACGACCGCCCAGTCGGGCTCGATGGCGGGGACCAGCGCGAGCCGGTCGCCAGAGAACGGGTCCTCCGCCTCGCGGAACTGCTCGCTCGCCTCGAAGACGTCGCTGCCCAGCAGCGAGCGGGTCGGGAGGTACGGGACGCCCATCGCCCCGGCCGCGAGCGCCAGGCCGATGGAGAAGTTCGAGTGGTCATCGACGTCGAGGGTCCCCGCCTCCACGGCGCGCCGGAAGCGGTAGCCGGAGCCGGCCGAGACGTTCCCGACCCAGGCAGCGCGGACGCGCGAGACGAGGCCAGCGCCGACGAGCTGGTCGAACAGCGCGTCGCTGATGGGGCCGACCAGCGTGAGGTCGTCGATCCCCTGCCTGACCAGCTCGTGGCCGGCGGCGAACGGGATGGCGTGCTCGAGGGCGAGGCCGACGGCGACGGAATCGCCGGGGTCGATGGCCGAGACGGCCTCGGCCATGGTGGCCCGCTTGTCGGTCGGCATGCCCGCCGGTCGTCGGGCCGGTTCAATAAACGCGACGCTCGACGCGACGGTCGGGCGCGTCGTCCCGGTCGCCGCGCTCGCCGACCGTCGATCCCTCTTCGGCCCCGTCGGGCGTCGAGCGGCCGAGGAACCGGCGTCTCGGGGTTCGACGACCGGTACCTTTAAAGAGAATCCCGAACAGTGGTCGGTAATGTCACGCGTTTCCAGGCGTGCGTTTCTGCGGGCGAGTGGTGCGGCGGCGACGGTCGGCGCGCTGGCCGGCTGCGTCGGCGGCACCGGCGGGGGCGGGGGGCCCGTCGTCATCGGCGGGCTCGAGCCGCTCTCAGGCCTGTTCGCGCCGTGGTCGAACCCCCACCAGGAGGGGCTGCAGTTCGCCATCGACGAGGTGAACGAGGACGGGGGCGTGCTCGGGGGTCGGGACCTCGAGCTGACGGTGACGGACACCGGGGCGGACGCCGCCCAGGCCGACTCGAGCTTCCGGCGGATGGTCGAGCAGGACGGGGCCGTCGCGACGACGGGCGCCGTCTCGTCCGACGTCGGCATCGTGCTCTCCCAGACCGCCGAGGACCTCCAGGTGCCCCACCTGCTGCACATGGCGGGGGCCAGCGAGATCATCACCGAGAACTCCCAGCACATCTTCCGGATCGGGCTGGTGCCGTCGGTCCGGTCCATCCAGGCCCAGGCGAGCGCCTTCGCGGACGCCGGCTACGAATCGGTCTCCGCCATCGTCGCCGATTACGCGTGGGGTCGGGCCGCCGAGTCGGCCATGAACGAGTACTTCGACATCGACGTGGACATCCACGTGGCGCCGCCCGGCGCGAGCGACTTCCGGTCCTACATCCGGCAGTTCCCGGACGACGTGGAGCTGGTGTCGGCCACCGGCCACCCGCCGGGGACCGTCTCCATCGCCAACCAGGTGATGGAGCTCGGCCTCGAGCCCGACGTCATCGCCGGTTCGAGCGCGCCGCCGCAGCTGCTCGTCGGCGCCCTGAGCGACGCCGCCATCGAGCCGTACGTCCACATCCACAACACCGACGCCTACACGGACGAGTTCGCGGACGTCGCCGGCCGCTTCGGGGAGGCGAACGACACCCAGTTCAACACGCACACGGCGTACGGCTACGTCACCGGCCGGATGCTGGCCGCGGCCATCGACGACGCCGGGGGCGACGACCCGTCGGCCATCGCCGACGCCATCCGCGACATCCAGTTCGACTCGCTGTTCGCCGAGCCCATCCAGTACTCGCAGTACGGCGAGCTCGACCAGACGGTCGTCATCTACAGCCGCCTGCTCAAGGAGACGCCGTCGTACGACGACAGCGGCTCCTACAGCTACGAGGAGCTGTCCCGGTCCGACCCCGTCCCGGCGCTCCCGCCGGAGCAGTAGCCGGGTCGACCGACCCGGGACCCGGCGGACGGTGACCAGGGGCAGCGACCGAGCGACCCTCGCGTGACCTTCCGAAACACCTACCACGTCGTCCGGGGTTGGACGCCACGAAGCCAATGGTGAGTGTCGGGACGCTGATCGCCGTCGCCATCGACGGGCTGGCGTTCGGCGCGTTCCTCGCGCTGCTCGGCGTCGCCATCACCCTCGTGTTCGGGCTCGGCGAGGTGCTGAACCTGGCCATCGGCGCGTTCTCGGTCCTGACCGTCCTGCTGGCGACCGTGGTCGTCCGCGAGGGCCACGGCGTGCTCGTCGCCTCGGTCGTGGCCCTCCTGGTCGTCGCGGCCGTCGGGCTGGCGGTCGACCGGACGCTGCTCTCGCTCGTGTACCGCTCCGAGGGCGAGGAGCGCATCCTGGTCGGCATCTTCACCACGCTCGGGCTGACCGTGTTCCTCGACGGGGTCCTCATCAACTTCTTCCGCTCGAGCTACACGCTCCCGCTGGACATCGCCGCCGTCCAGCTCGGCGGCGAGGCCATCACCGGCAGCTCCCTCGTCGTCATCGCGGTGGCGACGGCCGTGCTGGCCGTCCTGTTCGCCTTCCTGCGGGGAACGTTCGTCGGCAAGGCGACCCGGACCGTCTTCCAGGACGAGCGGGGGGCCCACCTGGTGGGGGTGAACCCGCGTCGCATCCGCACGCTCATCTTCGTGCTCTCGGTGGTGGTCGCCGGGCTCGGCGGCCTCGTCTTCGCGTTCGGCTCGAGCCTGTCCGTCGCCTCGGGCTTTACGTTCACCGTGTTCGCCCTCATCGTGTCCATCGTCGGCGGCGTGCGGAGCCTGACCGGCGCCGTGGCCGCCGGGGTCCTCCTCGGGCTCGTCAACGGGTTCGCGAACTTCTTCGTCGGCTCGTACGTCGCGACGATCATCCTGTTCGCGACGGCCATCGCCGTCATCCTGGTCGAGCCGGGGGTGCTGTCCGCGTGAGGCCGGCCGTCCGCCGGGAGCTCCGGAACGTCGGCGTCGTGGTCGCCGTCCTGACGGTCGCGCCGCTGCCGGTCCTCGGGAGCAGCTACTACGAGGGGGTGCTCGCCCGGCTGGTCCTCGTCGCCATCCTCGCGGTCGGCCTCAACATCGTCTTCGGCCACACCGACCAGCTGTTCCTCTTCATGGGCGGCCTCGCCGGGCTCGGGGCCTACGGGACGGCGCTGCTGGCCGACTGGACCGCCGTGAGCGCGTGGGTCACGCTCCCCGTCGCGGCGCTCGTCGCCGGGCTGCTGGGGCTGGCGACCAGCTGGATCTCGGCGAAGCGGCGGTTCACGGTCATCCTCATATCGATCCTCACGCTGAACCTCCAGCTGGTGCTCAGCGAGGCGTTCGTCGGGGCGCGGGACATCACCGGCGGCTCGACCGGCTTCCCCTACCGGGAGTACTTCTCGCTGGGGGCGCTGGCCGACCCGCTCGGGCTCCCGGAGAAGGTCGTGCTCTACTACCTGGCCCTCGTGCTGCTCGGCGCCGTCCTGCTGGTCTACGTCTGGCTGACCACGTCGCGGCACGGCATCGCCTTCGACGCCATCCGCGAGGACGAGCTCGCCGCGGCGTCCATCGGCATCGACGTCGTCTACTACAAGACCCTCGCGGGCTTCGTCGGGGCGTTCGTCATCGGGCTGGCCGGGGCCTTCCTCGCCCGGGAGGCCGGCCACATGCTCCCCGGGGAGTTCACGTTCCTCGCCGTCGACGTGATCGTGCTCATCGTCCTCATCGTGGGCGGCCTCCGGACCACCCTCGGTCCCGTGGTCGGCGCCGCCATCGTCATCGGCATCGAGGAGCTGCTCGCCACCCACGCCGCGCAGTGGCGGACCGCCATCTTCGGCGCGCTGCTCATCGTGCTGTTCCTCTACTTCCGGCAGGGGGTCGTCAACGCCGTCTTCGACCTGCTCGAGGACGCCGGGGAGGCGCCCGGCGGCGGCTCGGGCGGCGCGCCGCGGGAGGAGCCGGCCGACTAGCGGGCGGCGGACCGCGCAGGCGAGCGGCCCGGACCGAGCGGGTGGACGCCCCGGACCGAGCGGGTGGACGGTCCGGGGCAGGCGAGCCGGGCTCAGAGGTAGGCGCGCTCGATGCGCTCCGACTCGAGCAGGGCCGCCCCGGTGTCCTCGGCGACGAACTCGCCGTTCTCCATGAGGTAGGCCCGGTCGGCCAGCGAGAGCGCCGTGTGGACGTGCTGTTCGACGAGCAGGACCGTCACCGACTCGCTTATCTGCTCGACCTTCTCGAAGAGCCGTCGCCGGATCTGCGGCGCCAGGCCCTCGGAGGGCTCGTCGAGCGCGAGGATCTTCGGGTCGGCCATCAGCCCGCGCCCGATGGCCAGCATCTGCTGCTCGCCGCCCGACAGCGACCCGGCGCGCTGGTCCGTGCGCTCGGAGAGCACCGGGAACAGCTCGTGGACCTCCCGGAGGTTCGCCTCGAGGGCGTCCCGGCGGGTGTAGGCGCCCATCTCGAGGTTCTCCCGGACGGTCATCTCGCCGAAGAGGTTCCGCTCCTCCGTGACGTGGCCGAACCCCCGGCGCACGATCTGCGACGGGTCGAGCGCCGAGACGTCCTCGCCCCACAGCGTCACCCGGCCCGCGTCGACGGGGTGGAACCCGGAGAGCACGCGGAGGAAGGTCGACTTGCCCGCGCCGTTGGGGCCGACGACGGCGACGACCGCGTCGTCCGTCGTGATCGAAAACGAGACGTCCCAGAGGACCTGGATGGAGCCGTAGGAGGCGTCGACGCCCTCCGCCTCGATGCCGTCGGCGCCGGTCGCGCCGCCGCCCGCCTCGGCGGTCACGCCTCCTCCCCCAGGTAGGCCTCGACGACGAGCTCGTCCTCCCGGATGCGGGCCGGCGGCCCCTCGGCGATCTTCCGCCCGCTGCTCAGCACCACGACGCGGTCGGCCACCCCCATGATGGCGTCCATGATGTGCTCGATCCAGAACACCGAGACGCCGCGCTCGTCGCGGACGCGCTCGATGGTGCGGCTCAGCGTCTCGATCTCCCCCGGCGTGAGCCCGCTCGCGATCTCGTCGAGCAGGACGAGC
>CAZVOR010000054.1:0-13319 GCA_964628745.1 uncultured Halobacteriales archaeon
GACGATGACGACGATGATGACGATGACGACGACGGGTAGCGGAGCCCCGCACTCGGTTCCGGCGTCTTCCCGGTAGGGGCCGACGGCTGCGGGAGGCCGCTGTCTCGCGACCGCTCGCGAGGGGGCCGACGGGGAGTCTGGCCGGCGAGCGGTGCCGAGGGGTCCCGGGAGGAGCCGACGGCCCGGCGACGTCAGCGACGGCCCGACGGATTCCGGTTCCCGGCCCGCCGTGCCCCCGTCGGCCCGTGGACCTCGCCATCGACCCTCGAAACACCCTTTACCGCGCCGCGTCGACGGCCGCCATGCGCGTCGACGCGGTCGTGCTGGACGTCGACGGCGTGCTCGTGGACGTCGCGGACTCCTACCGGCGGGCCGTCGTCGAGACGGCCGAGCGGCTGTGCGGCGAGACGGTCCCGCGGGCCTCGCTGCAGGCGCTCAAGGACGCCGGTGGCTTCAACGACGACTGGGAGCTCACCGACGCCGTCTGCCTGTACGTCCTCGCCCGGCAGGCGGGCTACGACGCCGACGTCCGGGGCTACGCCGACGCCATCGCCGAGCGCGGTGGCGGACTGCCGGCCGCGCGGGCGGCGCTCTCCGACGCGCTCGGCGCCGCGGCGGCCGACGTCGAGGCGTCGTGGGACCCCGACCGCGTGCGGGCCGTGTTCCAGCAGCTGTACCTCGGCAGCGACGGCTACCGCGAGCTGGAGGGGCGCGAGCCCGACCTCGACGTCCCGGGCTACCTGCACGACGAGCCCCTCCTGGTGCGGGCGGCCACCCTCGAGGCGCTCGCCGAGCGGTTCCCGCTGGCCGTGCTCACCGGTCGACCGGCCGCGGAGGCCGACCTCGCGCTGGCTCGCGTCGAGCTCGACCTGCCCGAGGAGCTCGTGGTCACGATGGACGACGACGCGCCGGGCAAGCCCGAGCCGGACGGCCTGCTGGCGCTCGCCGACCGGCTCGACGCCCGCGAGGTGGCGTTCGTCGGGGACTCGCTCGACGACGTTCGGACGGCCGTCGCGGCCGGCGAGGCGGACCCGTCCCGGCGCTACCGGGGCATCGGCGTCCTCACCGGCGGGCTGACCGGTCCCGACGGGCGCCGGGCGTTCGAGGCCGCCGGCGCGGAGGCGGTCGTCGAGTCGCTGGACGGCCTGCTCGACCTGCTCGACCCTCGCTGAGGGGCGGCCGACGCACGGGAACCGCGGCGCGTGTCGGCGCGCGGAACGCGTCGACGCCGGCGAGGCGGCGCCGGGACACACCGGAGCGTCCATTAGCCGGGGCCCCCTCCCGTCGGGCATGCGAATCGCCCTGCTGGGCGGGACCGGCGACATCGGCGAGGGGCTCGCCCTGCGGTGGGCCTTCCACTCGGACCACGAGGTCGTCGTGGGCTCGCGCGACCCGGACCGCGCGCGGACCAAGGCCGAGGAGTACGAGACGGAGCTGTCGAGCCGGGGGCGCGAGGTGCGGGTCGACGGGTTCGGCAACGAGACGGCGGCCGACCGGGCCGACGTGGTCGTGCTCTCGGTGCCGCCCGACTACGTGGCCGACACCATCGCGTCGGTCGCCGGCGCGCTCGACGGCGCCCTCCTCGTCAGCCCGGCGGTGAGCATCGCCCGCGACGACGCGGGGTTCCACCACGACCCGCCGCCGGCCGGCAGCGTCACCGCGAGGGCGGCCGACGCGGCGCCCGAGGGCGTCCCCGTGGTGGGAGCGTTCCACAACCTCGCGGCCGACCGGCTGGCGAACCTCGACGTCGAGCTCTCGGCCGACACGCTGCTCGTCGGCGACGACCGGGACGCCAAGGAGACGGTCCGGTCGCTCGCCGAGAGCATCGAGGGGCTGCGGGCCCTCGACGCCGGCGGCGTGGCCAACGCACCGGAGGTCGAGAGCCTGACGCCGCTGCTCATCAACGTCGCCCGGTTCAACGAGGGGCTGCACGACGTCGTCGTCGAGTTCTCGTAGCGGGTCGGGCGGCACGGCGCGGCCCGCCGATGCGTGGCCGGTTCGCGCCCGTCGCCGGGCGGGGCCGCCGGTCCGAGGCTGGCTTTCGGACGCCGGCGACGGCTACGCCCCGGCCTCCTGGAGGGCGGCCTCGATGGCCTCGCGCTGGGTGACGCCGACGAACCGCTCGACGACGCCGTCGTCGTTCTCGACGACGAGCGTCGGGATCGAGCGGACCTGGTACTGGTTGGCGACGTCCTGGTTCTCGTCGACGTCGATGCGCTCGAACGAGACGTCGGCCCAGTCGGCCTCCATCTCCTCGAGGATGGGCTCCTGCGTCTTGCAGGGGCCGCACCAGTCCGCGTAGAAGTCTTTCAGGGTGACCGTCATTGCGTCTCTGTCGGGAGTTGCCGGCCCGGTGGGTTAAGGATTGCTCACGGCGAGCGACCTGCCGCTATGCGTGCCTGGGCAGGGGGTGCCTGACGCCACGGGCTGCGCCGTAGCCGCGAGCGAACGAGGACGGCAAGCGAGCGGGCCGAGAGCGACCACCGGAAGACGCGAGGCGTCTTCCGAGCCGGTCGAGCGGCACGCGGCGGCTCGAAGACGACGGGAGCGACGAGGCTTTTCGGTCCAAAACGGCGCGGCGAAAGGTTTAGGCGGGACCGCCACCCCCGTGGCCACATGAGCAAGTCAGAGGGCTCCGGCCTGATGAGCAGTGCCGGGCTGGTCCGGTACTTCGACGCCGAGGACCGCAAGGCCATCCGCATGGACCCGCGGACGGTGCTGGCCTTCGGCGTGCTGTTCGGCCTGCTCATCGAACTGCTGAACCTCATGGCGCCGTAGCGGGCCGCCGACGGGCGACGCCCGTCGAGCCCGTCGAACGCCAGCTTTTCGTAGGCTCGTCGCTGATGAGGGTCATGGACGTCCGCATCGACGCCGTCCGGGTGGCCGGCACCCCGGACGGGCCGGTCCCCGTCGTCCTCCTCGCCACCGCCCCCGAAAGCGACGAGGTGCTGCCGATCTTCATCGGCTTCGACGAGGCCATCAGCATCGCCCGGGGCATGGACGCCGAGGACATCGGCCGGCCGCTGACCCACGACCTCCTGCTCGACGTCGTCGAGGAGCTCGGCGGCCGGGTCGAGCGGGTCGTCGTCAGCGACATCGTCGACTCGACGTACATCGCCGACCTCCACCTGAACACGCCGCGGGGCGATGACGCGGTCGTCGACGCCCGGCCGTCGGACTCGCTGGCGCTGGCCGCCCGCACCGGCGCGCCGCTCGAGTGCGCCGAGCACGTCTTCGAGGACGGCGAGCGGCCACGCGAGGAGTTCGAGGACCTCGAGGACATCCGCGAAGTGGTGGAACTGGTATGACCGACCCCGTGCTCGAGGAGCTGTTCGACGTCATCGAACAGCGCAAGGCCGAGCGCCCGGACGGCTCCTACACCGCCGAGCTGTTCGACCACGAGAAGGGCGAGAACGCCGTCCTCGAGAAGCTCGGCGAGGAGGTCACCGAGCTCGTGCTCGCGGCGAAGGACGGCGACGCGGACGCCGTGGCCCACGAGGGCGCCGACCTCGTCTACCACCTGCTCGTGCTCCTGTCGATGTGCGACCTGACGCTGGAGGACCTGCTCGAGGAGCTCCGGGCGCGGCGCTGAGGTCGACGCGACGGCTCGCTTCCGGGCGATTCGGCGCCGAAACCGTCGCTGGCTACGGCCGCACGGTGACCGATAGCCACCCGAACGCGCAAACGAACCGCACGGTTCGAGAGCCGTGACTGATTGAAGCCCAACCGGCAACGGGTTCACGTTCTCATCGGATAGGACGGAAATCGGTCGTTCGAACCCTCATCGCGTCGTGGGAAGGATTAACGTGGTATGCGTGGAAGAAGAGCGCTGGCACCCGCCTCGACGCGAGCCCGGTGCGGCAAAGCGCGACGAGTTCGATGCGCGGGATGGAGTCGACGATGGCCACAACGACACGAACCAACGAGGAACTTGTACAGCACGCGTTCGACGCCCTCAACGAACGGGACCGTGACGCGTTCACCGAGTGCCACGCCGAGGACGCCGTCCTCCACGTCGGCGGCGAGGACGTCCGGGGTATCGACGCGATCGCGGACGCCGAGTTCGCCTATTTCGATGCGTTTCCGGATCTCGCCATGGCCGTCGAAGCGGTCCTCGCCGAGGGGGACACGGTCGCGGCGCGATGGACGCTCACCGGAACCCACGACGGCGTGTTCAAGGGTATCGAACCGACCGGTGAAGCGTTCGAGTTCTCGGCCATGGGGATGTTCCGCATCGAAGATGGGGAGGCCGCGGAAGTATGGCTCGAGGCCGACGAACTCAGGCTCCTCCGACAACTCGGGGCCGTCGAACCGCCGACAGGGTGACGTGGCCCCGCCCGCCACGATTGCGGAGGGGTCCCCACGAGGCGCGCCGGTCGGAACAACTCCCGTGGCACGACCGACGTGCTGCGTTGTTCGATCCGTTCGATCCGGACCGGACTGTGATTAGCAGGAGGGGTCGATGCGCACCCGGTGTTCGTCGCGTCGTTCCGTTCGCTGCCGACGCCAGCGCAAGCTGCCGCCCGCTGGGCCCGCCGACGCTCCGCCGGGCTCGGGCGTCGACCACCCGCTTTTGGCCCCCGTCGTCACGGCTGACGATCACCGCGCCTCAGCACTCGGTCTCGGTTCGCGATGCGATCTCCTAGTCGCCCAGCAGCCCGCCGACCAGTCCCGCCAGCGCGCTGTCGAGCGCCAGGAGGAAGGTGAGCGCCAGGACGAGCACCGCGACGCCGCCGCCGACGACGGCCCCGATGGGCCCCAGCGCGAGGCTCCCCAGCCCGATGACCAGCGCGAGCAGGAAGCCCGCGAACCCGCCGGCCAGCAGGCCGTGCCAGGCGCCGCTTACCAGCCCGCCGCCGGCCATGTAGCCGGCGACGAAGCCGCCGAGCAGGCCGGCGAACAGCTGACCGATGCCGGGGACGACGAGGCCGACGAGGCCCGCGAACACCGTGACCAGGAAGCCGACGACGACGGCGCGCCAGTTCGTCATGGCCGTGGGGAGGGCGAGCGAGGACAAAAGGACGACGGCTTCGGCGTGGGTGGCGAGCGGGATGCCGGCCGACGACGGCGTTCCGCGGGCGAACGGACGGCTTTTGGCCCTCCGCCGTGTAGCGGCGGACAGTGATCTTCGAGTCGCTGCCGACCACGCCCCGGGCCGAGGAGCTCCTCGACACGGCGTTCTCGCGGGCCGCCCGGGCCGGGCGGGCCAAGCAGGGCGTCGAGGCCCAGGGGTCGATGCTCCAGACGGCCTCGAACGTGCTCTCGGACAACCTGGAGAACGTCGTGACGTCGTGGCCCGACTTCGACGCGGTCGACCCGTTCTACCGGGAGCTGGCCGACGCCATCGTCGACGTGGACGCGCTCCGGGCGAGCCTCTCGGAGGTCTCGTGGGCCTCGCGGAAGACGAAGGAGCTCGGCCGGGAGTACCAGGGCCGGGTCGCCCGGACCGACCCGGAGGCGGCCAGGAAGCTCAGGAAGCAGGCGTTCGCCCGGATGGCCTCCGTCGTCGAGGAGGTCGCCGACGACCTCGAGCGGGTCGACGAGGCCAGGAACGCCCTGCGCGACCTGCCCGACATCCGGCCGGACGAGCCGACGGTCGTCGTCGCCGGCTACCCGAACGTGGGCAAGTCCTCGTTCGTCAACGCCGTCACCCGGGCGCGAAACGAGGTCGCCGAGTACCCGTTCACGACGACGGGCGTCCGCGTCGGGCACGTCGAGCGCGACCGCGTCCGCTACCAGGTCGTCGACACGCCGGGGCTGCTCGACCGGCCGCCCGCCGAGCGCAACGCCGTCGAGCGACAGGCCGCCAGCGCGCTGGCGCACGTCGCCGACGGCGTCCTCTTCGTCGTCGACCCCACCGAGACCTGCGGCTACCCGCTCGCCGACCAGCTCGAGCTCCGGGCGGCGGTCGCCGAGCAGTTCCCGGACGCGCCGCTGGTCACCGCCCGAAACAAGGCGGACCTCCCGGTCGCCGACGGGGCGGACGAGGTCGACGCCGACGTGGCGATGAGCGTCACCGAGGGCGAGGGCGTCGACGAGGCCCTCGACGCCGTCGTCGAGGCCATCGGCCACGAGCCGACGCTGCCGTTCGAGGAGCCGCGGTGAGGACGGAACGCGTTCGGTGAACGAGCGGATGTCGCCAGCGGGGCGGCTACGCCACCGCGTAGACGACCTGCACGTTGGCGGTGACCGTCACCGGGCCGGAATCGATGGTCGTCGCGCCGCCCGCGTCCTCGGCCATCGCGACGCGGCCGTCGACGGGGTAGACCACGGGCGACCCCGTGGAAACGGACCGGACGCCGTCGAGCGTCAGGCCCGCGGCCTCGGCGATGGCGCCGGCGTCGCCCGCGGCGGCGGTCATCGCCCGGGCGAGCGCCTGCTCGCGGGCCGACTGGCGCGTCTCGTCGGTCAGCGTGAACTGCACGCCCTCGACGCGCGAGGCGCCGGCGCCGACCGCCGCGTCGATGACGGCGCCGGCCGCGTCGACCTCGCTTTCGACGGTCAGGGCGTGGACCGCACGGTAGCCGACGAGCTCGCGCGACTCCCGGGTGTGGTCGTACATCGGGTCGATGCGGAAGTACGCGGTCTCGACCGCGTCGTCCTCGATGCCGATGTCGGCCAGCGCGGCGCGGACCGCCGCGACGTCGTCGGCGACCTGGCCGCGGGCGACGTCGGCGGAGTCGGCCGTCGCCTCGACGGCGAGCCGGACCACGGCGAGGTCGGGGTCGACCGAGACGGAACCGGCACCGGAGACGGTGACGGACGGGGACGCGACGTCGCCGGTCTCGGCGGCGCCGGCGGGCGAGGGGGTGGCGGCGCCGAGACAGCCGGCGGCGACCAGCATCAGTACAAGGCTCAGTACGGCGAGTGACTTGCTTGCCATGCCATCCGGAGGTCGGGCGAGACGTTTAACCTCGCGATGGGTCAAAGCCGGACTTCACCCAGCGCCGGCTGCCGATTCGTCGGGCCACCCGCGCTGCGCCGCTCCCCGCCGGACCGTACCGCCCCGTCGACTCCCGTGGTCCGCCGACCGACGGCTCCCGTCCGTCCGCCGACCGTCGACTATCCGGCCTGGTCGACCTCGACGAAGCGGACCTGGACGGCGACGTCGTAGTCGATGCGGCTGTTGATGCGCGCGGCGAGCCGCTCGGCGAGCTCCGGGTAAGGGGTCCCGAACGGTCGCCCGACCGTGACGGTCACCTGCTCGGACCGGTGGAACGGCCGCTGCTCGTTGTACTCCACCTCGACCTCGAGGAGCACGAGGTCGGCGTACGCCGGAGAGTCGAGGACCGCCTCGACGTCGCCCTGGACGCCGGCCTCGAGCGTGGCGTCCTGGAACGACGTGTACGTCACGCTGCCGAGGAACAGCGAGAGCAGGACGACGCCGGCCGCGAGGGCCACGCCACGCCTGAGCATCACCCGGTGGGACTGCTTCACCTCGAACCGGCTCCTCGGCCGGTAGCCGAGGTACCAGAGCGTCGCCAGCCCCGCGAGGTTGATCGAGAGCATGTTGACGAGCACGAGCACGCCGGAGGCGATGGCGACCGTCGGGAGCCACCACGCGATGCCGATGCCGAAGGCAGCGGCCGGCGGGACCAGCGCCGCCGCGATCATCACCCCGACGAGCGCGGTGGAAACGCCGGTGGAGAGGCTCAGCACGCCGGCCACGCCAGCGCCGACCGCGATGACGAGCGAGAGCAGTCCGGGCGTGAGCATGTTGTCGACCTGCTCGATGCCGGTGACCGACAGCCCGGGCGGGACGAGGAAGGTGGTCTTCGCGAGCCACGCGAAGGCGGTCGCGCTCGCCACCGCCGCGGCCAGGCCGACGATCTGGAGCTTGCCACCCCGGCGGAACAGGTCGGTGTCGTTCACCACCGTGCCGACGCTGGCGCCGATCGCCGGGCCGAGGAGGGGGGCGATGACCATCGCACCGACGATCACCGCCGGCGAGTCGAGCAGCAGGCCGGCCGTCGCCACGACCGCGCTGATGACCGTCAGGCCGACGTAGGCGCGGAACCCCGGGGCCATCTCCTTGGCCTTCGTCCGGATCTCCTCGCGGGCGATCCGGTCGTGGCCGTCGGGCTCGGCCGCGTACCGCTCCGTCAGCGCCTCGAACTCCCGGGAGAGGTCCGTCTCGGCGTCGATGATGACCGCGTGCGCCTCGTCGCCGATCCCGACCTCGTAGAGCTTGTCCAGCACGGGCTCGACCGCGTTCGTCGGGAGCGGGAAGTAGACGATGCCGGCGTACCGCCGGCCGCTCGTCTCGTCCGTCACGAGGTAGTCGATCCCCTCGTCCTCGAGGGCGCCCATCACGGCCTGCCGCTTGCCCACGGGAATGGTCAGCTGTACGAGGCGCACGCCGGGGGTACGGGCAGGGGTACAATAAGTCGTGGCAACATTGGTACAATAAGCCGGGGCGGCGGGGAGACGCGGTGCGTCGCCGCAACGGGGAGACACGGGGACCAACCACGGGCGTTAAGCGCCGCCGGCCGGAAGGACGCGGTATGTTCGAGGACCGCCCGGACCGCGACGCCGAGGTGGTCCTCGTCGGGCGGTCGAACGTCGGGAAGTCGACGCTGATGCGCGAGCTGACCGGCCACGGGTTCGACACGGGGCGCTCGCCGGGCGTCACGCGCCAGCCCAACTACTACGACTGGGCCCCGGAGAGCTTCGTGCTCACCGACCTACCCGGCTTCGGGTTCATGTCGGGCGTGCCCGCCGAGCGCCGAGAGGCCATCAAGACGGCCATCGTGCGCTACCTCGAGGCTAACGCCGACCGGATCCTCGTGGCGGTCCTGGTCGTCGACGGGAAGGCGGCCGTCGACATCATCGACCGCCACGCCGACCGCGGCGAGGTGCCCTACGCGCTGGACATGTACGCCGTGCTCGGGGACCTCGGCATCCCCACGGTCGTCGCGGTCAACAAGATGGACAAGGTCGACGACCGGGACGCCCGGCTCGACGCGGTCTGTGACCGGTTCGGCCTGCCCCCGCCGTGGCAGCAGTGGCGGGACCGGGTGGCGCCCATCAGCGCCAAGCGGGGCGACATCGAGGCGCTCGAGGAGGCGATACGGACCCACCTGCACGAGGCGGGCCGGGACGACCTGTTCAAGTTCTTCTAGCGCACCTTTTTGCACGGTCGGGCGCGCCTGCGGCGCGCCCTCCCGGCAAAAACGTGCACGAAAAAGCCTCGTCGCTCCCTTCGGTCGCTCCTCGGCCCGCTCGCTCACTCGCTTCCGTTCGTTCGCTCGCGGCTGCCGCGCTGACCGAGCGGCGTGCTCAGGTCGACGCCGTCTCCAGTACAGTTTCCGGGCGGAAATTGGGTAGGAATATGGAAAATAGCGAAAACCACCGTTGGAGAAGGGACAAGTGGTATGTCATTCCATACCACTACTAGACGGCGGTTCGTGACGGCGGTCGGCGTCGGCGGTGTCGCGGTGGCCGGCACCGGCATCGCTGGTGCGAGGGGTCAGAATCGGAACTTCCGGGCGCATCTTTCGGGCGACGAAGAAGTCGATCCAGTCGACACGAACGCGCAGGGACAGGCCATCTTCCAACTTAGCAAGGGCGGAGACGAACTGAGCTTCAAGTTAATCGTCGCAAACATCGATAACGTGGTCGCGGCGCATATCCACTGTGCACCGGCGGGTCAAGAAGGTCCTGTTGGCGTAACGCTCTTCGAAGGTGAGGCGACCAGCGAAAGCGGGACGCTCGCCGAGGGGACGATAACGGAGCCCGACGAAGGGAACTCCTGCGGCTGGGAGAGCCTCGCCGATGTCGTCGAAGCCATCCGGAGTGGCGAGGCCTACGTCAACGTACACACCGCTGCCAACCCCGGAGGCGAAATCCGCGGCCAGATTCACTGACGAAAAACCGGAGCACTGAACGAAAACCGCCCGCCCGACCCTCCTCACACCACCCGATTCACCAGCTCGCCGCCCTCGCGGAGGTTCCGGACGCTCCGCCGCACCAGGTCGACGACGTTCCGGTGGTAGTCGACGGTGAAGCCCGCGCAGTGCGGCGTGACGATGACGTCCTCGAAGTCCCACAGCGGCGAGTCCGGCGGAAGTGGCTCGGTCTCGAACACGTCGAGCGCGGCCCCGGCGATCTCGCCGGCCCGGAGGGCGTCGACCAGCGCCGGCTCGTCGACGACCGGGCCCCGGGCGACGTTGACGAGGTAGGCGTCCGACCGCATCGCCTCGAGCACGTCGGCGTCGACGAGGTGCCGGGTCTCGTCGACCAGCGGCACGGCCAGCGCGACGAACGCGGCGTCGGCGACGGCCACCTCGAGCTCCTCGGGCGGATAGACGCGCTCGACGCCGTCGACCGGCTCGCCCGACCGGCGGACGCCGATCACGGTGCAGCCGAGCGCGGACACCGCCTCGGCGATGCCCCGCCCCAGCGTGCCCAGCCCGACCACGCAGACGGTGTCGCTGGCGAGCGTCGCGGCCTCGTCCCAGGCCGGCTGGGACCACTCGTGGCGCTGCTGGTTGGCGACGGCGCGGTGCAGTCGCCGCCGGAGCATCAGCAGGTAGCCCGCGACGGTCTCGCCGACGGCGGGCCCGTGGATGCCGGTGCTGTTCGTGAGCGCGACGCCGGCGGCCTCGAACGCGTCGAACGGGAAGCGGTCGACGCCGGCCTGGATGGAGTGGACCCAGTCGACCAACTCGAGGAAGGCCGCGCGGTGCTCGAACGTGATCACGGCGTCGCAGCCCGCGAGCGAGTCGGGCGAGCCGTCGACCACTCGGAGGTCGACGTCGAGGTCGCCCAGCTCGTCGACGAAGCGCTCCGGCGGGGCGATGAGGTCGACGGAGACGTCCACCCCGATGCGCTCGATCTCCATACCGGCCCGTCGGCAGCGCCGGAGTTGAATCTTCAGGTCCCCGGGCGGGACGAATCCCGTCGGTCCGCCGGTCGAAGGAGTGGGCGGCTCGGGTGAGTCGCCTCGTCACACGGGGCTCGGTGGGGGTAACCCTCGTCACCGCCGCCCGGCTGAGGTAGGGGCTCCGTCGGGTTATCGCTTTGCCCCGGCGGCGTCATCTGGTCGGCCGATACCGGCGCCGCCGATGACCCGCGTCGGCCCGTCACCGCCGCCATGCCCCGAGCTCGCGGTGCTCCTCGGCGACGGCCCGCACCTCGGCCGGCGCGAGCCGGCCGCGCTCGGTCAGGATCGCGGTCACGAAGCCGGGGGGCGTCAGGTCGAACAGCAGCTCAAGCGGCGCCCGGTCGCCTTCGCCCGCCGGGCGGACCTTGTCGCTCGCGCAGGCGACGTACGCGGGGACGTCGACCCAGCACGCGGCCAGCGCCGCGGCCCACGTGCCGACCTTGTTCGCCACCCCGCCGGCCGGCGTCACGGCGTCCGCGCCGACGAGCACCGAGCCGACCTCGCCGGACCGGAGCCGGTCGTAGATCTCGGCGTCGGCGCACGTCGACGCCGAGAGCCCCGCGTCGGCCAGCTCGTCGGCGACCGCCAGGCCCTCGCCGCCCGGCCGCGACGCGGCGACGAGGACGTCGGGACGGGCCTCGAGCAGCGCCGCGCGGACCGTCCCGGACCGCGAGAGCGTCAGCACGCGGTCGCCCGCGACGGCCTCGGCGGCCAGCCGCGCGGCCGCGGCGTCGGCCGCGTGGGCCCGCTCGATGGCCGCCGACGCCGTATCCTCGACGGCCGCAGGGGTCGGCGCGCCCGCCATCGCCCGGTCGACGCGGTTTCCCAGCGCGACCATGGCCGGTCGCGCGTCGAGCAGGGCGCGAGCGGTCGCCGCCACCGGAGCCAGCCCCGCGCCGCGAGCCGCCGCGTCGCTCGCCGCGTCGCGGAGCGCCCAGAGCGCGTCCGTGGCGAGGGCCGTCGAGCCGCGGGTCTCGTCGCCCGCGACGGTCTCGACCGTCGGCGCGACGGCGGCGTAGGCCCGCCGCCAGCGCTCGTCCGCGCCGCGGCGCAGCTCCGCCGGCGGTCCCCACCCCGGGTCCGGACAGCTGCCGCCGCCCCCGACGCCCTCGCGGCTCAAGGCGGCGACGAGGAACGGGACCAGCGGCCCGTCCGGCGTCTCGACGGCGTCGCCGCGGCGCTCGACGGTCGGCTCCGCGAGGCCGAGCCCGTCGAGCAGTCGTCCGAGGGCCGCCGCGGCGTCCTCGCCGGCGTCCGCCGACACCGAGGGGAGGGTGGGACCGTCGTCGCTCGCGGCCCCGTCGCGACAGCGGAGCAGGTCGCCGTGGCTCCGGACGACGGCCGCGACGCGGACCGGGCGGTCGGCCATGCGCGAGCGCACGCCGGCGCCCCGCTTGAAGCTGTGGCCGGGGGCCGGCCCGCGGACCGCCGGCAGAACCGTCCGGTGCCCGCGCACCTTTTCACGGGGCGGGGCGAGGGAGCGCCATGGAGGCGTTCGCCGTCGAGGGGCTGCCGGAGGTCGCCCCCGGCGACGACCTGGCGACGCTGATCGCCGAGCGGGTCGCCCTCGCCGACGGCGACGTGGTCTGCGTCGCCAGCACGGTCGTCTCGAAGGCCGAGGGCCGGCTCGCCCGGCTGGCGGACTACGCGGCCGGCGAGCGGGCCCGCGAGATAGCGGACCGCCTCGCCGACATCAGCGGCGAGCCCAAGGACCCCCGGTTCGCCCAGGCCGTGCTCGAGGAGTCGGCCGAGTTCGCCCTGGAGGCCCCGTTCCTGCTCGCCGTCACGCGGTTCGGCCACGTCGGCGTCAACGCGGGTATCGACCGCTCGAACGTCCCGGACGGCTGGGACCTGCTCCTGCTCCCCGAGGCGCCCGGCGAGAGCGCGGCCCGGCTGCGCGAGGCGCTGCCGGCGGACGTCGCCGTCGTCGTCACGGACACCTGCGGCCGGCCGTTCCGCCACGGCCAGCGCGGCGTCGCCATCGGCTGGGCGGGCGTCCCGGCGACCCGCGACTGGCGCGGCGAGCGCGACCGCGAGGGCTACGAGCTCGGGGTGACCAACGAGGCCGTCGTCGACGAGCTGGCCGCGACCGCGAACCTGCTCATGGGCGAGGGCGACGGCGGGACGCCCGTCGCGGTCGTCCGCGGGTTCGAGTTCGGCGACCACGCCGGCGGCGACCGGCTGTTCCGCGAGCGGGAGTCGGACCTCGTCCGTCAGGCGCTCGCCGAGTGGGAGTACGCGAGGGATTGATGCGCGGGATCGAGCTGACCCCGGACCGACCGGTCGACGAGCTCGCCGAGCTGGGCGCCGCCGCCGAGGACGCCGGATTCGACGTCGCCTTCGTCGCCTGCCACTACAACAACCGCGACCCGTTCGCCGCGCTGACGCGCCTGGCGGCCGCGACGGCCGACCTCCGGCTGGGGCCGGGCGTCGC
>CAZVOR010000055.1:0-13117 GCA_964628745.1 uncultured Halobacteriales archaeon
GAGGAGGCCGGCTTCCGCGTCGACCCGATGGAGCCGGTCGAGAACCAGGTCGACGACGCGCTCGACGCCTTGCGGCCCGTCATCCCCATCCGGTTCGAGGAGATGACCGTCGCCGTGCAGTTCCCGGCCGAACACGCCGGGAGCGCCCAGGCCAGGGTGCGCGACTTCGGCGACCTGACGCGCGAGGAGTGGCAGGCCGACGGCTCGTGGATCGGCGTGATGCGGTTCCCGGCGGGGATGCAGGACGACTTCTACGACCTGGTCAACGAGCTCTCCTCGGGCGAGGCCGAGACTCGCATCGTCAAGGACGAGGACGACCTCTGACCGGGCGGGACGGTCCCGGCGCCCGGACGGGTCGACGCGGCCGCCGGAGTCCCCCTCGAGGGGGCCGTGCGTCCGTCAGAACTCCTCGACGTGCGGCCGCAGGTCCAGCTCCAGCGTCCACGCCGAGCGGTCCTGCTCGACCAGGTGCCAGTACGTCTCCGCGATGGCGTCCGGGTCGAGGAACGTCTCCTCGTCGCGGTCGGGCTGCCGGCGCCCCGCGGCCGGCGTCAGGATCTGCCCGTCGACGACCACGTGGGCGACGTGGACGCCCTCGGGGCCGAGCTCCCGCGCCATCGACTCCGCCAGGCCGCGGACGGCGAACTTCGCGGCGGAGAAGCCGGCGGCGCCGTCCCGACCCCGCAGCGCCGACGTGGCGCCGGTGAAGATGACGGTGCCGCCGTCGCCGGCGAGCATGTCCTCGACGGCGTGCTGGGAGCACCGGAGCCCGCCGAGCGGGCCGACGCGCATCGCCCGTTCGAACTCCGCGGGCTCGATGTCGCGCACGCCCTTCCAGACGCCGCCGCTCGCGTGGTTGACGAGCACGTCGACCTCGCCGAGCTCGTCGCGGACGACGTCGAACGCGTGGTCGACCTGCTCCGGCGCGGCGAGGTCGGTCGGGACGCCGACGGCGTCGGCGCCGTCGTCGCGGAGCTCGTCGGCGAGCTCGTCGAGGTAGTCCTCCGAGCGGGCGAGCAGCCCGACGGCACAGCCCTCGTCGGCGAAGCGGCGGGCGAGCGAGGCACCGAGTCCGGGCCCGACCCCGGCGATGACGGCGGTCCGTGGCATACCCGCGACTCGGCGGCGGAGACGGGAAAAGGTACGGGGGGCGGCAGCCCCGTCGGCGCCCCGAGCTACCCCCGCTTGAAGCCCAGCAGGAAGCCACCGGTGAAGCCGGCGCTGACCGAGAGCGTCGAGAGGAACGTCATCAGCCAGGAGGGCGGGGTGCCGGAGGCGGCGGCCTCCCCGGCCTTGACGGCGCCGGCGGTCAGCCGCTCCCAGTCGACGGCGATGATCTGCCGCGACTCGAGGAACTTGAAGAGGGCGAGCTCGAGCCCGACGATGACGGCGATGAGCTTGGCGACCTTCTTGGCGGCGAAGCCGATGACGCCGCCGATGACGGCGCCGCTTCCGAGCTCCATTCCGAGCTGCTGGACGTTGATGTCGGCGACCATACTCTCCCTGGTAAGTGACGCCTAATGCGTCTTGTGGCTTCCAGTCCGTCGGGTAACGTCTGGCTACCCCGGCGGGCGGCGGGCGGAGGCGGTCGGAGCCGGCGGCGCGCCGGCCCGGATTTAAGTAGCCCTGCGCCCAAGGGGCCCCGAGTGTCGGAGCAACGCACTGACGCGGCGGTCGTCGCCAAGCGCGTCGAGGCGGGCGAACCGGACACGGCCGAGATCGTCGACCTGGCGCGGGCCGCGGGCTACGTCGTCGCGGGCGAGGTCACGCAGACCCGGCCGGAGGACCCCGAGTACAACCTCGGCGCGGGCAAGGTCGACGAGCTCGTCGAGCTGGTCGAACGGACCGGCGCCGGGACCGTCGTCCTCGACAACCGGACGGGACCGTACCAGACGTACAACCTCGGGCGGCGCCTGCCCGACGGCGTCGAGGTGGTCGACCGGTTCACGCTCATCCTGCGCATATTCGGCCAGCGCGCCGACACGCGGAAGGCCCAGCTGCAGGTCGAGCTCGCCGAGCTCCGCTACGAGCTCCCCCGGGTCGAGGCGAAGGTCAGCCTCGCGCGACGCGACGAACACCCCGGGTTCATGGGGCTCGGCGAGTACGACGAGAGTCGGGAGCGCGACATCAAGGCGCGCGTCAGTCGCATCCGCGACGAGCTCGAGAACATCGAGAAGACCGACCAGCAGCGCCGCGAGCAGCGCCGGGAGTCGGGCTTCGACCTCGTCGCGCTGGCCGGGTACACCAACGCCGGCAAGTCGACGCTGCTGCAGCGGCTGGCGGCCGACCTCGAGGTCGGCGAGAACGAGGACCGCCACCCCGACCTCGCCCGGACCGCCGAGGCGGCCGAGCGCCTGTTCACGACCCTCGGCACGACGACCCGCCGGCTGGACCTCGACCGACGCCAGGCGCTGGTGACGGACACGGTCGGCTTCGTCTCGGACCTCCCGCACTGGCTGGTCGAGTCGTTCAAGTCGACCCTCGATTCGGTCTACCGGGCGGACCTCGTGCTGCTCGTGGTCGACGTCACCGACCCCGTGGAGACCATCCGCGAGAAGCTGGTCACCTGCCACGACACCCTCTACGAGCGCAACGAGGCGCCCATCGTCACGGTGCTCAACAAGATCGACGCCGTCGACGACGCCGAGCTGGCCGAGACGCGCGAGGCGCTGTCCGCGCTGGCGCCCGACCCCGTCGCCATCAGCGCCGAGCGGGGCACCAACGTCGACGCCCTCCGGGCCCGCATCGAGGCGGAGCTCCCGCCACACGACCGGGAGCGGCTGGTCCTGCCCCTGTCGGACGACGCGATGAGCCTCGTCTCGTGGGTCCACGACCGCGCGCACGTCGAGCGGGAGGAGTACGCCGACGGGACCGTCGTGCTCGACTTCGAGGCCCGCCCCTCGGTCATCGAGCGGGCGCGGGCGAAGGCCGGGGAGCTGGCCGCGGCCGCGGAGACGTAGCAGCGGCGCCGGGACGCGCCGGACGACGTCAGTCCCGCCCGGCTCGGACGGCGGCCCCCGCCGCGTCGAGGTCCAGCCCGGCGGGCGCCGGGTCGGCGGCCACGTAGACCTTCTCGAGCCCCCGGTCGTGCAGGTCCGTCCCGCACAGCCCGGCCTCGATCCCCGCCCAGACGCCCGACGGGTCGGTCACGCGAGCCCCGGCGACGATGGTGGCGCCGGCGTCGAAGGCCGGCCCGGGCAGGAACGACGCCGTCGCCCCGATGAGCGCGACGGTCGGGACGTCGGTCGCCGCCCGGAGGTACCCGCGGGCGCCGCCGTAGACCAGCGACGAGCCCGTCACGAACAGCACGTCGACGCCCTCGATGGCGGCCTCGTGGTCCGCCGGCGGGTAGACCGACACGTCGACGCCGGCCGGCGCTTCGACCTCGCCGACGGGCGCGCGCTCGACGACCCTGACGTCCACGGCGTCGAACTTGTGGAACGCGGGCCGGAACAGCCCGACGGTGGCGACGCGGTCGACGTCGCCGGCGAGCGCGGCCATCGGGTCTCCCCGGCGCCACGGGACGAGCGGCGCCGAGAGCGCGTTCATGGCGGCGAGGCCGAGGGCGACGTCGACCGGGTCGCCGCTCGCGGGCGGGTCGAACGCCCACCGCGCCAGCGCGAGCGCGTCGTCGGGGACGGCGACCTCGGCGTCGCCGGGCGGCCGGTGGGCCACGCCCACGTGGGACCCGCTCGGCCCGCCCGCCTCGACGGCGACCAGCCGCTCGCCGACCGTCGTTCGGCGGACGGCCGCCGACGGCCGCCGGCGGCGGAGCTGGTCGTACACGCGTTCGAGCAGGTCGCGGTCGCGAGGTGGCGCGGTCACGGGAGCCGGTCTCCGGGCTCGACTGGCCGTCCGTTGCGCGGCGCTCTTCCCGACCCGGCCGGCCTCATCCCTCGAGCGGCCGCTTGGCCTTCTCGACGACCCGGACGTCCTCGATGGCGGTCTCCGGGTACCCCCCGTCGTCGTCCTTCTCCGCCGCCTTGACCATGTCCCAGACGACCCCGAGCCCCGTCGTCACGCCGTGCAGCGCCTCCATCTCGCAGCCCGTCGGCCCGACGGTCTCGACCGCGACCGTGAGGGCGATGCGCCCGTCGCCCAGTTCGAACTCCGTCTCGACGCTCGTGACGGGGATCTGGTGGCACATCGGGATGGCCTCCCAGGTGTGCTTGACGGCCTGCACGGCGCCGACGCGCGCCGTGGCGAGCACGTCGCCCTTCCCGAGCTCGTCCTCGCGGACGGCGTCGACCGTCCCGGGGCGCACGCGGATGGTCCCCCGGGCGACGGCGCGGCGGGCGCTGTCGGGCTTGTCGCCGACGTCCACCATCCGGACGTCGCCCTCGTCGGTCGTGTGGGTCAGGTCGTCGGTCACGCGGCACCTCCGGGTTCCGGGTCGTAGGTCGCCTCCCGGAGCGCGCCGGGCAGCTCCTCGAGCAGGTCGCTGGCCAGCAGGCCGGCCCCCTGCCGGTCGACGACGCGGTCGCCGGCCGTCCCGTTGGCGAACGCCGCGACGGCGGCGGCCGCGACGGGGTCGAGCCGAAAGCGCAGCGCCCCCGTCGCCCCGGCCAGCACGTCACCGGTGCCGCCGACGGTCATCGCGGGGTTGCCGGTCCGGTTGAGCCGCGTGGTCTCGCCGTCGGAGACGACGTCGTAGGCGCCCTTGACGAGCAGCGCGTGGCCCAGCTCGGCGGCGAACGCCTCGACCGCCTCGGCCCGCTCGTGGGGGTCGTCGGCGCTCGGCCCGCCCATCTCGCGGAGCTCGCCCTGGTGGGGCGTGCAGACCAGCGACGCCGCGGTCCCCACCTCCGGGACGACCCGGAGCGCGTCGGCGTCGACGACGCCGGTCCCGTCGAACCGCTCGAGGAACGCCGCGACCGCCTCGAGCGTGGGTTCGGCCTCGCCCAGGCCGGGGCCGAGCACGACGACGTCGC
Source organism: uncultured Halobacteriales archaeon (assembly GCA_964628745.1). Lineage (GTDB taxonomy): Archaea > Halobacteriota > Halobacteria > Halobacteriales > Hikarchaeaceae > CAZVOR01. Next base: position 4,932 of record CAZVOR010000055.1, read on the forward strand.
GGTCGGCGGCGAGCGACAGGAGGGACTCGACGTGGTCGGGACCCAGCCGGTCGCCGGGCAGCGACCGGACGATGAGGTCGGGCGAGAACCCCTGCACCGCTTCGGCCGCGGCGTCGGGAACGGCGACCGTGGCGAGGTCGGCCCCCGCCCGGAGCGCCGCGAGCCCGGTCAGGGCGGGCGCGCCGGCGTACGGCCCGCCGCCGACGACGAGGACGTGGCCGAAGTCGCCCTTGTGGCTGCTCGCGGGGCGATCGAGCCCGAGCAGGTCGCCGGGGCCGACGAACCGCTCGGCGGCCGGCGGGATGCCGATGTCCGCGACGACGACCCCGTCGCGGTCGGCGAGCCCCGGCTTCGCGTCGTGGAACGTCACGACGCGGTCGGCGTCGACGGCGAGGTCGGCGTCGCCGGTGTCGGCGTCCACTCCCGACGGGACGTCCACCGAGACGACGGTCGCGCCGGCCGCCCCCGCGTCGTTGACCGCCTCGATGGCGGTCCGCTCGGGCTCCCGCGGGGCCCCCGAGATGCCCGTGCCGAGGAGGCCGTCGACCACGACGTCGGGGTGGCCCAGCTCGAGGCCCGTCGAGTCGGCGACCTCGCGGGCGTCCGCCTCGGCCCGGCGGAGCGCGGCCCAGTTCCGGCGAGCGCTCTCGGTGGTGATGGTCTCCCGCCGGCCGAGCAGGGTCGCGGCCACGTCGTAGCCGTCCAGGAACCGGGCGGCGACGAACGCGTCGCCGCCGTTGTTCCCCCGGCCGCCGACCACGGCGACCTCGGCCCCCGGCTCCGCCAGGTCGCGGACGGCCCGCGCCACGGCGTTCCCGGCCGACTCCATGAGCTGGCGCCGGGAGACGCCGAGCGCGGCCGCGTTCCGGTCCACCGCGGCCATCCGCTCGGTGGAGATCATGGACGCCGGTTCGACCCCCGGCGCGTTAAGGTTGTGGCCGCGGGAGTCCGGCATCCACGATCCAGTCAGGGCCAGCCGTCGGCTCCCGACCGGGGTCAGCGCCGGATTTCGAACCCCGAGACGCCCTCGGGCGGCTCGCGTTCGACCGTCACGTCCTCGACGGTCGCCGCCGGGCTCCCCTCGTGACAGAACTCGACCATCGCCTCGACCGCCGCCGCCGGCCCCTCGAACACCGCCTCCACCCGGCCGTCCTCCAGGTTCCGCACCCAGCCGTCGACCCCCTCCCGCCGGGCCGTCTCCTCGGTCGTCGCCCGGAAGAAGACGCCCTGCACCCGACCCGATACGAGGACGTGTGCTCTGGTGCGCGCCATGGCCTCGCTGGGGCCGCCAGCGGGAAAAGCGGGCCGCTCGTCGACGCCGCCTGGCTCACCGGGCGTCGGCGCCCGCGCCCGACTCGTTGGCGGCACGGTCGACCCACGCGGGGCGCTCGAGGCGGGTCTCGCCGACCCGGACGTGCTCGACGGTTCGGACCACGCGTACCGTCCGTCCGCGGTCCCGGGCCGTGTACGCGAGGCGGTAGGCGAGGACGAGCCCCGTCGGGTCGACGTGCGCGACGAAGGTGACGTTCCGGGGCTCCTCGACCCCCTCGGCGCCGGCGAGCAGGGTCGGCGACGCGAGGTCGACGGCCTCGACGCGATAGACGGCCGTGCCGTTCCGGACGGCCTCGCCGGCGACGCGGGTCGTCGTGGCCGCGAACAGCTGAAAGAGGGTCCGCCGCGTCGCGGTGTAGGTCCGCGGGTAGGTGTCGTAGTCCCGCCCCGCGTCGCCGACCGTCGTCTCGTAGACGGTGTCGGCGTCGGCCCACAGCTCGACGTGCGCGACCCGCCACGCCGTCGCCGCCGTCGACCCGTTCACGTCGATGACGGTGTGGACGGGCGTGCCGTTCTGTCCGATCCGGACGGTCCTCGCGATTCGCGAGCGCACGCGGCCGTCGGGGTCCCGGGTCACCTCGACCGTTCTGACCGTGTAGTTCGCCGCGCGGAGGCGCGCGCGGTGGGCGCTCGAGGCCGCCCACGGGTCCACGACCCCCTCGGCCGAGAGCCCCGGGGCCAGCCGCGCCGGCGTCCCCTCCGACGGCTCGCCCGGCGTGTCGGTCGGGACCGGCGCCGGCGTCACCGACGGCGCCGAGCCGCCACCGCCGACCGTCGCCCCGCCGCAGCCGGCGAGGACCAGCAGGGCGACCGCCGCCACCGGGGCCGCCGGGCGCATGGACGGCACTCGCGGCGGGTCGTGAAAATGGCTGCGGTGGGGGCGGTCCCGGCCGGGTCGCTCGACGGCCCGGCGGGGACCACCCCCGATTCGCGTCAATCCCCGGCGCCGCGGTGTCGGAGGTGGTGGAAGGCGTAGGTCTGGGCGTAGCCCGCGTACGGTCCGAACCGCTCGCGGATGGCCCGCGACGTCTCCGCGTAGTCGCCCCGGTCGCAGTCGGGGTAGTGCTCGGCGATGGCCGAGCGGATCCAGGTGTCGAGCGGGACGGCCTCGAGGTGGCCGAGCGAGAACAGGCAGACGCAGTCGGCGACCTTCGGGCCGACGCCCGTGTAGGCCAGCAGCGCCTCGCGCGCCGCCTCGTAGCTCGCCGGCAGCGACCCCGCCGATGGCGCGCCCCCGGCGAGCTGCCGCGCGGTCTCCCGGACGTACGGCGCCCGGTAGCCCAGCCCGAGTTCGCGCAGCTCGCGCTCCGACGCCGCCGCCAGCCGCTCGGGGGTCGGGAACGCGTGGTACCGGCGCCCGTCGAACGCCACCGCGTCGCCGAAGGTGCGGGACAGCGCGCGCTGCATCGCGAAGATGCGCTCGACGCGCATCTGGGCCGAGCAGATGAAGGAGACCAGACAGGGGAAGAAGGGGTCCCGGACGAGGCGCATCCCGCGGTAGGCGTCGAACGCCGCGGCGAGCAGCGGGTCGGCGGGCGTGGCGGCGACGACCTCGTCGAGGTCGTCGTCGAGCCGGAGCAGCTCGCGGAGGTAGGGCACGGCGTCGGTCGTCGACTCCCACTCGAGGTGGCCGTCGCGCTGGCGGGCGCGCACCACCTCGCCGTCGACGACGGCGTGGTACCAGGCGGAGCCGCCGTGCAGGCCCGTGTCGGCGTAGGTCTCGCCGTCGTCGCGCGCCCACAGGTAGCTCTGCCCGCTCTCGAGCGTCGCCTGGAGGTCGAGCCCGCCGGGCACCGCCCCGAGGTCCATGACGCCGCGCTCGACGTCGGTCCCGCGGGCGCCTCCCGACGCCGCTCGCCGCCCGCCGGACGCGTCGCCGGTCATCGGACGACGACCGCGTCGCCGACGCTGATCTCGCCGCCCTCGACCACGGCCGCGTTGAGCCCCCCGCGGTGGACCAGCGCCTCGAGCGTGCCGTCCTGGCCCGTCAGCGACTCGAGGTGCGCACACGGCTCGCAGAGCTCGACGGCCTCGAGGACCGCCCCGCCGATGGCGAGTCGGTCGCCGAGCAGGTGGTCCAGCGCGACGCCGCCCACTGTGACGTTCCGCCGGTGGTCGGCGGGGGAGAGCGACAGGTCGTGCTCCCGGGCGACGACGTCCAGCGTCTCGGCCTCGAACAGGGTGACGTCCCGGGCCACGTCGCGGGCCGCCGGGTCGTCCGACCACGTGCCCGCCGACTCGAAGTATCGGTCCCCCCGCAGCCCCCTCCCGGCGACCGCCTCGACCGACTCCACGGCGACCATGTCCGCACCGGCCGCCGGCGCGACGTGGATGTGCTCGACCCGGCCGGTCGCGTCCATGGTGGACGCTCCCCGCGCGACCGCCTAAACCCGTCGGAATCCGGCCGCGTTCGCCCCCGACGCGGCCCGTGCCAAACTTCTTACTCGTGGCCGGCCAATCTCGGCGTGACACATGGATTGTAGCGTCGTCGTCGAGGCCGCCGTGCCGGTGTACGACGTGGCGACGCCGGAGGAGGCCATCCGGATCGCCATCTCGAAGACCGGCGAGATGCTGAATCCGGACCTCAACTACGTCGAGATCGACGTCCGGGACCGGCCCTGTCACCACTGCGGGAAGCCGCACGACCCGGCGTTCGTCGCCGCCGACGAGGCTCTCGTCGCGCTGGCGCTGGAGATGGTCGTGTTCAACGTCGAGCGCGAGGAGCACGCCTCCCGGATCGCCCGCAAGGAGATCGGCCAACGGCTCGCCGACATCCCGCTTTCCGTGCTCGAGGTCGACGTCGTCGAGGAGCCCGACGACGAGGACGGCGTTGAACCGGCGGCCGTCGACGGCGAGGTCGCCGACAGCGACGCCGGCGGACCGGCCGGGCCCGGCGAGGCCGCCGAGGACGACGACCTCCTGCCGGACTTCGAGGACCTCATCGAGTAGGCCGGCGCCGTCGCTGGCGGGGCCGAGGTGACCGGACCGAGAAGCCGTTCAGTCCGCGCGGGTCGGGACGGTCTCGCGGCGGGCCGCCTCGAGGTCGGCGGTGATGCCGTCGGCGAGCGCGAAGACGGCCGCCTTGTGGTCGGTCTTCGACTGGTGGATGGACGTCGGCCGGACGCCGAGCGACTCGTACGGCTCGAGGTCCGGGGCGATGTCCCCGCTCATCTGACAGTGCGTGGAGACCTCGGCGAGGAGGCCATGGAGGTGGATGAGTTCCTGCTTTTTCATGGGTGCGCGGAGGTAGCAACCCGAGGGTTATAGTATTATCTTGAGAGCCGTTAACACGGGGCCTAGGGCCCTGAAACGCTTTTGAGGCCGGACCGACTCTCCTCACCCATGCCCGACTACGACGACCAGCTCTCGCGCGCCCTGGCCGAGACGCCGGACATCGAGGGCGGGGGCGGCCGCGCCGACCTGCCGGCCCCCGAGGTCCGGCAGGAGGGCAACGCGACGGTCTACGAGAACTACCAGGCGACCGTCGACCGCCTCGGCCGCGACCCCGAGCAGCTGCTGCAGTTCCTCCAGCGGGAGGTGGGCACGAGCGCCCAGCTCGACGAGCGCGGACGGGCGCGGCTGACCGGCGCCTTCGACGCGGACCGGCTCGGCGACGCGCTCGAGGCGTACGCCGACGCCTACGTGCGGTGTCCGGAGTGCGGCCTGCCGGACACGCGGCTCGTCGAACAGCAGGGCGCGACGCTGCTGAGGTGCGACGCCTGCGGCGCGCTGTCGTCGACGGGGTGACCCGAGCGCCCGGCGTCCCGGCCCCCGCGACGAGGCTCCCGCACGGTCAGTAGCCGCCGACGAGGTGCCACCCGCCCGCGAGGACGAGCCCCACGCCGACGGCGCGGGTCAGCAGGAGTCGCCATCGGGTCGGCTCCACGTCGGTGGTGGTGCTCCCGACGGCGTCGAACGTCTCGTTCATCGTCGCGATGGGTCCCGGGAAGGCGACGACGAGCAATCCCCCGCCGATGACGAGCAGGCCGAGCGCGAGCTGCTGGTCGAGGAGCGGTTCGGCAGTCATCGTCCCGGCGGTCGTCGGGAGGGTCGGAAAGCCCTTCGGTCGGGTCGGGGGTGGCCGTCCGCGCTCAGGCCGGACTGACCGACTCGGCGGTCTCGAGCAGCTCCTTGTACCGGTTCCGGATGGTGACCTCGCTGACGTCGGTGACCTCGCTGACCTGGCTCTGGGTGACCTTCTCGTTGGTCAGCAGGGCCGCGGCGTAGATGGCCGCCGCGGCCAGCCCGACGGGGCTCTTGCCGCTGTGGACGCCGGCGCCCTTCGCGGCCTCGAGCAGCTCGCGGGCGCGGCGCTCGGCCTCCTCGGAGAGGTCGAGCTCGGAGGTGAATCGCGGGAGGTAGCTGACGGGGTCGGCGGGCTGGACCTCGAGGCCGAGCTGACGGACGACGTAGCGGTACGTCCGGGTCAGCTCCATCTTGTCGACCCGGCTGACCGCGGCGATCTCGTCGAGGCTCCGCGGCGTGCCGGCCTGGCGGGCGGCCGCGTAGAGCGCGGCGGTCGAGACGCCCTCGATGGACCGGCCGGGCAGGAGGTCCTCGGCGAGCGCGCGCCGGTAGATGACCGAGGCGGTCTCGCGGACCGTCTCCGGCAGGCCGAGCGCGGACGCCATCCGGTCGATCTCGCCGAGCGCCTGCTTGAGGTTGCGCTCCTTGGAGTTCCGGGTGCGGAAGCGCTCGTTCCAGGTCCGCAGCCGCTGCATCTTCTCGCGCTGGCGGGGCGACAGCGACTTGCCGTAGGCGTCGCGGTCCTGCCAGCCGATGTTGGTCGAGAGCCCCTTGTCGTGCATCATCGTCGTCGTCGGGGCGCCGACGCGGCTCTTCTGGTCCTTCTCGGACGGGTTGAAGGCGCGCCACTCGGGGCCGGGGTCGATGCCGTCCTCCTCGACGACGAGCCCGCAGTCCGCACAGACGGTCTCGCCGTGCTCGGCGTCCTGGACGAGGTTGCCGCCACACTCGGGGCAGACGTGCTCGTCCTCCTCGGCCCGCTCGGCCTCGCTTCGCTGTTCGCTCGCGCGTTCGCGCATCGTGGAGTCACTCATGATGGACGGTGCCGATGCCGGGCGGGGACCGACCGCGCGCTCCCGGCTGCCGGCTGGTTACCTAACGAACAGTTAGTCCGTAAAGTATATAAATCCACCGGACAAAGGCGGCGGTTCTGGCCGGTATCAGTCCCACGTCACCCAGGCGAGGAAGACCAGCGCCCCCGAGGTGATGAGCCGGAGGGACATCATCGCGATCTGGGGCAGCTCGGGTACGGCCGACTCGAACCAGGGCGAGAGCATCGGGTCCATCGTGAACAGGTAGAGGGCGATGGCGTTCTCGGCGAGCATCAGCAGGCCGAAGACCAGCAGCCCGAGGGTGTGCTTCGAGTGGAACTGGCGGTAGTTGCGGAGCCAGACCACCCCGAGCCCGGCTAGGACGACCACGTTGAACGCGGCGGCCAGCCTGGTGACCTCGAGCCAGAGCCCCATGTCAACCTCCCCTGCCGGGTTCGGCCCGGCCGTCCATATACTCTTTCCCAATTTCTGCCGGACTTGGCCGCCGTCGCGCGTTTCTCGTGTCCATTACTCGCTGCTCCGTGTCCATCGTTCACTCCACCTGTTCGATGATCTCCTCGATGACGTCCCAGTGGTGTCTCGCCCGGTCGGTCGGGAGATAGATGGCGCCGTACTCGTCGCCGCTGTCCGCGAGCACGTCGTGCTCGACGAGCACGTCGAGGTGGTGCCGGACCGTCTTGTAGTCGAGGCCGAGGTCCTCGGCGAGCTGGTTGGCGTTCCGCGGCCGCTCGTCGAGCGCCCTGAGGATCCGGGCCCGGTTGGTCCCCCCGCGGGTGCCCGTGAGCACGTACCAGAGGACGGCCTCCATCGGCTCGGTACGACAATCCCGGGGGGCGTAAACCCACCGGCCGGGGCGATGTAGCCCGGTTACGCGGTCGATAGACCCCGCTCGTCGGCGAACCGGACCGCGCCCGGCTGCGGGCTGGTCGTCGCGCTAGACGGTGAACCGGTGGTCGCCGTCCGGGACGTCGAACAGGCCGATCCGGGCGCCGGCGTCGAGCCAGGCGTGGCCGTACGCGAACGCCGCCAGCGCGTTGACGCGGTCGTCCTCCGCCGCGAAGTGGCGGCCATCCTCGAGGTACGAGCGCGCCATCCCGGCGAACTCCTCGGCCGCGCGGGCCATCGGCGTCCCGTCGGCCGGCGTCGACGTCGCCGCCTCGATCGCCTCCGCGAGCAGGCGCTCGTACCGACGCGATTTCTCCTCGAGGTCCGCGGCCATGGCCGGAAGTCCCGTCTGCCGCGGGGTAATGCCTTCCGGCTCGCCGCGGTGGCCACCTCGAGCGGGGGGGGGGGCGGAGGGGCCGGTCGCAAGGTAAATGACCGTCGGCCGACAAGCCCGGCCATGGACGACTCCGCGGAGGAGCGACGCGCCGAGGGGGGCGCGACGGACGACGGCGGCGTGGCCGACCGCCGCCGCGTGGTCATCGTCGGCAGCGGCATCGCCGGGCTCTCGGCGGCCATCTACGCCGGTCGGGCCGACAACGACCCCCTGGTCCTCCAGGGCCCGGAGCCCGGCGGCCAGCTGACGCTGACCACCGACGTCGAGAACTACCCGGGCTTCGCGGAGGGCGTGGGCGGCCCCGAGCTCATCGGCGAGATGCGGGCCCAGGCCGAGCGGTTCGGCGCGGAGGTGCGCCACGGCGTCGTCGAATCGCTGGACGCCTCGGCGCGCCCCTTCCGCCTGACGCTGCGGAACGGCGACGTCTACGCCGCCGACGCGGTCATCGCCGCCAGCGGCGCGAGCGCCCGGACGCTCGGCATCCCGGGCGAGGACGA
>CAZVOR010000056.1:0-13029 GCA_964628745.1 uncultured Halobacteriales archaeon
GTGAGCAGCCGGACGCCGGCCTTGCTCGCCCGGTAGGGGCCGTCGCCCTCGCCCCCCTCGAGCGACGAGCGCGCCGACACCGAGACGACGGCGCCCGCGCGCTCGCGGAGGTGGGGGATGGCGTGCTTGGACGCCAGGAACACCGTCTTCAGGTTCACGTCGAACAGGAGGTCGAACTCGTCGGCGTCGGTCTCGTCGATTGGCGAGCCGCCGCGCCACGTGCCCGCGATGTTGCAGAGCGCGTCGAGCCGGCCGTGGTCCTCGACGACCGCGTCGACGGTCGCCTCGACGTCGGACTCGTCGGTGAGGTCCGCCTCGTAGAACGGGACGGTCCCCGGCTCGAGGAGCGCGTCCTCCTCGGTCGGCTCGACGAGGTCGACGGCCGCGACCGTCGCGCCCGCGTCGTCGAACGCCCGGGCGACGGCCGAGCCGAGCGCGCCCGAGGCGCCGGTCACCATCGCGACCTGCCCCGAGAAATCGAAGTCGACGGACATGGAGCCCGGTACGACCGATGCCCGGATAAGTCCGGGGGTGACGCTCGACCGGCGCCCGCGGGAGGCGCGGCGACCGCAGAGCTGGACGACCCGGTGGAACGGGGCGGCCCGGTGGAACCGGACGGCCCGGATCAGTCGCGGACGACGGCCGGCCGGTAGTCCTCGAGGAGCGCCAAAAGCTCCCCGCGCTCGCGGTCGGGCACGCCGAACCCGAGGAGCGTGTCCTCGAGATGCCCGACGAAGATGTCGAAATCGCGGTCAGGTATCCCAAGCGGCGCGTGGGCGGCGGCGATCCCCCGGCCCGCGTACTCGACCGGACCGCCGGTTCCGGCGGCGAAGAACGCCTTCTGGTGGGCGAGAAGCGGCGTCATGTCCACCCCCCGGAAGTAGCCGTTCACCCGGTCGTCTATCGAGACGCGCTCGTGGAACGCGTCGACGGCGGCGCCGATCGCGTCGCTGCCGCCGAGCCGGTCGAACAGGGGATCGCTGCTGGATGCCATGACCTGTCCTCCCCGGCTCACTCGCCTTCCACGACTTCGTATATCTCGTCGGCCACGAGCCCGTGCGCCTCGCGGTGGACCGACTCGCCGGCCGCCTTGTTCGGGGCTTCGAAGAGGCAGAAGACCGCGCCCTCGTCCTCGTCCACCCAGTACTTCCGGTACGCCACGCCGTGTCTGTCCTGCACGTCGAGGTCCATCTGGTGGGCCTCCATGACGGCGGTGGCGTCCGCGTCGACGTTTCTGTGCACGTCCATGTACAGTGGCATGTTCGTTCTCGGCACCTCGAGGACGACCAGCGCGCCCGCGAGCATAACCTCGCGCGACGCTCGGACCGTCGCGCCGCCTTCGACGTTCGCGGCGCGTTCGTCGGTCACGGCGCGAACGCGTCGGCGCCGACGGCGGTCGCGTCACGTCGGTAGGCGTCGAAGGTGGCGGCCGCCCACGACCGGACCGCCTCGTCGTCGCTCTGGACCAGGGCGGTGGCCGCCCCGTCGTCGTCGGCCAGCCGGAGGTTCACCAGCGCCTCCGAGACGATGACGACGTGGGGGATGTCGCCCTCGTGGTGGTAGTACTCGGCGCGGCCGGACTCGAGCATCTCCCGCGACTGGCGGGCCATCTCCGGGTTGGCCCGGAGGACCTCGAGGACGCCCGTCGTGAACACCCACTCCCACCTGACGCTCCCGTCCGCCACGTGGCGCCAGCACGCCTCCAGGAACTGGCTGGTGATGGCGAACGAGAACGCGCGGACGCGGCCGCCGACCTCGAACTGTCGGACGAGCTTCGTGATGGGGGCCGAGGCGTCGGCCCGGCTGACGGGCGTGACCTCCGCGCCGGCGAGGCGGCTGATGTGGAACCCGTATCCCTCCTCCGGGAACCACTGGGCGACCGACCGCAGGGCCCGCTCGGCGGACAGCGTCTCGCAGAGGGCCGCGAACTCCTCGATGACCCAGGCGCCGAGGGGAGTGATCTCGCTGACCTGGCCGCGCTGGGTGATCCACCGACGGTCCTCGAGGTCGTCGAGGATGCGCGCGAGCGTGACCCTGGCGACGCCCGTCTCCTCGGTCAACACGTGCCGCGAGTGGGGACCGTCGGTCAGGCTGTGGAGCACGGCCTGGCGGTTCTCGGAGTTCGCGAGGAAGGCGACGTCGTCGGCGGCGCTGCTCATGGGCTCCCGGTCGGTAGGATGGTCGGTGTCCGATATAAGCTGGTGGGCGTCGGCGAGCGTCTGCTCCGACCGCTCCCGTCCGGCCTACGGCGTCAGCACCAGCTTGCCCAGGAAGCTGTCCTCCATGACGTCGATCTGGGCCTGTCGGGCCTCGTCGAGGTCGTACTCGCGAGCGACCTCGATGGACAGGTCGCCGGCGGCCATGAGGTGGGCGACGCCGCGCAGCGGCACGCGCAGGTCCGGCGTGTTGAACATGCTCATGAACTGGTAGCTGACGTCCTTCGACCGGGCGACGCCGTCGTCCTCGAAGCCGACCACGGGGTCGTTCTCGCCGATGCCGACCACCCGGCAGCCCGTCGCCGCGACCTCGGCGTCGAACTGGAGGTAGTCGTCCAGCCGGTGGTCGAGGGTGACGTCGACCCCGCCGTCGCTGACCTCGAGGACCGCGTCCGCGAGGTCGTCCCGGCCGTAGTCCAGCACGTGGTCGGCTCCCAGGTCGGTCACGCGGTCGTGGTACTCGGCGGCGGCCGTGGTGACGACCTCGGCGCCGACGGCCGCGGCGATCTGGACGGCGGCGTGACCGACGCCGCCGCTGCCGCCGTGGACCAGGCAGCGCTCGGCCGGGCCGAGGTCGGCGTGGTCGACCAGGGCCCGCCAGGCCGTCACGGCCGCGACGCCGGCGGCGCCGGCCTCGGTGACGTCGGCCCCGTCGGGGAGGTCGACCACGCGGTCCGCGGGGACCGCGGCGTACTCGGCGTAGCCGCCGTGGTAGTCGCCGCCGAGACCAGTGCCGAACACGCGGTCGCCGGGCTCGAAGCCGGAGACGTGGCCGCCGGTCTCGACGACCGTGCCGGCGAAGTCCACCCCCGGCGTGTACGGCAGTTCGAACGGGCTGTACGAGCCGTCGCGGAAGTAGGTGTCGACGGGGTTGACCCCGGCGGCCGCGACCTCGACGAGGACGCGGTGGGCGCCCACGTCGGGCCGCTCGGTCTCGTCGACCTGCAGTACGTCGGGTCCACCGTGCTCGTGGAGTCGGACGGCACGCATGGCGCTAATTCGGCGGCCCGGCGGGATAAAACCGGCCGGTCGTGGTCGAGGGCGCGCCCGGCGAGCCAGTCGACCGTCCGGCCCCCTGTTCCGATACTACTAACTCGCGCTCTCTGAAAGTATGCGACGAGTCCACGATGAAGCTCCACGAGTACCAGGCCAAGCGGCTCTTCGCCGAGGCGGGCATCCCGACGCCGGGCGGCGAGCTGGCCGACACGGTCGAGGGCGCCGTCGAGGCCGCCGAGGCCGTCGGCTACCCGGTGGTCGTGAAGGCCCAGGTCCAGGTGGGCGGCCGGGGGAAGGCCGGCGGCATCGAGCCCGCGGCCGACGAGGGGGAGCTCCGCGAGGTCGCCGACGCCATCCTCGGGATGGAGCTCAAGGGGTACACCGTGGACCGGGTGCTCGTGGAGGCCGCCGTCGACTTCGTCGACGAGCTCTACGTGGGCGTGACGCTCGACCGGGGGGCGGGACGGCCGGTCGCGATGGTCTCCTCGGAGGGCGGCGTCGACGTCGAGACCGTCGCCGCCGAGACCCCCGAGGCCATCGCCCGCGAGCACGTCGACCCGGCGTTCGACCTGCACCCCTACCAGGCCCGTCGCGCCGGGTACGACGCCGGCGTCGACCGGGCGGTCGTCGACGACGTCGCGGACGTCCTCTCGACGCTGTACCGGCTCTGGGACGAGCGGGACGGCAGCGACGCGGAGATCAACCCCCTGATGGTCACGGCCGACGACGAGGTCGTCGCGGCCGACGCGGTGTTCAACGTCGACGACGACGCGCTGTTCCGCCAGCCGGAACTCGCGGAGCTCGAGGAGGCGGCCTACGACGACGACGTCGAGCGGCTGGCCGGCGAGTACGGCTTCGACTACGTCCGGCTCGACGGCGACGTCGGCATCGTCGGCAACGGCGCGGGGTTGGTGATGGCGACGCTCGACCTCGTGGACCACTACGGCGGCCGACCCGCCAACTTCCTCGACGTCGGCGGCGGCGCGAAGGCCGAGCGGATCCGCGACGCGCTCGACGTCGTCTTCTCGGACGACCGGGTCGACTCGGTCGTCTTCAACATCTTCGGGGGCATCACCCGCGGCGACGAGGTCGCCCGCGGCATCAACGAGGCCGTCGCGGCGTACGAGACGCTGCCGGCGCCCGTCGTCGTCCGGCTGGCGGGCACCAACGCCGCCGAGGGCCGCGAGCTGCTCGACGCCGACCGGTTCGAGGTCGAGGCGACCCTCGAGGCGGCGGTCAGGCGGGCCGTCGAGCTCGCGGGAGGGGCCGGATGAGCGCCGTCGCCCGTCGACCGGCGCGCGACGACCGCCCCCTCGCCGTCCGGAGGTGGCGCGCGTGAGCATCCTCGTCGGTTCGGACACCCGCACGGTGGTCCAGGGCATCACCGGCGGCGAGGGCCGGTTCCACGCCGAGGCGATGGCCGAGTACGGCACCGACGTCGTCGCCGGGGCGGTGCCGGGCCGGGGCGGCGAGACGGTCGCCGGCGTGCCGGTCTACGACACCGTCGAGGGCGCCGCCGTCGAGCACGACGCGGACGCCTCGGTCGTCTTCGTGCCGCCGGCGTACGCCGCCGACGCGCTGTTCGAGGCGCTCGACGCGCCGCTCGACCTGGTGGTGGCCATTACGGAGGGCATCCCGACCCAGGACATGATGCGGGTCGCCCGGAAGCTCGGGGAGGTCGACGCGCGGCTGGTCGGGCCGAACTGCCCCGGCGTCATCACGCCCGGCGAGGCCAAGCTCGGCATCCTCCCCGGCGACGTCTTCGCCGAGGGGCCGGTCGGGCTGGTCTCCCGGTCGGGCACGCTGACCTACCAGATCGTCTCGAACCTCACCGACCGCGGCCTCGGACAGACCACGGCGGTCGGCATCGGCGGCGACCCCATCATCGGCACGGAGTTCGTCGAGGTGCTGGCCGCCTTCGAGGCCGACCCGGAGACCGAGGCCGTCGTCCTGTGCGGGGAGATCGGCGGCGAGGACGAGGAGGAGGCCGCCGCCTACGTCGAAGCCGAGATGGACACCCCCGTCGTCGGCTTCGTCGCGGGTCGGACGGCCCCCCCGGGCAAGCGGATGGGGCACGCCGGCGCCATCGTCTCCGGCTCGGGGACGGGCACGGCCCGGTCGAAGATCGAGGCGCTGCGGGCGGCGGGCGTCCGCGTCGGGGACACGCCCGACGAGGTCGCCGCCCACGTCGAGGACGCGCTGTAGCGGCGACCGGCCGGTACGGTCGAGTGAGACGGGGCCGGTCCGAGAGACAGGCGGTGTCGGTCCGAGAGCGGCTGGGCCCGGTTCGCCGTCGACGGCCCCGGTCAGGTTAATAAGCGGCCGCGCCGAGGAGCCCCCATGGTCGAGGTCGGCGAGCAGGCACCTGACTTCACGGTGCCCCTGGCGGGCGGCGAGGCGTACAACGACGTCGAATCGTTCACCCTCTCCGAGGCCATCGGCGACGGACCCGTCGTGCTGGCGTTCGTGCCGGCGGCGTTCACGAGCGGCTGCACCGAGGAGCTGTGCACGTTCCGCGACGGCATCACGGCGTTCGAGGACATCGACGCGCGGGTCTACGGCGTGAGCGTCGACCTGCCGTTCGCGCAGAACGTCTGGAGCATGGAGCTCGGGCTGCCGTTCCCGCTGCTCTCGGACTGGACGCACGAGGTCACGGAGGCCTACGACGTGGTCTACGAGGGCATGTACGACCTCGTCGACGTCTCACAGCGCAGCGTGTTCGTCATCGACGACGACGGCGTCGTGACCTACCGGTGGGTCCGCGAGGGCGACAACCCGGACTTCGAGGAGCTCGTCGAGGCGGTCGAGGCGGCCGCCGCCGACGCCGCCGAGGCGTTCGACGAGTCGATCGACCATCCGGTCGACCCGCGTCACCGCCCGCGTCGGGCGCCGACGGGGCGGCACGCGTCGCGGGGCGCCGCAGCCGGCGGTCCGACGGGCGTCTGACGCGCGGCCGTACGTTTTTGTACCGGCGCGGCGAGCCGTCGCGCATGCCAAGCCTCGGGGACGCGTACGGCGGCTCGGCCGGCGCGCCCGCCCGGCGGCGGCTCTACCTCGGGACCGCCCTGCTGTTCGTCGGCGCCGCCGTCGCCGCGCCGGGCCTCGTCCGGGTGACCGCCGGCGGGCTCGTGGCCGTCGGGTTCGCCGAGTCGACGGCGCTCTCGCTGGGCATCGCCCTCGCGGGCGTCGCGTTCCCCGTCGCCGGCGCGGGGCTGCTCGCCCGGATTCCCGCTGGACCCCGGCTGCGCGCCGCGGCCGGCGGCGGCGTGCTGCTCTCGACGGTCGCCGTCGCGGCGTTCGTCGCCTTCGTGCCGCCGGCGTCGCTCGCCGACCCGGGTCCCGCGGTCGTGCTTCTGGCCGGGGCCTACGCGCTGGGCGCGCTGGCGGCGCTGTTCGGCCCGGTGGTCGCCGCCGGACTGGCCGCCGGCGCCACCGGGCCGACGGACCGCGGGCGCTCGACGCCGGCGTTCGTCCGCGATTCGACCGCCGGGCCGCCGGGGCGGCGGGTCCCCGCCGACGGCGGCGACGAGGGCGAGCAGCTGGGCTTTCCCCTCGACGAGGACGAGCGGTAGGTCGCACGCGAGCCGGCCGGACGGCGCGTCGAGGCAGCGGCGGACAGGTGTAACGAAGCAGCGCCGGCCAGCCGGCCGCGGGGCGGCGGCACGGGGACGCTTATGAGCCCGCGAGCCCGAAGCCCGGCCATGGACGCCACGCCGGAGTCGAGCCAGCAGGGCCGCGTCGATGGCATGCTCGTCCGCGGCGGGACGAGCAAGGGGCTGTTCGTGCGCGCGGAGGACCTCCCGCCCGCCGGCGAC
This sequence comes from uncultured Halobacteriales archaeon, assembly GCA_964628745.1. Lineage (GTDB taxonomy): Archaea > Halobacteriota > Halobacteria > Halobacteriales > Hikarchaeaceae > CAZVOR01. The sequence goes on from CAZVOR010000056.1 coordinate 7,028, forward strand.
CTGCGCGACGCGCTCGTGCTCGAGCTGTTCGGCTCGCCCGACCCGCTGCAGGTCGACGGCATCGGGGGGTCGCACTCCCACACGAGCAAGCTGATGGTCGTCGAGGCCTCCGACCGCGAGGGCGTCGACGTCGACTACACGTTCGGCCAGGTCGCCGTCACCAAGCCCGTCGTCGACTACTCGGGCAACTGCGGGAACCTCACGGGGGCCGTCGGCACCTACGCCATCCTCGAGGGGCTGGTCGAGGCCGTCGAGCCGGTCACCGAGCTGACCCTGTACAACACCAACACCCGGACGGTCGTCGAGCAGGCCGTCCCCGTCGAGGGCGGCGAACCGACCGTCTACGGCGACTACGCCATCGACGGCGTGCCAGGCACCGGCGCTCGCGTCGACTCGCGCTTCCTGGACCCGGGCGGCGGCGTCACCGGCGCGCTGCTGCCCACGGGGAACGCGACCGACGAGCTGACCGTCGACGGGCGGCGCTACGAGGTTTCGCTGGTCGACGCCGCCAACCCGAACGTGTTCGTCCGGGCGGCCGACCTCGGGCTGTCGGGCACGGAGCTGCCCGACGAGCTCGGTGCGGACGCCGACCTCGTCGACCGGGTCGAGCGGATCCGGGCCGCCGGCGCCGTGGCGATGGGCCTCGTCGAGTCACCCGAGCAGGCGACCGAGCGGCGACCGGGCATCCCGCAGATCGCGGCCGTCGCCGGGCCGCGGTCCTACGACGACTCCGTCGGCGGCCGGGTCGACGCCGCCGGCGTGGACGTCACCGCGCGCATCTTCACGACCGGCACGCCGCACCACGCCTACGCGATGACCGGCGCGATGTGCCTGGCCGCGGCCTGTCGGCTGCCGGACACCGTCCCCAACGAGGTCGTCCGACCGGGCGAGGGCGCGGTGACCATCGGACACCCGAAGGGCCGCATCACCGTCGACGTGACGACGGGCGGGACGGCGGCGTCGCCGAGCATCGAGAGCGTGACGGTCGGCCGGACGGCGCGGCCGCTGGTCCACGGCAGCGTCTACTACCGGCACCTCGACGCGCTCGACGAGCTGTTCGAGGGCGACGCCCGGGCGGGGGCGACGCCGGCCCGGCCGCGCGCCGAGTGAGCGCCCGGCTCGGCGTCACGGACTCGAAGGTGTTCCGGGCGAGTGCCGGCTAGCGCGGCGGGCGGTCGGCGGATACGGGGACGGAACAGCGGTACCTTCTACCGGACCTTCGAACCGACGGCCGACCGGACCGCCGCGCCGCGCCGGCGCAGCGCCGCGACGACGCGCCGGACGCGTCCGGACCCGGCGGGCTGGAAGGTCGCGGGGAGGTAGAAGCCGAGGACGCGGCGCTCGTCGACGGCGCGCCGGGTCTCGTCGGCGCGCTGCGGCACGAGGCCGGCGAGGAACCGCTCGATTCGGCCGGTTGCGGGCGACAGGCGCGCCGTCGCCGGGAGGTAGAACTCGCGGACGCCCGGCTCGGTGACGGATGGGTTGGAATCCATGCCGTCCGTACGCGTCGCGAAGATATAAGATTGGTGAGATAACGTCTGTCACTGCCACCCGGCGGGTCGGCGGGGCGCTCTCCCCGGGTTGCTCCGGCACGGACCGGCCGTCCCGGCGTCCACACCGGCGGACGTGCCAATCGAACTCGACGTTTCCGGGTCGCCCGGCTGTGACGGTCGTCCCCCCCCCGCGTTGCGGTCCCCGCGGTCAGCGGTCGCGCCAGGAGCTCGGCGCCACGTCGAGCCACAGCACGAGCGGTCGGTACGCGAAGACGACGAGGACGATGACGACGAGCTCCATCCAGAAGTCGAGATCGCCGGCGATCGCCTCGACGGCGGCGAGCGCGAGGAAGACCAGCACCAGCATCGCGGCGTAGTGCGGGGCGAGCTCGACGAGCCGGTCCGTGTCCATGGCGGTCCGTCGGCGCTGGCCACCAAATAAGGGTGGGTCGCCGACCGGGCGGGCCGCGTCCGCGGGTCGACCGGTTCGTCCCGACGGAGACGGTCGACGCGACTTGCGGGACCCTATCGGACAATCTTCCAATATAATCGGCATTAAACGATCGAACGGTCGTGGTAAGACTTATCGAAATCGGTTACAGACGATACCACCATGAATTCCGGACGAACGGCCAGAAGGTCCCAGTTCGAGTGTCGGCGCTGCCGCCGGCGGTTCGCGCCGTCCTCGTACCGCGCGGCCTGTTCGCGCTGCGGCGGCCCGCTGCGGACGGTCGCGGCGCCGGGGGAGTGACCGACGTCCGGGCCCGACGGGCGCCCGATGGACCCTGGGGCGCATCGCCTGCGACCGGCGCGGGGACCCGCGAGCCCATTCCGAGGGACGCTACCCCCTGCAGGCCGCCCCACCGCACCCGGGCGGGCGTCCCTCGAGGACTGGCGAAAACCGGGCGACTGCGACGGGTCTTCCTGGAGCGATGAAATCAACGATAACGGGTGAAACGGGCTGAAAAGTCGTGAAGTGAAGCTCAGGGTCGACCCGTTATATCGTGGTGGGGCGACAGCGACGGACACGGTGAACACACAATGGCCAACATCCAACTCAGCGACGGAGTCAGCAACCGGCGCATCCCCGTCCCCGAGCTGACCCGGTCCATCAGAATCGAGCTGTCGGGCGCGGACGGTCCGCGCGTGATCGTCCCGGCGGACGTCGCCGTCGAGCGCACCGAGTCCGAGGACGGCCGCGCGGCCCCGCGGCCGCAGTAATCCCGCTGACGTACGCCGGCCGCGCCCGCCATCGAGCGGGCGGTCCCGGCGCGAGCGACCCGTCCGGCGCCTTCTCCCGAACGCGGCAGGTCGTCGAGTGACGCGTGCGGTCGGTAGAACGCAGGCCGGCGGGCGTGTGGCACGCTGACAGGCCGGTCGACGGGTCCGTCGGCGTCGAGCCCGTCCCCTCCTGACCGGGCGCTCGCGCCGACCGGCCGAATCGCGTACGTTTTTAATCTGCCCCGACGTATCACGGCTATGGCACTTTACGCCCTCGAGGACCTCGACGACGCGCTCGCGGCCACCCGGGCGTTCCTGTGGCCGTTCGACCGGTCCCGCTGGGTCCGGCTCGCCGTCGTGGTGTTCTTCGCCGGCGGGTTCGGCTGGAACGCCAACCTCGCCCAGTCCGACGTCCCGCCCGGGCAGTGGCCATCGAACGGCGCCGGGCTCCCCGGAGCCATCGGCCCGCGGGTCTGGCTGCTCGCCGGGCTCGTCGTCCTGGCTGCCGTCCTCCTCGGCCTGCTGTTCCTGTTCGTCGGCTCGGTCATGGAGTTCGTCCTCATCGAGGCGCTGCGCGAGGAGGCAGTGACCGTCCGGGCGTCGTGGCGCCGCCGCTGGCGCCAGGGCCTCCGGCTGTTCGGGTTCCGGCTCGCGCTCGGGCTGTTCGTCCTCGGCAGCGTCGCGGTCCTCGCGGGGCTGTACCTCGTGCCGGTCGTCGTCGAGACCGGACCGGCGACGGGGCCGACGTCGCCCGCCCCGCCCGTGTTCGCCCTGCTGTTGCTCCTGCCCGTGCTGTTCGTCCTCGGGCTGCTCGTCGGGCTGGTCAACGGCTTCACGACCGCCTTCGTCGTCCCCATCATGGTCCTCGAGGGCGGCGGCGTGCTGGACGGCTGGCGCCGGCTCTGGCCGACCGTCACGGCCCAGCCGTGGCAGTACCTCGCGTACGCGCTGGTGGCCTTCGTGCTCGGCATCGCCGGCGGCGTCCTCGTCGCGTTCCTGGTCGGCTTCGCCGCGGTCCTGCTGCTCATCCCGTTCGGCGTCCTCGGGCTGCTCGGCTACGCGCTCTACGTCACCGTCCCGCCGGCGGGCGTGGCCGCCCTCGCCGTCGTCGGGCTGCTGTTCGCCCTGTCGACGCTCGCGGTCGTCGCGTTCGCGCGGGTGCCCGTGGTGACGTACCTGCGTTACTACGCGCTGCTCGTGCTCGGCGACGTCGACGAGGACCTCGACCTGATCCCCGAGCGGCGGGCGTCGGTCCGCGCCGAATCCGACTGACGGCCCCGTCGGGCCGCCCCGTTCGGCGAGGCGCTCGCCGTCGCCCCCCCCCCCACCACCACCCGCCCTCGAGGCATTCATTCCCGGCCGATGACCCGCCGGCCGCCGCCGGCGTCGACCTCGACGACCGCGTCGCACAGCGTCGAGAACAGCGAGACCGTCTGCTCGTCGTGGGCGTCCGGGTTCATGTGGAGGTGGGTGACCGCGTCGGCCGACGACAGCTGCGCCAGCAGCCGGTGGAGAAAGCGGTAGGCCAGGCCCGTCTCCGCGTACTGCAGCAGCGCGGTCAGCGAGTGGACGCAGACCGCGGTCCGCCGGTCGGAGCCCGCCCAGCCGCGCAGCTGGCTCGCGACCGCGATGCCGATGGTCGTCAGGTCCGAGGGGTCGACGGTCCGCTCGACCACGCCGTCGGCCCGGCGCGGCTGCTCGTCGATGGGCGGCGATTCGCCGGTGGCCCTGACCAGCGCCAGCGCGGCCGGCGGCCCGCCCGCGTACGCCGCGAAGTCGCCGAGCCACGCCTCGGCCGACCGGGTGTACTCGAGGCACAGGACGTTCGCCGAACGAGCGTCGGGCCCGGCCAGCAGCTCGAGGCACGGCCCGTCGCCGCTCCGTCCCATCGCCGGCGCGAGCACCAGCACGGCCGAGTCGGGGTCGAACCGGGGGTCGAGCGGCCGCCCGTCGGTCGGCGGATCCCCCATCGTCGGAAGGGGGCCGCGCGGCCCGTTAAGTATGAAGCTGCTACCGCGGGCCCCCCGGAACCCGCGGCGTCGTCGGTCGCCGTCCCGGGCCCGACCGCCGCGCGCGGTGGGAGGGACCACCCACGCGCCGGCGGGAGTCCGCCGGCCCGCGACCCGGAGCGCGCACCGGGGCCGCCGGAACCGCCGCACGGGGACGCGATGACGTCCGCTCGGGACCGTCGTTGTTCGGCGCCTAACTAAGGGGGCTTGGGTTCAGGGCCGACCTGCCCGCGTGACCGCGAGGGCCACGGAGGCGACGCGACGTCCGATCGAAGGCGCCGGCCACCGCCGCCCGGCCCGCCGACCCCCGCGACGCTCGACCCGGACCGACCCATCCCTCCAGGACGTCGCCGGGTGGGCGCCCCACCTGGGCGACTACGCCTCCACCTGCCCATGAACCACCGGAAAGTCATCGTCGCCGGCTTCGTCATCCTGCTGCTGGCAGCCGGCGGCTTCGCCGTCGCGCAGACGGAGCCGGGCGGGGCGGGCGAGGCGGCCGACAACCGGACGATAACCGTCCGGGCGACCGCGGACGCCGCCGCCCCGCCCGACCTCGCGCTCGTGCGGGTGGCCGTCGTCGAGACGGCGCCGGACGCCGACGCCGCCCGCCAGCGCGTCGCGACGAACGCCTCCGAGCTGCGCGCCGCGCTCCGGGAGCTCGGCATCGAGGACGACCAGGTACGGACGACGTACGTCCACCTCGGGCCGGTCGATGAGGGCGCGGGCGACGGGCGTTCGGTCGCCGGCTACCGCGCGGCCCACGGCTTCGAGATCGAGGTCCCCGCCGACCGAGCCGGGGCGGTCGTCGATGCGGCCGTGTCCAACGGGTCGAACCGCGTCGACGGGGTGACCTTCACGCTCACCGACGAGACGCGACGGCGCCTCCGCGCGAGCGCGCTCGGCCACGCGATGGACGACGCCCGGGCGGACGCCGAGGTCATCGCCGCGGCGAGCGACGTCACCGTCGCTGGCGTCCAGTCGGCGACGACCGCGGACGTCAGCTACGTCGCGGCCGAGGCCGACCTCGCCGGGGCGCGGGCCGGCGAGGAGGCGACCGCGGTCGACCCCGGCCCGGTGACGGTCTCGGCGACCGTCTCCGTGACCTACCGCGTCGAGTAGCGGACGGCGGGCGTCCGGACCGACCGGCGCGCGCTCGCCGGACCGGCCGCCTGGTGCGCCCCTCGCGACGGTCCGGGCGGGCGTCCCGACCACGGAAACATGACCGACCCAGCGGACCACTGGTACGAGAACGCCGTCGTCTACGCCATCGACGTCGAGG
>CAZVOR010000057.1:0-12930 GCA_964628745.1 uncultured Halobacteriales archaeon
CGCCGCCATGTCGCGTCGTCGTCGAGCGCGGCGAGGAGCTCCTCATCGCGTAAGGTCGGCGTCACGATAGAGAAGACACGACGGCAGCAATCTTCGCTCGTCGGACGTCCCGGTGCTTCAGACCGCGAGGTCCTCGAGCAGTCCGACCAACGCGTTCCGGAGTGCCCCCAGGACGGTCGCAATCAACGTCAGAAAGCCGGCCGCGGGGGCGAACAGACCAGCAAGTCCGTTCGCTTGGAAGAACGCAACACCGGCAACGATCACGAAACCAAGGGCCATTACGAGCACGTTGAAAGTCATCGTCTCGACGCCGCCCAGCGGGTCAGGATAGCACGAGCTGGGTCACCACGACCGTCGGGCAGTGGAGAGAACCCAGCCACCGGCCGGGAGGAACGCTTACAACCGTGTCGGGGCACCACGGGCACATGTCCGTCGACAGCCAAGCGACCCGCGGGCCGGACCGCCCCAGGCCGCGTCGAACCGCCGGAGGCCGGCATGTCCGGTGATCCCGTCCGCCTCGCGGTCGACGGCGGGGTCGCCACCGTCACGCTGGACCGCCCGGACCGCCGGAACGCGCTCTCGGTCGAGGTGACCGCCGGGCTGACCGACGCGCTCGACGCGGTCGAGGACGGCGACGCCCGGTGTCTCGTCGTGACCGGCGCCGGTGGTGCCTTCTCCGCCGGCGGGGACGTCGCGCGGATGCGCGAGCGGCTCGCGGACGACTGGCCCGTCGACGAGGCCGTCCGGGACGTCGAGCGGCGGACCGCCGGGCTGGTCGGCCGGGTCCACCGGTTCCCGGTGCCGACCGTCGCGAAGATCGACGGCCCGGCGGTCGGCGCCGGCGCGGGGCTGGCGCTCGCCTGCGACCTCCAGCTCGCCAGCGAGCGCGCGGCCATCGGGGTCGGCTTCCGGGGGGTCGGCCTCTCGTGCGACGCCGGCACCTCCTACCTGCTGCCCCGGCTCGTCGGCGAGAACGTCGCCAAGGAGCTGGTGCTCACCGGCGAGCTGGTCCCGGCCGACCGCGCGCTCGAACTCGGGCTCGTCAACCACGTCTACCCGGCCGACGAATTCGACGAACGGGTCGCCGACCTCGTCGCGACCATCGCCGAGGGGCCGACCGTCGCGCTCCGGCACGCCGCGCGGCTGGTCGGCGAGGGGCTCGGCAAGTCCATCGAGGCGGCGATGCGCGACGAGGCCGCCGCGCAGGGCGTCGCGCTGGCCACCGCGGACCACGAGGAGGGCGTCGCGGCGTTCCTCGAGGGCCGCGAGCCGGCCTTCGAGGGGCGCTGACCGGCGTGCTCCGGCTGGCCGTGGCCACGGCGGCCCAGACCCTCGAGCGCGTCCGGGCGCCGCTGGCCGAGCGCGGCATCGAGGCCGTCCACGTGACCACCGAGGGCCGGGCGCTCCCGCTCGCCGACCCGCCCGACGCGTTCGAGGGCTTCGACGTCGGCTTCGTCTACCCGCCGCGGCTGCTCGAGGGCGCGGTCGCCGACGCCTTCCTGGGCGTGCCGTGGGTCAACGACCGCGACGCCGTCCTCGCCTCGCGGAACAAGGCCGGGGCGCTCGTCCGGCTGTCCCGGGCCGGCCTGCCGACGCCGGAGACGGTGCTCGTCTCGAACCCCGCCGACGAGGCGACGCTCCGCGAGGCGTTCGAGCGGGTCGGCCCGCCCGCCGTCGTGAAGCCGAACTCGGCGACGCGCGGGGTGGGCGTGGCGCGCGCCGACGACCTGGACTCCTTCCTCGGCCTGGCGGACTACCTCGCGCTCGTCCACGAGTTCCCCGCCACGGGCGACAAGTCCTTCCTCGTGCAGTCGTACGTCCCCGACGCCGTCGACTACCGGGCGATGGTGGTCGACGGGACGTACGCCGGCGCGGTCGAGCGGCGCCTGCCCGACGCCGAGCGCGCGGCCGGCCGCTGGAAGCGCAACGTCCACCGGGACGCCGAGGCCCGGGGCGTCGACCTCCCGGCCGAGCTGCGCGAGCTCGCCGAGGGCGCCGCCCGCGCGCTCGACGTCCCGTTCCTGGGGGTGGACCTGCTCGCCGACGGCGAGCGGGCGGTGGTCAACGAGACGAACGCCCGACCGACCGTCGATGCGGCCTCGAAGTACGAGCCCGGCTTCTACGACCGGCTCGCGGCGCTCGTCCGGGCGACGGCCGAGCGGGGCTGAGGGACGACGACCTCCCGTCCGGGGGGCGGCCGAGGCGCGACCGAACGGCGGCGACGGGCCGCCGTCACTCGATGTCGATGCTGGCCGAGCCGCCGTCGGCGCGCTCGAAGCGGACCTCGAGCACCCCGTTGTTGTACTTCGCGCGCGCGGACTCCTCGTCGACGGCGGCGGGCAGCTCCACCCGCTCGTCGTAGCGCCGGTGCTCGCTCTCCGCGCGGATGGTGAGCACCGTCCCGTCGCACGCGAGGTCGATGTCGTCCTTCCCGGCGCCGGGGAGGTCGGCGATGACCGTGACGTGGTCGTCGTACTCGTGGACGTCCACGTGGGTGTCGGCCCCGGCGGGGTCGGGGCCGTCCGGACCGCCGGGCACCGTGAACCCGCCGCCGCCCATCACGTCGTCCATGAACCGCTCGAGCTGCCGGAAGAGGTCGTCGAACGGGTCGTCGGGATTCCGTCTCATGTCGCCGGGTAGGGCTACCGCGCGCAAAAGGCTTCGGACCGCGGCGCCCGACCGGCGCGCCGGGAGGCGTGCCACGTCGGCGCCGCCTGCGGGACGTGGGCCCCGTCGACGCCGCCAACAGCTCGCGGTCCCCGCCCGCCGCTACAGCTCGCCGACGCCGAGCGCCTCGTCCGTCGTCGCCATGCTCTCCGCGGCGTCGGCCTCGCCGAGCACCGCGCGGACCGCGTCGACGTTCTCGGGGACGACGTCGGACTGCTGGTGGATGGCCTGGAAGAGGTAGCAGTCGGCGCCGGCCATCGAGACCGACTCGGCCCAGATGCCGTTCTCCCAGAGGTCGCCCCGGGGCCGGCCGGCGTCGAGCGCGAACTCCTGGAGCGCGCCCGTGCCGTCGATGTCGTACCCCTCGTCGATGAGGAACAGCCGGTCCTCCGCGGCGAGCGTCTCGCGGACGTCGGCCGCCGAGGGTTCGGCCTCGAGCGTGAGGTTCACGCTGTGCATGTGCATCAGCGTCGCGGGCACCTTCAGCCCGAGCGTGTCGATGGCCAGGTCCGGGAAGATGGTCCGCACGTCCGGGCCGTGGTGCGAGGGCAGCCGGACGGGGTTCGGGAGGATGTCGTTGATGGGGCCGCGGCCGCTCTGGCTGGGGTCGCCGCCGCGCCGGACCAGCGTCGCCCGGACCTTCTCGATGCCGTAGGTCTCCGACAGCGGCGCGACGAGCCGCGAGAGGCCCGTCGTGTTGCACGAGACGACGCGCACGACGTCCGCGCCCCGGGCGCGGTCGTAGTTCGACCGGGCGTTGAACGAGACGTCCGCGGCCTCGGCCGACTCGCCGCCCTGCAGCAGCGCCGGAACGTCGTGCTCGGCGTACAGGTCGAGGTTCGCCTCGCCGACGCCGGACGGGCAGGCGTCGACGACCACGTCGGCGTCGGCCACGAGCTCGTCGACCATCCCGGCCAGCTCGATACCCGCCTCGTCGAACCGGTCGGCGCGCTCCGCGACCGCCGCGTACAGCGGGTAGCCGCGGTCGACGGCGGTCCGGGCCTCGTGGTTCGGCCGCGTCTTGGCCACGCCGGCGAGCGTCATGTCCGGCTGGGCCGCGACGGCGTCGGCCACGCGCTTGCCGATGGTCCCGTACCCGTTGACCGCGACGCGCATCATGGGTGTGAGTCCTGCTGGTGCGCGTAAAATCGTTTCGAGGCGGGGCGAGGGCCCGCCCGGGACCTGTCCGCACCCGGCGGCTCCAGCCGACGGGGACCGGACCGGAGTCCGCCGACCAGAAGCGCTAACGGCCGGCGGCTGGAACGCCCGCCCATGAGCCTCCGCGAGGCGGCCGCGACCGCCGTCGACCAGTGCATGGCCGTCCGGCCCGGGGAGAGCTGCACGGTCGTCACCGACGACGAGCGGCTCCCCATCGGCGAGGCGCTGTACGACGCCGCGCTCGAGGCCGGCGCGGTCGTGACGCTGGCGCGCTATCCACCCGGCGAGCAGCACGGCGAGGAGCCCCCGCGGCCCGTCGCCGCCGCGATGCGCGAGACGGACGTCTTCCTCGCGCCGACGACGAAGAGCGTAAGCCACACCCGCGCCCGGAGCGCGGCCACCGAGGCCGGCGTCCGCGGCGCGACGCTGCCCGGCGTCACCGAGGACGTGATGGTCGCCGGGCTCGACGCCGACTACGACGCCATCGCCCGGCACTGCGCGGCGGTGCTCGACCAGGTGGCCGACGCAGAGACGGTCCGGGTGACGACGCCGGCCGGCACCGACCTCGCCGTCGAGCGCGGCGACCGCGGGTGGCACGAGGACACCGGCATCAACCACGAGCCGGGCGACTTCTCGAACCTGCCGGCCGGGGAGGTCTACCTCAGCCCGGCGTCCGGCGACGGCCGGGTGGTCGTCGACGGCACGATGTCGGGCCAGGGGCTCGTGGACGAGCCCGTCGTCTTCGAGGTCGAGGACGGCCAGGTGACGCGCATCGAGGACGACGCCCTCCGGCAAGCGGTCGAGGCCGCCGCCGGGACCGCCGGCCCGGCCGCCTACAACCTCGCAGAGCTGGGCATCGGCACGAACGTCGGCGTGGCCGAGCTGGTCGGCAGCGTCCTGCTCGACGAGAAGGCCGCGGGCACGGTCCACGTGGCCATCGGCGACGACGCGGGCATCGGCGGCGACGTCGAGGCGCCCATCCACCTCGACGGCGTGCTCCGGGAGCCGACGGTCACCGCCGACGGGCAGCCGGTCGAGCTGCCGCGAGCGTAGGGACCGGGCCGGGCGGCGGCCGCACGGCCGCGTGGACGGCGCGGGCGACTCCACGCGCTTTTTGCCGCGGGGCGCGTGGGCCCGGTAATGACCGACGCGAGCGAGCGCGTGGCGACCCCCTGCCCGGCGTGCTCGCCCGGGGCCGAGACGGCCCACGAGGTGCTCAAGCCGGGCGGCCGGGCGACCGTCAGGTGCGGCGACTGCGGCCACGTCCACAAGGTGGCCCTCGAACCGGGCGAGACGGTGCCGCTCTCCGTGGTGGTCTCGCAGGGCGGGGAGTCGTTCACCGCGACGGTCGACGCGCCGGCCGACCAGTCCATCGCGGTCGGCGAGGAGTTCGTGGTCGACGACGACGAGGTGCTGCAGTCCGTCCGCGTGACCGGCATCGAGACCGCCCCCGAGCGGCGGGTCGACGAGGCGACCATCCGCGACGTGGAGACGGTCTGGACCCGCGGCGTGGACAACGTCGAGGTCAACGTGACGGTCCACCCCGCCGACGGCCGCCACGACGAGACGCGGAGCGTCGCCGTGGCCGTGCCGGGCGACCACGAGTTCGTCGTCGGCGAAACCCAGTCGTTCGGCGACGAGCGGTTCGCCGTCGAGCGGGTGCTCGTCCGCGAGGACGCGGGCGGCTACCCGACGCGGACGTTCGAGCGCGAGGGGGACGCGGTGCCGGCGAAGGACGTCCGCCGGGTCTACGCGCGGGAGCCGGGCGGCCGCGCGTGGTCGGCGTGGTGACCGACCCCGAGGCGGCCCGCGAGCGCCTGGTCGAGCGGCTGGCGGGCCGCATCAGCCGGCCCTCGACCCGCGAGGCACTGCTGGCCGTGCCCCGCCACGCGTTCGTGCCGGAGCGGCAGCTCGAGGCGGCCTACGAGGACCGGCCGCTGCCCATCGGCAGCGGCCAGACCATCAGCGCGCCGCACATGGTCGTCGAGATGCTCGACGCGCTCGCACTCTCGCCCGGCGAGCGCGTGCTCGAGATCGGCACGGGCTGTGGCTACCACGCGGCGCTGACCGCCGAGGTCGTCGGCGCCGAGCACGTCGCGAGCGTCGAGTACCACGACGAGCTCGCCGAGGCCGCCCGAGAGCGGCTCGCCGAGCTGGGCTACGGCGCCGTGTCGGTGCGGGCCGGCGACGGCCACGCGGGCTGGCCGGAGCACGCCCCCTACGACGCCGCCTACCTCACCTGTGCCGCGGCCGAGTTCCCCGACGCCGTCGTCGAGCAGGTCCGGCCGGGCGGTCGGCTGCTCGGGCCGCTCGGGACCGGCCGCCAGGTGCTCGTCCGCGCGGACAAGCGCGAGGACGGCACGCTCGACCGCGAGCGCCGGGGCGGGGTCCGTTTCGTCCCGATGCGCGGCGGAGACTAGGTCCGCGCAGCCGCTTCATTCAAGGCGGGTCGTCCCCTCCCGCCGACCATGGACCTCGCGGTGCTCCGGGACGACCTCGTCGAGGGGCTCGCCCACCCCTCCAAGGGGGTGCTCGAGCGCGACGCCCTCATGGTGGCGATGCGCGCCGTCCCGCGCCACGAGTTCGTCCCCGCCCCGCCCGAGGCGGCGTACGAGGACCGGCCGTTCGAGCAGCGCGGGACGACGGTCATCGCGCCGAGCCTGGCCGCCCGGCTGCTCGAGGCGCTGTCGCCCGAGCCCGGCGACCGCGTGCTGGTCGTCGGGGCGGGCACGGGCTACACCGCGGCCGTCGTCGCGGAGGTCGTCGGCGCGGCCGGCGTCTCGGCCGTCGACATCTCCCGGCCGCTCGTGCTCGAGGCCCGCCGGAACCTCGCGCGGACGGGCTACGGCGAGGCGCTGGTCGACTGCCGCGACGGCGCCGACGGGCTGCCCGAGTACGCGCCGTTCGACCGCATCCTCGTCGAGGCCGCGGCGGTCCGCCCGCCGCGGGCGCTGCGGGACCAGCTCGCCGACGACGGCCGGCTCGTGATGCCGCTCGGTGCCAGGGAGCAGTCGCTGGCCGCCTTCGACGGCCCGGACGCGGAGCCGGCGCGGCTCGGGCCGGTCCGCTTTACGCCGCTGCTCGTCGACGGCGAGCAGGCCGGCGGCCTCGAGCGCAACCGGACCGCCCGCGAGGACCGCGAGCTCCACGACCGGGCGGCCGAGCGCCGCCGCGGCTGGGAGCAGGACTGGATCGACTGGGAGGCGGGCGGGGACGTCTGAGGCGGGCCGGCGGTCGTGTCGTCGCCGCGAGCCGCGTCGCTCCCCCCTCCCTCCGCCTCACGCGTCGGCGAGCAGCAGCACCTTCACCCGGTTGACCGCGTCGAAGTCCCGGAGCGCGTAAACGAGCCCGCGGACGCGCTCGGCCGGGCCCGCACAGGACAGCGTCTCCAGGCACCACTCGCCGTGGTGGACGTGGCTCGTCGCCGTCACCACGTCGCCGTACTCGTGCTGGACGGCGTAGAGCTCGCCGACCTCGTCGTGGTCGTAGTCGTAGGCGACCACCGCCGCGACCGGGCCCGCGACGGACTCGAGCCGGACGTGGCGCTCGACGTACTCGCCGATGGCCTCCCGGACCGCCCGCGAGCGCGAGTCGAGCCCCTCGGCGCGCCAGGTCGCGTCGAAGTCGGCCAGGACGTCGTCGGGGATGTGGAGGCTCGTCCGCATGGCCCGGCCCTCGGCCGCCGCGTGCCTGAGCGTTCCGGTCGGCGGGGGCGCGTCGGGGACGGGAGGCACGAACCGGGGGTGGAGTGCTGCCGGATCTCGGGGGCGGTCGGGCTGGCGGAGTCCGGGGCGGAGCGGCTGCCGGAGCCCGGGCGTATGACGGAACCCCCGGCTCGGTCATAACAACCCTCTTCGAGGGGCGGGGGGAACCTCCGGCGGATGGTCCCCTGGTGGCCGCCCGGGTCGCTGCCGGTGTTCGGCGGCGCGGCGCTGCTCGGGCTGGTCCACGGCGCCGAGCCCGGGCACGGCTGGCCCATCGCGGCCACCTACGCGCTGGACCGCGGGGACGAGTGGCGACGCGGTCTGGCCGCGAGCGTCCTGCTCGGTCTGGGCCACCTGGCGAGCTCGCTGGCGGTCGTCGGGGCGTTCTTCCTCGCGAAGTCCGCGCTGCGGCTCGACCGGTTGAACGAGCCGCTGGCCGTGCTCGGGGTGCCGGTCGGCGGCCCGCTCGGCGTCGTGGCCGGCGCCCTCCTCGTCGCGCTGGGCGTCCGGGAGTACCGGCGCGGGCACGCACACGGCGGGCACGGCCACCGGCACGGTGCCCACGGCCACCCGAACGAGGATGATTGCCACCAGGACAACGGCCACGACCACTCGCCCGACGACGCTCACCGCCACCTGTCCGCCGACGACCTCGACCGGACGGGCCTCTGGGGGCTGGTCTGGACCGCGTTCGTGCTCGGCTTCGTCCACGAGGAGGAGTTCGAGATCATCGGGCTGTGCCTGGGCGCCGCGTTCTGCCTCGAGCTGATGGTCGTCTACGCCCTCGCCGTCATGGTGGCGCTGGTGGGGCTGACGATGCTGCTCGTCGCGGGCTACCGCCGGTACGAGGAGCGCGTCGAGCGGTACGCGGCGCACTTCCCGACCGTCTCGGCGGTCGTGCTGGTGGGGATGGGCCTCGGCTTCGCCCTCGGGCTGTTCTGAACGTCTCCACCGCGACGGCAGTCTCCCCTGCCGGCGGGTGCCGCCGCGCTACCGCCCGCCATCTCGCGTACGCCTCCCCCGTCACGCGTACGCCTCGAACTCCTCACGCGTACGCCTCGAACTCCTCGCCGAACGCCAGGAAGTACGCCGTGCCCACCAGGCCGACCGCCGACGCCAGGCCGAACGCGGCCGCCGGGTCCTGGCCGTACAGCCAGCCGCCGAGCGCCGCGCTCGGGATGACGACGACGTTCCGCCCGAGGTAGTACGCTCCCGTCACGCGGCCGCCGGCGCCGGCCGCCGCGGGCCCGACGATGAGCGCCTTGTGCGCCGGCAGGCCCGCGAATCGCAGCCCGGAGAACGCGAACAGGACGACGAGGGCCAGCGGGTCGGCCGGCGCGGTGATGAGCAGCGCGGGGAAGACGGCGTAGACGAGAAAGCCGAGCCCGACGACGGGCTTCAGGCCGACGCGCCGGGCGAGGTTGGCGACCGGCACCATCGTCAGCAGCGCGACGACCATCTCGACGCCGAGCAGGACCCCGAAGAACGCCGCCGGGCCGAGGTCGACGCCGTCGACGACGAGCCCGACCTCGAGGAAGTCGGTGACGACGATGACGAAGAACACGTACACCATGCCGTTGGCGAACCGCACGAGGGTGTCCCCGACGAGCAGCGGCCGCAGCGGGGACGGCAGCGACCGGAGGTCCGCCAGCAGCGCGTCGAGGCCGCCGAACGACTTCCCGACGGTGTCCGCGCCGGCCTCGTAGAGCACGCGCTGGACGACGGTCGCCACCAGGCCGAACCCGACGGCGAGCGCGAGCACGCGGCCGAAGCCGCCGACGAACGTCGGCGAAGCGGCGAGCAGCCCCGCGGCGAGCAGCGGCCCGACGAGGAAGCCGACGCGGCGGAACGTCTCCGTGCTCGCGAAGCCCGTCGCCAGCCGGTCCGGCGGCACGCTCTGTTTGACGACGGCGAACGTCGCCCCGAGCCCGAGCGACTTCCAGGCCTGCGCGAGCACCAGGCCGACGAACAGCCAGGCCCAGGCCGGGACGGCGGCGCCCGCCACCGACACGCCGGCCAGGGCGGGCGCGGCCAGCCAGAGCCCGAAGCCGACCGTCGAGAGCACGCCGAAGGCCGTCAGGGCGGCCCGCGAGCCGATCCGGTCCGAGACCGCGCCGCCGGGATACGGGTAGACCGCCCCGAGCAGGTTCCCGAGGCTGCCGTAGAGGCCGATGACGCCCGCGCCCGCCCCGAGCACCCTGAGGTACTCCGGGAGGTACCGGCCGGTCATCTGGAACGCGAGCGAGAAGCCGAACATCGCCAGCGAGAGCACGAGCACGTCGCGTCGCAGCGCGAAGAACTGCCGGAACGTCGTCGTGGCGTCGAGCTCGGCCCCGCCGTCGCCCGACCCGCCGCCCCCGTCCGTCATCCCGGTGCGCCGAGTCGCCGCCCGCCGCCTTGAATGGTCCGACGGACCGCGAGAGACGCGGGTATCGCCGCGTCGGCGCCCAGCTCCCCGCCAACACTATTACCGCCCGGCGTCGTACCGTCGACGGACCGGGGGAGCATGGGCGTGACGCCAACCGGGCCGGCTGCGCCGGGGACGGCGGGGAACCGACCGTGACCCGGTACCCGCTTTCGGTCGACGACGGCACCGTCTACGTCGAGGCGGACGTCGGCCGCATCGAGGTCGGCCCGGTCGACACCATCCTCGACATCGTCGGCGGGTCCGCCTGGACCATCCGTTACGACGACTGGGAGAAGCGCAACTACCCCGAGCTCGACACCTCCGACGAGGGCCTGACCGTCGACGTCGTCGACACCATCGAGAGCATGACCCTCGGCGAGGGGTTCGTCCGGACGCTGCGGTCCCAGCCCGTGCAGGTGCTGACCGAGGAGCCCGACGTCGTCTCGCCGCGGCTGGGGCTGTTCGTCGGTCGCCTGATAGAGAACCTCGAGTACGGCGTCCGCTGAGCGCCGTCGACGGCGGACGGCGGGTGCCGCACTCGACCCGATCCATCCCTCGCTCCGATCTCGCCGGCCCGTCCGTCCGCACGCTTTTTCCGCCGGAGACGTAACCGCGCACGGAGCCATGACCGATCCCGAACCGCTCGCGGACGCCGTCGCGGGGCTGGTGCACGCCGACACCCAGGTCGGCGACGGGCGCGTGGACCTGACCGTCGCCGCCGTGTACGACCACGTCGGCCCCGGCCGCGTCGACTTCGGCGGGGGCGAGCTCGAGCCGGCCGACGCGTCGCCGCGGGAGACCCACCTCCGGAACGCGGACGACGACTACGGCTGGTGGCACCTCGACCCCGGGGGCTACCTCGTCGAGTACAACGAGCGGCTCGTCGACGGCGCCGCGTGCTGGCTTTCGACCCGCCGCGAAGTCCGCGAGCGCGGCGCCTTCCACCCGACCCTGCTCGTCGAGTCGCTCGGTCGCGTCCCCCTGGCCGTCGGGGACGGCGGCCTCCTGGTGAAGGAGAACGCGCGCGTCTCGACCCTGCGGCCCGCGTGACTCCAACGGCGGGCTGGCGGGCACGCGTAAGATTCAGGGCGGTCGGGTCCGTCGCCCGACGCATGGACGACTCGACCGCGCGACGGCGGTGGGGCTGATGCGCGACGAGGCGGCGGTCAGGGAACGCATCGCGGCGCTCGAGGTGGAGTACGACGCCCACGACCCGCCGGCCTCGCCCGCCGAGGACGAGACGGAGGTGGCCATCCTCCGCGCGATCGAGGAGCTGGAGTGGGTGCTCGGGGAGCGCGAGGCGGACGACGCGTTCACCGGTTAGTACGGCGAGGTGAGGAGGGAAGCGTTCGCGAAGTAGAGTGCTGTTCGCGAGGGCGAGGCGCTCGGGCGAACACCGGAAACGCGTCGCGCTTCTCGGGGCGTCCAGGGTGTCGCGTCGTCGGACGGGACGGCTGATAGAACGGCGCGTCCGGCCCCCGTCGAATGCGATGACGCTGGTCGCTGTGACGGACGGTCGTCCCCTTCACGCGAGCCTGCGGAGGGGGAGCGTCCGATAGAGGACGAAGCAGGGTCCTCCCAGCGGAGGACGAATCCCGGTCCACGCTCGGCCGTGACGACTCCGGCCGGAGTTTACATCTCCTGGCTCTGCTCGGGATGTTCCTTCCGGTTGTGCTCCTCGAGTTCCTCCTGGCTGTCGAACGTCGCGCCGCACATGTTGCACTCGTATTGGTCGTCCGGCATACGTTACTTCAACCAGCGGAAGAGGGGTAAAACGAGGGTATGAGTATGCAAGCAGGGCATATCGGCCCGCAGGGCCCTTCCATCCAGGTACCCCCCGGCTTGGCCCGAGAGCGGAGCTCCGTCACGCCCGTTCCTCGCAGAAGCGCCCGAGGCGGGATTTGAACCCGCGTCTTGTCCGTGACAGGGACAAATGATAGGCCACTACACCACCCGGGCAGTCGTGCGTTGCGACCTATCCTGCTTGCAGTCTTAAGGCTTTCCAACCAGGCTCGGACGGGCCGGCCGCGAGCGACCGCCGGGCGGCTCCGGAGCGACGATGCGTTCCGGTCCCGTCGTGAGGCCATGCCGGCCGAGCCACCCGGTGACAAGGTATTTGGTGTCCGCGGCCCAACGCGGCGCCATCGGGCGTGAGCGACAGTCTGTTCGGCTCGCCCCGGAGGTAGCGAGCCGTGCGGCTCACTTGGCAAGTCTTAAATGCCTGCCACCGATATGGCCCGTAGTCTCTCGTGAGTGCCTTCTCCCCCACCACCAACCATGGTTGACGTAAGCCAGCACACGCTCGTCCCCGAGCACGCCATCGTCGAGGAGGATGTCCTCGATGGCGTGCTCCAGGAGTACGACATCGAACGCACCGACCTCCCCAAGATCAAGCGCTCCGACCCGGCGCTGCCCGAGGACGCCGCGGTCGGCGACGTGATCCAGATCGTCCGGGACTCTCGCACCACCGACACGGCGACCGTCTACCGACTGGTGGTCGAGTGATGCAGACGGCGGACCGACGCCTGATATCCCGGAAGTACTTCGCCGAGGAGCGGCTCGCCGAGCACCACTACCGCTCCTTTAACAACTTCCTGACGCGCGGCATGCAGCAGGTGGTCGACGAGAAGGAGACCATCCAGACGGACATCGGCGACAAGGAGGACGAGGAGCCGGTGTTCGTCGAGCTCGGGAACGTCCGCGTGGTCACCCCCCGGGTCCGCGAGGCCGACGGCTCCGAGGAGCTGCTCTACCCCCAGGAGGCCCGCCTGCGGAACATCACCTACGCCGCGCCCGTCTTCATGGAGATGCGCATCGTCGAGGGCGGCGACGAGGAGGAAGAGCGCGTGCTCGACGAGTCGGAGACCAAGGTCGGCCGGATGCCGATCATGGTCGGGTCGGCCAAGTGCAACATCGCGGAGTTCTCCGACGAGGACCTGGTGGCCATCGGCGAGGACCCCGCCGACCCCGGCGGCTACTTCATCGTCAACGGCT
>CAZVOR010000058.1:0-9130 GCA_964628745.1 uncultured Halobacteriales archaeon
CGTCGAGCGCCGTCCCGAGCACGATGCCGACGTCCTCGACGACGTGGTGCTCGTCAATGTCGAGGTCGCCCTCGGCGCGGACCGTCAGGTCGAACAGGCCGTGGGCAGCCAGCGCCTCGAGCATGTGGTCGAGGAAGCCGACGCCGGTGTCGACGGTCGCGTCGCCGTCGCCGTCGAGGGCGAGCGTCACCTCGACGGCCGTCTCCGCCGTCTCGCGCGTCGCGGCGGCGGTTCGCTCGCTCATGGCCTACCCGAGACGGGCCGCCTACAAGGCGGTTCCGCTCCGGACGTCTCGCTCCCAATCGCCGCTATCCCGCCGCGTCGGCCGCCCGCTGGGCCTCGGCGAGCGCGAAGCGCCCCTCGTACAGCGCCGTCCCGACGACGACGGCCGCCGCGCCGGCCCGTCGCAGCGACACCACGTCCTCGACGGCGGCCACCCCGCCGCTGGCCACGACGGGGACGTCCACCGCCTCGACCAGGCGCTCGACCGGCGCCGTCCGGACGCCGCCCAGCCGCCCCTCGACGTCGACGTCCGTGAACAGCACGGCGGCGGCCCCCAGCCGCTCGAAGCGGGCCGCGGCCTCGGCCGGGTCTAGCCCCGTGCCCGCCGTCCAGCCCGAGACGACGACCTCGCCGTCGCGGGCGTCGAGGCTCACCATCACGCCCTCGGGATGGTCGTCGGCGAGCTCGGCGACGAGGTCGGGGTCCTCGACGGCCGCCGTGCCGAGGACGACCCGGTCGACGCCGCGGTCGAGCAGGTCGCGGGCGTCGTCGGCGGTGCGGATGCCCCCGCCGAGCTGCACGTCGACGTCGACGGCGCCGAGGATGGCCTCGACGGCGTCGGCGTTGCGGCGCTCGCCGTCGAACGCGCCGTCGAGGTCGACCAGGTGCAGCGTCCGGGCGCCGGCGTCGACCCACCGCTCGGCGGCCGCGACCGGGTCGCCGTACCGCCGTCCCGAGCCGCGCTCGCCGCCGACGAGCTGGACGACCTGGCCGTCCTGGACGTCGACCGCGGGGACCACCTCGAACGACGGGAACATGCCGTGGGCTGTGCCGGGTCGGCGGGAAAGCCTGTCGGTCCTCCGGGGCCGGTCGGGCCCGAATCCGGCGGAAACGGCCGGAAGGCGACCGGCGTGAAAGGCAAGCACTTAGGGGCCGCGCCGCCAATCCTGGACCGATGCCCAACGTAGAATACCTCAACTACGAAGTGCTGGACGACCACGGCTGGTCGCTGGAGGACGACGACCTCTTCGACAAGGCCGCGGACGCCGGCCTCGACGACGAGGACTACGGGACCATCGAGGTCAACCAGGGCGAGTACATCCTGGAGGCCGCCGAGGCCCAGGGCTACGACTGGCCCTTCTCCTGTCGGGCCGGCGCCTGCGCCAACTGCGCGGCCATCATCACCGAGGGCGAGATCGACATGGACATGCAGCAGATCCTCTCCCAGGAGGAGGTCGACGAGCGGAACGTCCGGCTGACCTGCATCGGCTCGCCCGAGACCGACGACGTCCAGATCGTCTACAACGCCAAGCACCTCGACTACCTCCAGAACCGCGTCATCTGAGCCGCCGAACGGCGTCGTCCGGGCCTCCGGAACCGCGTCCTCCGCGCGGCTCGCTACCGTCCGCCCCGTCGTCCGGCCCCGTTTCGCCCGCGCTCCCGGCCCGTGGGTCGGGAGCCGTCCCCCGGCCGCCCCCGGCCGGCATCTCCCCTCCCGTCCGGCCGCCTCCTCGCCGACCGACCTCCGCTCACCGCCCGACCGCCGCGGCCCCGCAACCGTTAATCCCCGCCGCCGAGACGGCCGACCGTGCTCGCCGCCCTCGCGCCCGACCCGCCCGTCGTCGCGGGCGTCGCCACCCTGCCGGACCTCCTCCGGCTGGTCGCCGTCCCCGTCCTCGGCTGGGCCGCCTGGCGGGACCACCGGACGCGGCGCGTGCCCGGCCGGACGTGGTGGCCGCTCGTCGCCCTGGGCGTCGGCCTGCTCGCCTGGGAGGGGCTGACCGCGGTCGACGGGCCGCCGGCCGCCGCCCGGCTGTACCTGCTCAGGGCGGGCGTCAGCGTCGGCCTCCTCGTCCCGCTGGCCTACGGCTTCCACCGGCTGCACCTCGTCGGCGGCGCCGACGCGAAGGCGTTCGTGGCCCTGGCCGTGCTCTTTCCCACCTACCCGGCCTACGCGGTCGCGGGGACGGTCCTGCCGGTCCTCCGCCCGCCGCTCGGCGTCTTCTCCGTCTCGGCCGTCACGAACGGCGCGCTGCTCGGCCTGGCGTACCCCCTCGTCCTGGCCGCCACGAACCTGGCGGGGGGGACCGTCTCGCCGGCGATGCTGCGGGCGAAGCGGGTGCGCTGGACCGCGCTCCCGGAGACGCACGGCCGCGTCGTCGAGACCACCGACGGCCGCGCGCTGCAGGGGCTCGACCTCGACGCCGTCCGGATGTACCTGCGGTGGCGGCGGGCCTCGCTGGTCGACCTTCGCGAGCGCCCGACGGAGATGCGCGACCCCTCGACGCTCCCCGACGACCCGGGCGACCCCACCGACGGCGTGCTCGACCCCGCCGAGCGGCTCGAGCCCGGCCTGGCCGTCGAGCCGACCGGGCCCGCCGAGGACCCGTGGGCGTACGCCGACCCCTGGGGCGCCGAGGCGTTCCTCGACGCCGTCGGGAGCGCCTACGGGACGACCCCGTCGCAGCTGCGCGACGGGCTCGACCTGCTCTCGCGGGCCGACCGGGTGTGGGTCTCGCCCGGGCTGCCCTACCTCGTGCCGATGTTCGCCGGCCTGCTGTTCGGGCTCGGCTTCGGCGACCTGCTCTACGCCGTCCTCGTGGCGGCCGGAATCGCGTAGCCGCCCGGCGGACGAAACGCCTATCCGGGCGCCGCACCGACGGTCGGCCATGTCAGCGGACGGCGTCGACCTCGCCTTCGACGGGGCCGACGTGCTCCCCGCGGTCGCCCAGGACGCCGACTCCGGCGAGGTCCTGATGCTCGCGTACGTCGACGCCGAGGCCGTCGAACGGACCGTCGAGACGGGGCTGGCGCACTACCGCTCGCGGAGCCGGGACGAGCTCTGGCAGAAGGGCGAGACGAGCGGGCACGTCCAGCGCGTCTCCCAGGTCCGGGTCGACTGCGACGGCGACGCCCTGCTGTACCTCGTCGACCAGGCCGGCGGCGCGTGCCACACCGGCCACCGGTCGTGCTTCCACCGGACGCTCGGCGGCGAGGTCCTCGCCGAACCGGTCTTCGACCCGGACGACGTCTACGGCTGAGCCCACATGCCCGACGCCACCGCCACGCCGGCCACCGACGGCCCCGTCGCTCAGCTGGCGGCCGCCGCCGACGAGGTCGAGCGGGCCGAGGCCGCCGTCGAGGAGGCGGGCGAGGCGGCGCTCCGGGCGGTCGCCGACGCGCACGAGTCGTTCCTGGCCTTCATCGAGGAGAACGACGGGAAGGCGACGGGGTCGGGGCGCGAGGCGTTCGAGGCGTACGTCGCCTTCCAGGACGAGCTCGTCACCCGCGTCGAGCGCCTCCCCGACGACCTGCTCGCCCGGGAGGCGTTCGAGCGGGTGGGCGAGCTGCTGGACAAGCGCCGGCTGTCCCCCGACGACATGGAGCGCGCCCGCGAGGCGCTCGAGCCGGCGGCCGCGAAGGCCGTGCTGCTGGAGGACCGCCGGGCCGCCCGACGGCGCTACCGGCGGGCGCGAAGTGCGGTCACGGGCCGGCTGCGGGAGGTCGAGTCGGCCATCGACCGGCGCGAGCGGCTGCTCGACCACGCCGAGGCCGACCTCGACGCCGACCTGACGCCGCTTCGCGGCCCCGTGTCGGCGTACGACGACGCCGTCCGCGAGGCGTTCCGGGAGCACAAGCGCAGCGCGCCCGCCCGGGAGCTGCTCGACGTGCTCGACGCCGCCGGCGACTACCCCCTGGTCCCGCTGGAGCCGGCGCCGGACCGGCTCGCGCGCTACCTCCGGTCCCACCCCGCCGGCGGGGAGCCGGTCCACCGGCTGCTCGAGCTGGCCGACTACACCCCCTCGAAGCTCGAGCACTACGTCGAGGATCCCGCTACGTTCCGCGCGACCGTCGCCGGCCACCGGGCGTACCTCCGGGGGCTCGACGCCGGCCCGCTGACCGTCGGCTGGCCGCCGCCGCCGGCCGCGGAGCTGCGCTTCCGCGCGCGCGAGCTGGTCGCCGTCGTCGACCGGTTCGCCCCCGAGCCCGTGGTCGCGCGGCTCCACGAGCTCCGCGACCTGACCCGGTCGCCCGAGTACGGACGGCTCCGCGAGGCGGCCGCCGCACGCGAGCGCCTCGACCCCGGAGAGCTCGAGCGGCTGCGCTCCGGCGCCGTCGCCGAGGAGCTCGAGCGGCTGCGCGACCAGCGCGACCGGCTGAACGCGGCGCTCGAGGCGCATCCCGAACGCTGACGCGAGGTCGCGGCCCGGCCGGGGCTGCGTCGACCGCTACGCGTCGGCGACGGCGCCCTCGAGCGCCGTCCGGACCTCGTCGGCGAGCGCGGCGGCCCGGTCGCCGTCGCGGGCCTCGGCGTAGATGCGGACCAGCGGCTCCGTGCCGCTCGGCCGGACGAGCACCCAGGCGTCGCCGTAGTCCAGCCGGTAGCCGTCGACGGTCGACAGCTCCGCGTCGGCCGCGCGGGCGTGGGCCGCGGCGGCCGCGACGAGGGCCGCGCGCTCCGCCTCCGTCTCGTACCGGAGGTTGTGGCGGACGTTGTGGTAGTCGGCGTGGGGCGCCACGACCTCGGAGACCGGCCGGTCGGCGCACAGCTCGAGGAAGCGGGCGGCGGTGTACGCCCCGTCGCGCGCCAGCCGGTAGTCGGGGAAGATGATGCCGCCGTTGCCCTCGCCGGCGACCGGCACCCGCTCGCCCGCCTCCAGGAGCTCCCGGATGCGCGTGACGATGCGCGTGCTGCCGATGGGGGTCAGCTCGAGCCGGGCGCCGGTCGCCTCGGCGACGTCCACGAGCCGCTGGGAGACGTTGACCCCGGCCACGGTGACCTCGCCCTCCTCGAGCGCGTCGGCCGCCAGCGCGGCCAGCGCCGCGTCGCCCTCGACGTACGCGCCGGTCTCGTCGATGAAGATGGCGCGGTCGGCGTCGCCGTCGTGGGCGACGCCGACGTCCGCGTCGGCCGCCCGGACGAGCGCCTTGAGGTCCGCGAGGTTGCGCTCGACGGGCTCGGGGTCCCGCCCCGGGAACCGGCCGTCGGGCCGGGCGTGGACCGTCACGACCCGGCAGCCGAGCTCGCGGAAGAACGTCGGGCTGGTCAGCGCGCCGGCGCCGTGGCCCGGGTCGACGGCGACGGTCAGCCCGGCGTCGGCGATGGCCTCGCGGTCGACGGCCGCCAGCAGCCCCTCCCGGTAGCGCTCGCCGGTGCTCTCGACGTGCCGGCTCCGCCCGACCGCGTCCCACCCCGCCGCCTCGAACCGCTCGGTCAGGTACGTCTCCTCGACGCGCTCGATGGCCGAGACGGCCAGCTCGACGCCGTCGTCGCCGACGAGCTTGATGCCGTTGTACGGCGCCGGGTTGTGGGAGGCCGTCACCATCAGCCCGGGGACCTCCTCCTCGGCCGCGTAGGCGCACAGCGCCGGCGTCGGGACCACGCCGAGCCGGTCGACGTCGGCGCCGACGCTCGCGAGGCCGCTGGCCGCCGCGTCCGACAGCATGGGCCCCGTGGTCCGGGTGTCCCGCCCCACGGCGACGCGTTCGGCGTCCCAGGTCGTCCCGGCCGCCTTGGCGACGCGGACGACGAACTCGGGCGTGAGGGCCTCGTTGGCGACCCCCCGCGTCCCGCTCGACCCGAACACCTTCATGGGCGCCACGTGGTCGGGCCGGGGCAAAGTGGTTCCGGCGTGGGCCGGGGGCCGGCCGGCGGCTGGCTGCGGCCTCGCCGCTCCCGTCCGTGGGCAGTCCCCGTATCGTCTGTTCGCGGTCCGGAAGCGG
This sequence comes from uncultured Halobacteriales archaeon, assembly GCA_964628745.1. Classification (GTDB taxonomy): domain Archaea; phylum Halobacteriota; class Halobacteria; order Halobacteriales; family Hikarchaeaceae; genus CAZVOR01. The sequence goes on from CAZVOR010000058.1 coordinate 5,947, forward strand.
CGGCGGGCCGGAACACCCGCGCGCGACCACCGGGGTTACTCGACGACCGTCGTCGTCGTGCCGGTCTCCTCGGTGATGACGTAGAGGTGGCTGAACGACTCGTCGGCGTCGTCGCCCGTGCCGTGCCAGTGTTCCTCGCCCGGGGGGAACAGGATCAGGTCGCCCTCGGTGACCGTTCGCTGTTCCTCCCGGGTGGCCACGACCCCGGTGCCCCCGGTCACGTACAGGACCTGGATTCCGTCGTGCGTGTGGAACTTCGTCCGTTCGCCCGGCCGGAAGGTCACCTCGGCCGCCCGAACGGTGTTGTCCTCGAACTGGGCCGCGAGGCCCTCCCTCCGAAGCGCCGTCGATTCCTGGACCTCGCTGTCCATCTGCTCGGGTTCGGTCGATGGGATGTTCGTTACCTCCATGGTCGTCACTACCGTTCCGGACGGCCAAGTATCCACGCGGTCGTTCGCCGGGGGCGGCCGTCGTGGCCGGTCGAGGGGGTGGCGGTCCGAACGGGGCTGTCGAGTTCGGAGGGACCGTGGCGAATCGATGGCGACCGTTGCGGCTGGCGAGGGCCACCGACGGAGCCACACAGCCGCAAGCGATTAGGCCGTCGGCCGCGGGCGTCCCGGCGTGGACGACATCGCCGAAAAGCGTGTCTTCGCCGGCCGCGAGGGCGCCACGACGCTCGTCGTGGCCGGCTCCCCGGGCCTGGTCAGCGTCTCGGTCGCCGGCGACCGCGTCGGCGAGTTCGGCCTCGCCCGCCGGTGCGACCCGGCCGACCTCGCGGCCGCTCCCGGGCGCCTGGCCGTCGCGACCGACGAGGAGGTCCTGCTTTCCGACGGGCCGGCCGACGGACCGACCGACGCGGCTGCCATCGACGCGCTCGCGCCGACGGGCTTCGGGCCGGCCGCGGCGGTCTCGTTCGACGGCGACCGGCCCGTGGCGGCCTCGCCCGATGGACGCCTCGCCGCACGCGAGGGCGACGGCTGGACGGCGCTCGGCGAGGTACCCGCGCCGCCGGCGGCCCTCGACGGCGACCTCGTCGCCACCGCCGAGGGCGTGTTCCGGCTCGCGACGGACGGCCCGGTCCCGGCGGGCCTCGCCGACGTGCGCGACGTCGGCCGCGCCGCCGGCGTCCCGCTGGCGGCCACGGCGACGGGGCTGTTCGAGCTGGGCAACGGCTGGATGGACGCGCTCGACGGCGACGTCCGCGTCGTGGCCGGCACGCCGGACGGCCGAGCCCACGCCGCGACCGCGGACGCCATCTACGAGCGCGCGGACGGCGGGTGGCGGGCGGTCGACCCTCCGACGGACGGCCGGGTGGCGGCGCTCGCCCACGGCGACCGGGCGTTCGGCGCGACCGCGGGCGGCGACCTGCTCGTCGAGACGGACGCGGGCTGGCGGGCCCACGCGCTGGGGGTGCCGGACGTCGCGGCGCTGGCCGTGCTCTGAAGGCGGCAACCGAAAACGGGTTTACGCCGCGCGGCGAGCGCCACGTATGATCGTAAGCGGCTCGGCCTCGCAGTCCCTGGCCACGTCGCTCGCCGACGAGACGGGGCGGCCGCTCGCCGAGGTGGACGTCGAGCGGTTCCCCGACGGCGAGCTGCTGGCCGGCGTCCCCGGCTTCGCCGGCGACCGGGCCGTGGTCGTCGCCGCGACCGTCTCCGCGGAGGCGCACCTCGAGCTGCTCCAGCTGCAGGACGCCGTGCGCGAGGCCGGGGCCGAGGAGGTCGTCACCGTGCTCCCGTACATGGGCTACGCCCGGCAGGACGACGCCCTCGCCCCCGACGGGACGGTCACCTCGGGCTATCCCGTCTCGGCGCGGGCGGCCGCCCGCGCCATCAGCACCGGTGCGGACCGCGTGCTGACGGTCAACCCGCACGAGACGGCGGTGTGTGACTTCTTCGACGTGCCGGCGGTGGCCGTCGACGCGGCCGACCGGCTGGCCGAGCCGCTGCCCGCGGACCTGGTCGAGCCGCTGTTCCTCGCGCCGGACGCCAACGCGCGGGCCATCGCGGGGACGGTCCGCGACGCCTACGGCGGCGGCGACGTCGACCACTTCGAGAAGACCCGCCGGTCGAGCACCGAGGTCGAGGTCGCCCCGAGCGACGCCGACGTGGCGGACCGGGACGTGGTCGTCGTCGACGACATCGTCGCGACGGGCTCGACCATGGGCGAAGCCGTCGCCGTGCTCGCCGCCCGCGGGGTCGGCCGGGTGCTCGTCGGCTGCGTCCACCCGGTGCTGGCGTCGGGCGCCCGGCTGCGGCTCGCCCGGGCCGGGGTCGAGGCCGTGTTCGGCACGGACACCGTCGAGCGCGCCGAGACCGCCGTCACGGTCGCGCCGACGGTCGCCGACGCCCTCTGACGGGTGGCGGGGGGCGCCGACCGCGTCGACCCGCCCGCCGCGGGGCGTCGGACGGTACCACGTATCGTTATGTAGGTCGCGTCCGACGGCGACCCAACGCCCGACGGCTCGCGCGCGGCGCCGGGCCGGCCGCCCCCGGGAGGACCGCACCACATGCCCCCGTCACCCGCCACCGTGCTCGTCGTCGACGACGAGCACGACATCGCGGACCTGTACGCCCGCTGGCTCGAGGACGAGTACGAGGTGCTCGTCGCCCACACCGGGCGCGAGGCGCTGGACGCGCTCGACGAGCGGGTCGACGTGGTCCTGCTCGACCGGCGCATCCCCGACGTCCACGGCGACGACGTGCTCGACCGCATCAACGAGCGCGGCCTCCGGTGCCAGGTCGCCATGGTGACCGCCGTCGAGCCCGAGCTCGACATCATCACCATGGGCTTCGACGACTACCTCGTGAAGCCGGTCACGAGCGACGAGCTCCTCGACACGGTCGCCACGCTCGTCGCCAGAAGCGAGTACGAGTCCGGCCTGCGCGAGCTGTTCGCCGCCGTCTCGAAGCGCGCCGTGCTGCTCGACCAGTATCCGGCCGAGGAGCTCGCCGACAACCCCGAGTACGAGGCGCTGGAGGGGCAGATAACGCGGGACCGGGACCGGCTCGACGCGCTCGTCGGCGAGGTCTCCGACGAGGCGTTCCCGAAGGTCCTCCGGGACGTCGTCGGGGGCTCCCCCGACGGGACGGACGTCGGCGCGGACAACTGACGGCCGACGGTCCCGCCGCCGCCCGGCCGCCGCCTACGCGACGGTCTCGGCGAGCGGTTCGACGGCGAGGCG
>CAZVOR010000058.1:9230-12395 GCA_964628745.1 uncultured Halobacteriales archaeon
GCCGCCCGGCCGCCGCCTACGCGACGGTCTCGGCGAGCGGTTCGACGGCGAGGCGCATCGTGACGCCCTCGACGTCCCACTCGCGCTCGAGGCCGTCGTCGACGGCGCCGAGCTCGTCCGCCCGGACCTCCTCGGCGATGTACTCCTCGTGCCCGGCGACGAGGTCGGCCACGCGCTCGTCGTCGATGGTCACGTCCAGCCGGATGGTCTCCTCGACGTCGAGGTCGAGCTCCTTGCGCATCTCCTGGACCCGTCGGACGACCTCCCGGGCGTAGCCCTCGGCCTCGAGCTCGTCGGTCAGCGCCGCGTCGACGTACGCCGTCCCGCCGTCGAACCCGGCGCCAGCGACGCCGTCGGGCGGTCTCTCGACGAACTCGACCATCCCGTCGGTCAGCTCGACGGCCTCGCCCAGCGCGTCGGCGACGGCGGACGCGAGCGCCTCGAGGTCCGGCGACCCGACGGTCGCGTCGTTGAGCGCGGCCACCACGTCGTCGGCGCGCTCGCCGAACGCCGGGCCGAGGACGCTGAGGTCGGCCTCGGCGGCGTATCGCAGCTCGGACCAGCGTTCGCCGGGCCCGACGACCTCGACCGCGCGGGCGTTCAGGCGCTCGGCCAGCAGGTCGGCGTGGTCGGCGAGCGCGCCGACGACGGCCTCGTCCGCCGCGTCCACGACGACCCGGGCGACCGGCCAGCGGAGCTTCCGCCCCGCCCGCTGCCGGGCGTGCGAGCCGGCCTCCTCGACGGCGCGGACCACGTCGATGGCGCCCTCGAGGTCGGACCGGCGGAGCGCGTCGTCGGGCGTCGGCCAGTCGGCCATGTGCACGGTCGGATGTCCGCGCTCGCCGGTGAGCCGCTGGTAGACCTCCTCGGTGACGAAGGGGGCGAACGGCGCCAGCATGACGACCGACTCGCGGAGGGCGGTCGCGAGCGTGGCGTAGGCGGCCCGCTTGCTCGGCGTGTCGGCCTCCTCCCACATCCGCTCGCGGACCGTCTGGATGTAGTACCGGGAGACGTCCTCGACGACGAACGAGAGCACGGCCTCGAGCGCGTCGTGGTGCTCGAACGCCTCGAACGCCTCGGTGGCCCGCGCCTCGACGGCCTGGAGACGCGAGAGCAGCCACCGGTCGAGCCGCTCGAGGTCGTCGTCGACCGCCGCTGGCGACGCGTCGGCGGGCTCGAAGCCGTCCATCCGCATGTACGGCAGCGGGAACCGGAAGGCGTTCCAGAGGATGTTCAGCCGGCGCTCCATCTCGGCGATCTCCTCCCAGGAGACGCGCATGTCGTCGCCCCGGGCGGCGATGGCGAGCAGGAACAGCCGCATCGGGTCCGCGCCGTGCTCCTCGATGACGGCCCCGGGCTCGATGGTGATGCCCCGGGACTTCGACATCGAGCGGCCGTCGGGCATCAGCGCGTGGCCGTGCATCAGCACGCGCTCGTAGGGGACCTCGCCGACGGCGGCGGTCCCCATCCCGAGCTGCGACCAGAACCAGCCGCGGGTCTGGTCGTGGGCCTCGATGATGAGGTCCGCCGGCCAGAGCTCCTCGTGGGCCTCCCGGCTGCCCGGCTCGCCCGGGAAGCCGAGCGTCCCCCACGTCGCGACGGAGGAGTCGAGCCAGACGTCGAACACGTCGGGGACGCGCTCGTAGGTCACCCCGCCCTCGGTGACGGTGAGGTCGTCGACGGTGGGCTTGTGGAGGTCGACGGATCCGGGGTCGACGTCCTGGTCGACGCGCTCGGCCAGCTCCTCGCGGGTGCCGATGACGACGGCGTCGTCCATGTCGCCGTCCCACTCGGGCGGCAGCCAGATGGGGATGGGGATGCCCCAGTAGCGCTGCCGGGAGACGTTCCAGTCGGGGGCGTCCTCGACGAAGTCCCGGAAGCGGTTGTCGCGAGCCCACGACGGGTACCACTCCGAGTCCTCGATGTTGTCGAGGAGGTCCTCTTTGACCTCGGTGACGTTGATGAACCACTGGTCGGTGACGATCTGGATGATGTCCGTGTCGCACCGCCAGCACTGGCCGTAGTCGTGGACGTAGGTCTCGTCGGCGAGCAGCCGCCCGCGGGCCCGCAGGTCGTCGACGATGTCGTCGTTGGCGTCGCGGACGAACGCGCCCGCGTAGGGGCCGGCCCGCTCGTCGAAGACGCCGTCGCCGCCCACGGGACAGAACGGCTCGAGGCCCAGCTCGCGGCCGCGCTCGAAGTCCTCCTCGCCGTGGCCCGGCGCGGAGTGGACCAGCCCGGTGCGGTCGACCTCGACGTAGTCGGCGGTGTAGACCCGGAAGGCTCCCTCGCCGCCCGGGTGGTCCACCGCGTCGCCCAGGGGGTGCTCGTACGCCCAGCCGACCATCTCCTCGCCGTCGACCTCCGCGAGGACCTCGTAGTCCCGGTAGCGGCCCCGCTTCAAGACGTCCTCGACCAGCGATTCCTCGACGTAGAGCACGTCCGATTCGCCGTCGCGCTCGGCGCGGACGGCGGCGTACGTCAGGTCCTCGCCGACGGCGACGAACGTGTTCCCGGGGATGGTCCACGGCGTCGTGGTCCAGGCGACCAGCGAGCCCTCGCGGTCGGCCAGCGGGAACGTCACGTAGATGGAGGGGTCCTCGACCTCGTGGAACTCGACCTCGTTCTTGGCGATGGCCGTCTCGCACCGGGGGCACTGCGCGATGGACCGCTTGCCCCGCTCGACGAGATCGCGCTCGTGGACCCGCTGGAACGCCCACCAGGCCGCCTCCATGTACGCCGGGGAGACCGTCCGGTAGGGGTCGTCCCAGTCCATCCAGACGCCGAACGAGCGGAAGTCCTCCTGGAGGCGCTCCAGGCTCCCCTCCGCGAACGACCGGCACTCCTCGATGAACTCGTCGACCCCGAACGCCTCGATGTCCTTCTTGTTCGCGAAGTCGAGCTCCGCCTCGACCCGCGTCTCGATGGGCAGGCCGTGCATGTCGTAGCCCGGCCGGTCGGCGACGTCGTGGCCGCGCATCCGCCGGTAGCGGATGTAGACGTCCTTCACGCTCTTGTTCCAGGCGTGACCCATGTGAGCCGCGCCGCTGGTGTACGGCGGCCCGTCGACGAAGAAGTACGGCTCGCCGTCGGCCCGGTGCTCCCGCGTGCGCTCGTAGGCGTCGACCTCGTCCCAGTAGGCGAACACCCGCTCCTCGACGGCCC
>CAZVOR010000059.1:0-12161 GCA_964628745.1 uncultured Halobacteriales archaeon
GACACCGTCGTGTTCCCCACCCGCTCGTAGGCGAGCGTGCGGACCGCCGTCCCCTCGCCGTGCAGCCAGAACACCGCGCCGGCCGGCCGGACCACCTCGAGCGACCGGAGCAGCCCGAACGAGTCGACGACGGCGGCGGTCGCGCTCCCCGACGGGCCCGACGACGAGATGCGGTAGGCGAGCCAGCCGTCGGCGGACACCTCCTCGACCGTGGCGTTCCGGAGGCCGCCGAGGTAGATGCTCGCGGCCTCGTGCCCGTCGAGGACGACGACGGCCCGCTCCAGGCCGTAGTCGTATCGGGCGTACTCCCACCGGCCCCGTTCCTCGAACCGGACGAACGTGTGGTCGCCCGACGACCAGGCGCTGCGGTTGCGCTGTGGGCTGATGGCCTCGGGGAACGCGCCGGTCGCCCGCTTCTCGTAGGAGAACCGGCGTCCGTCCTCGCCGACGCGGAGCACGCTGGTCCGGCGGGCCCGCTCGGTCCCGTCGGGCCGGCGGACGACGACCGCGGTCCGCAGGGTGTACGAGGTGCCCCGCAGCGACGACCGGTGAGCGGCCGCCAGCCGCCCTACGTCCGCGACGCCGGAGGCGTCGACCCCCGGCGGGGCGACGAAGGGGGCGGCCGGCGTGGGCGTCGCCGGCTCCTCGGCGAACAGCCCGGCGGCGCCACAGCCCGACAGCACCGTGAGGCCGGCAACGAGCACCGCGGCGACGGAGGCCGCCCCGGGCCGACGGTCCATGGTCGTCACCTGGCCCCCCGGCGGGAAAAGGTTGCAGTCCGTCCGGACGGCAGCGACGCCGCCGTCGGTCGACCGGGGCGGCGAAACCGACACGCTTTCCGCGGCCACGGGCCAACCCGCCCGCATGACCGCGGGCGTCGTCGTGTGCGGCTTCGGGGAGCCGGCCGAGCCCGACCGCGGGGCGGTCGTCGACTACCTCGAGCGCATCTTCCTCGCGAACGCGTCGCTCGAGCCGGCCGCCAGCGATGGCGACGCCCGGGAGCGCGCCCGCTCGCTCGCCGAACGCCGGGCGCCCGGGCTGCTCGAGGAGTACGAGGCGATCGGCGGCTCGCCGCTGGACGCCCAGGTCGCAGCGCAGGCCGAGGCGGTCGCGGGCGTCCTCGCCGGCCGCGGACACGACGTCGAGGCCTACGTCGGCCTGCAGTTCACCGAGCCCACCATCGAGGACGCCGTCGGGGCCGCGCGGGCGGACGGCGTCGACCGCCTGGTCGGCCTGCCGGTCTACCCGCTGTGCGGCCCCTCGACGACCGTCGCCTCGCTCGAGCGGCTCCGCGGGGCCGTCGCGGCGGCGGACTGGACCGTCGAGGTCGACGCGCTGTCGGGCTGGCACCGGCACCCGGCCTACACCCGCCTGCGCGCCGACAACGTCGCCTCGTTCGTCGCCGACCGCGGGCTCGACCTCGAGGACCCCGACACCGCGCTGGTCTGCTCGGCGCACGGGACGCCGCGGTCCTACCTCGAGGGGGGCAGCCGCTACCGGACGTACGTCGAGGAGTACTGCGACGCGCTGGCGTCGCTGCTCGGCGTCGAGCGGTTCGTGCTCGGCTACCAGAACCACGACAACCGCGACGTGCCGTGGACCGAGCCCGACGTCGAGGACGCCATCGCGGGCGTCGAGGCCGACCGCCTCGTCGTGGAGCCGGTGAGCTTCATGCACGAGCAGTCCGAGACGCTCGCCGAGCTCGACGACGAGCTCCGGGCGGACGCGGACGCGCTCGGCCTGGCGTTCCACCGCGTGCCCGTGCCGCACGACGACCCCGCGTTCCCCGCGCTGCTGGCGGACCTCGTCGAGCCGCTGCTCGCCGGGATCGACCCCGGCTACTACAACCTCCGGGCGTGCCGTTGTGCGGACGCGCCCGGGACGTACTGCCTGAACGCGCCGCCCGCCGGACCGCGATGAGCGTCGGCGTCGTCGGGGCGGGCATCACCGGCCTGGCGCTGTGCCACCACCTCGTCGAGCGCGGCGTCGACGTGCGCCTGTTCGAGGCGACCGACCGCGCGGGCGGCGTCATCCGCTCGACCGAGGTCGACGGGGCCGTGCTCGAGCACGGCCCGCAGCGGACCCGGCTGACCGACGGCGTCGCCGGGCTGGTGGCGGCCGCGGGCCTCGCGGACGCGGCCGTCGAGGCCGACCCCGACCTCCCGCTGTACGTCTACGCGGACGGGGCGCTCCGCCGGGTGCCGACCTCGCTCCGCGCGTTCCTCGAGACGGACCTCCTCACGTGGCGCAGCAAGCTTCGCGTGCTGGCCGAGCCGCTTACCGCCCCCGGCCGGGACGACGAGACGGCCGCCGGCCTGTTCCGCCGGAAGTTCGGCGCCGAGGCCTACGAGAACGTCCTCGGGCCGCTGTTCGGCGGCCTCTACGGCTCCGACCCGGCCCGGATGCCCGCCGAGCACGCGCTCGCGCCCCTCCTCCGGCTGGAGGCCCGCGAGGGGTGCCTGCTCCGGCCGGCGGTCGGCCGGCTGCTCTCGGGCGGCACGCCCCCGGCCGTCTCCTTTCCGGCCGGCCTCGGGCAGCTCCCCGCGGCGCTCGCCGAGCGGCACGCCGACCGAATCGAGTTCGACGCGCCGGTGACGGCCGTCGAGCCCGACGGCGACGGCTACGCGCTGACCGCGGGCGGCGCGGCCGTCGCGGCGGACGAGGTCGTGCTGACCGCGCCCGCGGCCGCGACGGCCGACGCCGTCGAGCCGCTCGACGCCGACGCGGCGGCCGCATTGGGCGAGCTGGCGTACAACCCCCTCGCGCTGGTGCACCTCCGGGCGGAGGCGGCCCTCGAGGGCCTCGGCTACCGGGTCCGCCGCGGCGAGGGGCTGGCCACGCTCGGCGTGACGTGGAACGCCTCGGCGTTCGACCGCGACGGGGTCTACACGGCGTTCCTCGGCGGCATGCGGGACCCCGCGGTCGCCGAGCGCGACGCGGGCGAGCTTGGCGAGGTGGCCGCCGCGGAGTTCGAGCGGGTCGTCGGCGAGCCCGCCGCCGTGCTGAACGTCACGCGGCTGCCGCGGGCGATGCCGGCGTACGACCACTCGTGGGCGGCGCTCGAACGCGTCGCGCTGCCGGACGGCGTCCACCTCGCGACGAACTACACCGGGCGCGTGGGCATCCCCGGCCGGGTGCGCGAGGCCGCCGCGCTGGCGGGGACGCTGGCCGAGCGACTGGGGTGACGACGCGGCGGGCGGACGCGCCGTCGCTCTCGACCGCGCGGCGTCCCGCTCGGTCCATCGGCGACCGGCCGGCTACCGCTCGACCGCCTTCGCCGTCTCGACGAACGCCTCGACGCCCTCGACGGGCGTGTCCTTGTGGACGCCGTGGCCGAGGTTGAGGACGTGGCCGGCCGGCCCCGCCGCGTCGATGACGTCCCGGGTCCGCTCGCGGACCACCGCGGGGTCAGCGTACAGCAGTGCCGGGTCGAGGTTGCCCTGGACCGGCACGTCGCCGAGGCGCTCGCGGGCGGTCGCCATGTCGACGCGCCAGTCGAGGCTCACGACGTCCGCGCCGGTCGCGGCGAGCAGGTCGAGCCGGGCGCCCATGCCGCGGGCGAAGAGGATGGTCGGCGCGTCCAGGTCCGCGAGGATCTCCCGGTGCAGCGGCAGGAGGAACGCCTCGTAGTCCGCCGGGGAGAGAAAGCCCGCGTACGTGTCGAACAGCTGGACCACGTCGGCGCCGGCGTCGACCTGGTACGCGAGGTGCTCGCGGACGACGTCCGCGAGGGCCGCGAGCAGCGTCCGGAACGCCTCGGGGTGGCGGGCGCGGAGCTTGCGGACGGGGAGGTGGCTCCGGCTCGACCCGCCGGCGACGGCGTACGACGCCAGCGTGAACGGCCCCCCGGCGAAGCCGACCAGCGGGACCTCCTCGCCGACCGCGTCGTCGAGCCGGGCGAGCAGGTCGCCGACGAACGACAGCTCGGTCGCCACGTCGCCGCGGGGCCGGTCGACGTCCTCCGGCCCCTCGACCGGGTTCTCGACGACGGGGCCGACGCCGGACTCCACGTGGTACGCGAAGCCGAGCGGCTCGAGGACGGTGAGGATGTCCGAGAAGATGACGAGGGCGTCGGGCCGGTACCGCTCCCACGGCTGGAGGGTGATCTCGGCGGCGACCGCGGGCGTCTCGATGGCCTCGCGGAACGTGTACCGCTCCCGCAGCGCCCGGTACTCGGGCAGGTGCCGGCCGGCCTGGCGCATCAGCCAGACCGGCGGCCGCTCGGTCCGCTCGCCCCGGGCGGCCCGCAGCAGGAGGTCGTTCATCGCGCGAGCGTCGGCGGGTCCGGGGTTAAGGGTTGTCCATCCGGGCGCGGTCCGAAGGGTTAATGACCACTTGGTGGAACAACCTGGTAATGGACCGACGAACGTTCCTGGGCCGCGCGGGCGCGACCGGTGCCGTCGCGCTCGCCGGCTGCCTCGGCGACGGCGCGACGGGCCCCGGGGGCTCGACCGGGACGCCCGGCGGCACCCCGGAGGGGACGCTGACGGTCGCGACCTACTCCTCGTTCACCGGCGAGGACACGGCTGGCACCTGGCTCGCGGGCGAGTTCGAGGCCGAGTACCCCGGTGTGACCGTCGAGTTCGTGACGCCACAGAGCGGCCTCAACCAGTACATCCAGCGCAGACAGCAGGACGCCCCCATCGACGCGGACCTCTACGTCGGGCTGAACACCGGCGAGCTCGTCCGCGCCGACCGCGAGCTCGACGAATCGCTGTTCGCGGTCGTCGAGGACCAGCTCGAGCGGGCGGACACGGTGAAGGACCCGCTGCGAATCGACCCCGACGGCCGGGCCATCCCGTACGACACCGGCTACATCTCCCTGGTGTACGACGAGAACGCGGTCGACGAGCCGGGGACGTTCGACGCGCTGCTCGAGCCCGCCTACGAGGACGCCCTCATCACGCAGAACGCCCAGCAGTCCGACCCGGGCCGGGCGTTCCTGCTGTGGACCGTCATCGCGCGGGGCGAGGACGGCTACCTCGACTACTGGTCCTCGCTGCTCGACAACGGCGTGACGGTGCTCTCCGACTGGGAGCCGGCCTACCAGGCCTACCTCGACGGCGAGGCGCCGATGGTCGTCTCCTACTCGACCGACCAGGTCTTCTACCACGGCGAGGACGTCGACATGTCGCGGCACCAGGTCGGCTTCCTGGACGACCAGGGCTACGCCAACCCCGAGGCGATGGCGCTGTTCGCCGACGCCGACGCCCCCGACCTCGGCCGGCTGTTCATGGACTTCGTGCTCCGCCCCGAGTCCCAGGCGGGGATCGCGGTCCGGAACGTCCAGTTCCCCGCCGTCGAGGGGGTCGACCCCGGCGAGGAGTTCTCGCAGTACGCCTACGAGCCCCCGGAGCCGGTCACCTTTACCTACGATGACCTCGTCGGAAACGTCAGCGAGTGGGTGGACGAGTGGTCACGACTGGTCGCGAGCAGCTGAGGGGGTCGGGGCGCGGGGCCGAGCGACTCGCGTTCCCCCTCGGCCTCGCGGCCACGCTCGCGGTCCTGCTGGCGGCCTTCTACTACCCCATCGGCCGCGTCCTCGCCGAGGCCGTCGTGAACGGCGGTCGGCTCACGGCGGCCCCCCTGCTGGCCGTGCTCGGCGACCCGTTCTACACGGGCGCCCTCGCGGGCGCCGTCCGGAACCCCGGCGGCGTCCCGGCGGGCGTCCTCGACTGGCTCCGGGCCGGCGCCCGGCCGCCCGGGTTCGGCCTCATCGGCTTTACGGCCTACCAGGCGGCGCTCTCGACGGTCGCCGCCGTCGCCCTCGGGCTGCCGGGCGCCTACCTCCTGGCCCGCTACGAGTTCCGCGGCCGGGCCACGCTGCGGTCGCTGACGATGCTCCCGTTCGTGCTGCCCTCCATCCTGGTGGCGGTGGGCTTCCTCGCGATGTTCGGCCAGCGGGGGGCGCTCAACGACGCGCTCGGCGCCGTGGGCCTCGGCCCGGTGCGACTGCTGTTCACCCTCGAGGTCATCGTCCTCGCGCACGCCTTCTACAACGCGCCGCTGGTGGTCCGGCTGGTCGGCGCCGCCTGGGAGACCGTCGACCGGCAGCGCGTCGAGACGGCCCGGTCGCTGGGCGCCTCGCCGGCCGCGGCGTTCCGCGACGTCGTGCTCCCGACGCTGTGGCCCGCGCTGTCGACCGCCGCGCTGCTGACGTTCGTCTTCACGTTCATGTCCTTCCCCATCGTGCTCGCGCTGGGCGGCCTCCGGCTGGCGACCGTCGAGGTGTGGCTGTTCGCCCGGGTGCAGGACCTCCAGCTGGCCGAGGCGGCGACGCTGGCGACCATCGAGACCGCGTTCACGCTCGGGTTGACCTACCTCTACCTCCGGTACGAGGCGCGGCAGGCCGCCGGGCGGACCGGCGGCGCCACGCGCCCCCGCCGGCGGCTGCTCGTCGGTCGCGCGACGCTCGCCGACCCGCACCGGCTCGGCCTGCTGGCCTACGGCGTCGTGGTGCTCGTCGTCTTCGTCGGCCCGCTGGCCAGCCTCCTCGTCGAGAGCGTGACGGGCCCCGACGGCGCGTTCACGACGGCCTACTACGCGTTCCTGCTCGACCAGCAGGCCGCCGCCGCGGCGGGCACCGTCCGCCCGCTGCCGGCCGTCGCCAACTCCCTCGCGTTCGGCGTCGGGACGCTGCTGCTCGCCGTCCCCATGGGCCTCGTCGTCTCGCTCGTCGCGACCCGCGGCGGGCGGGGCAGCCGGCTCGCCGAGGCGCTGCTGTCCGCCCCCCTCGCCGTCAGCGGCATCGTCGTCGGCCTCGGCCTGCTGTACGCCTTCGTCTTCGGGACGACCGTCCTCGGCCACCGCCTCGTCGTCACGGGACCCGTCGCCATCGTCGCCGCGCACGCCGTGGCGGCCTACCCGTTCGTCACCCGGAACGTCACGCCGGCGCTGGGCGACCTCGACCCCCGGCTGGCCGAGGCCGCCCGGTCGCTCGGGGCGACCCGCCTGCGGGCGCTGCTCGACGTGGAGCTGCCGCTGGTCGCCGGGGCGCTGCTGGCCGGCACGGCGTTCGCCTTCGCCATCAGCGTCGGCGAGTTCGACTCGACGGTCCTGCTCGCCGAGGGCGTCGACGCCGCAACGATGCCGGTCGCGCTCGAGCGGTACATCGGCAACCGCTCCATCGGCCCCAGCCTCGGCCCGGCGACGGCGATGGGCACCGTCCTGCTGGCGGTGACGGCGGTCAGCTTCGTCGCCATCGACCGGCTCGGCGGGCGGTGGGTCCCGTGAGCGCCGCCGAGCCCGGCGTCGAGCTCGAGGGCCTCACGGTGACCTTCGGGGACGTGCCCGCCCTCGACGACGTCTCGCTGGCCGTCGAGCCCGGCGAGTTCTTCACGCTCGTCGGCCCGTCTGGCTGCGGGAAGACCACGACGCTCCGGGCCATCGCGGGCTTCGAGACGCCGGCGGCCGGCGCCGTCCGCATCGGCGGGGCCGACGTCGCCGGCGTCCCGCCGGAGGACCGGAACGTCGGCATCGTCTTCCAGCACTACGCGCTGTTCCCGCACCTCTCCGTCCGGGAGAACGTCGCCTACGGGCTGCGCTATCGCGACCCGCCCGGCGGCACGCCGGCGGCCGACCGCGTCGACGAGCTGCTCGACCTGGTCGACCTGGCCGGGATGGGCGACCGCGACCCCGACCAGCTCTCCGGCGGCCAGCAGCAGCGCGTCGCGCTCGCTCGCGCGCTGGCGCCCGGGCCGGACGTGCTGCTGCTCGACGAGCCGCTGTCCGCGCTCGACGCCCGGCTGCGCGAGCGGCTGCGCGTCACCGTCCGCGACGTCCAGCGCGAGCTCGGCATCACGACCGTCTACGTCACCCACGACCAGGCCGAGGCGCTGGCCGTGAGCGACCGCGTCGCCGTGCTCCGGGCGGGCCGCGTCGAACAGGTCGGCGCCCCCGAGGCCGTCTACCGCGAGCCCGCCTCGCGGTTCGTCGCCGAGTTCGTCGGGGACAACAACGTCCTCGAGGGGACGGTCGCCGCCGTGGACCCGCCCGCCGCCACGGTCTCGGGCACGGCGGTCCCCCTCCCCCTCGACGTCGGGGTCGAGACCGGCGACGCGGTGACCCTGGCGGTCCGGCCGGAGCACCTCTCGGTGGGCGGCGGCGAGGCCGCGGCCGACGGGGGGGCCACGCTCGAGGCCACGGTCTCGACCGTCGAGTTCCTCGGCGACAGCTACCGGGTCCACTGCGACTGGCGCGGGCGCGAGCTGCTGGTGACGGCCGACCGGCGGCTCGAGCCCGGCCGGACGGTCGTGCTCGGCCTCGACGCCGCCGACGTCCGCGTCCTGGCGGCCGGCCCGCCCGCCGGGGGCGACGGTGCCGACGCGGGCGGCGGCGGCTACAAGTGACCGGCCGCGGAACTCGCCTCATGACCCGGCTCGGGAAGCTCGACCGCGCGGCGTTCGAGTCGATCATCGCGCCCCACCTCGGCGCGGACCGCGACGACGTCGCCCTCGGGCCGACCCCCGGCGTCGACTTCGGCGTCGTCTCGGTCGGCGACCGCGCCGTGGTCGTGGCGACGGACCCCATCTCCGTCCTGCCGGGGCTCGGCTACGAGCGCGCGGGCCGGTTCGCCCTCGACGTCGTCCTCGCGGACGTGGCGGTCTCCGGCATCGCGCCCGCGCACGTCGCCGTCAGCCTCACGCTGCCGCCCGGGATGACCGACGACGAGCTCGCCGCAGCCTGGCGGGGGCTGGCCGACCGCGCCCGCGAGCTCGGCGTGGCCGTCGTGGCGGGCCACACGGCCCGGTACGCGGGCGTCGACTCCTCGTGGGTCGGGGGAGCGACCGCGCTCGGCGTCGGGGACCCGGCCGACCTGGTCCGCCCCGACGGGGCCCGTCGGGGCGACGCGCTCGTCGTCTCAACCGGCCCCGGCGCCGAGGTGACCGGGCTGTTCGCCCACCTGTTCGGCGATCAGCTCGACCTCCCGCCCGACGCGCTCGCGGCCGCCCGCGAGCGCCTCGACGACGTGGAGACCGTGCGCGACGCGCTGGCTGCCGTCGACGCCGGCGACGTCTCGGCGATGCACGACGCCACGGAGGGCGGCCTCGCCGGCGCGCTGTGCGAGATGGCCGCCGGGGCGGGCGTCCGGTTCGACCTCGGACGGGGAGCCGTCCCCGTGCGCGAGGGCGTCCCGGCCGTCTGCGAGGCCATCGGCGTCGACCCCTGGCACGTGACCAGCGCCGGGACGCTCGTCGTGGCGGTGGCCCCGGACGACGCCGACGCGGTGGTCGGCGCGCTCGCGGGGCTGGGGACGCCCGCGGCCGTCGTCGGTTCGGTCGGCGAAGGGACGGGCGTCTACGTCGACGGCGAACGCGTCGAGCCGCCGGCCGAGGACCCGTCGTGGGCGGCGTTCGAGGCGTTCATGGGGGAGCACCAGGCGGCCGAGTGAGGGTCGGCCACGGTCGCGGGTTCGCTCCTGTCTCGAATACGCGGCCGTTCGCTCACCGGTTCGATTCGAACCAGTCGACGGCGAAGTCCACGATGGTCCGCTGGTTCACGAGCCGGGCCGTCGCGGCGCCGACGGTCCCCGTCGGGACGTCGAACCGGCGGGCGAAGTCGGCCCCGAGGGCCGCGAAGTCGTCATCGTCCAGCTCGATGTCATCGTACTCGACGTGGACGGGTCGACCGCCGTCGAGGACCGGCGCCCTGTTCGTCACCCGCCGCTTCGGCACGTTCGCCCGGTGCTCGGCCAGGTGCAGCGACGTGTTCCGCTCGTGGCCGACGCCGAGCAGCAGGACGGCTGCGTCCCGCTCGTACAGCCGAGCGAGCGGCGAGCCCTCGCCGAAACCGTCGTCGAACGCGTGGTCGGCCACGATGGCCTCAGCCTCGGCCCCCCGGGCGGCGAACGAATCCGTCGGATGCCGGCTCCGGACGACGCCGGGATACGTCCGGAAGCACTCGGGGATGGCGCCCATGCCCCGCGTCGGCGTGACCGCCGGACGGTACGCCGGCATCGCCTCGCGGATGGGGTCGACCCACGCGTCGGGGACCGGGGGATTCGACCAGCCCGCCGGGTCGGTGTACTGCCCCGAGTGCGTCGGCATCACGAGCGTCCCTGTTTCCGTCACGGCCTCCAGCAGCGCGTCGACGACCGCCTGCGCGCCCCCGGCGACCCAGCCGAGCGCGCTCAGCGACGAGTGCACGAGGACGGTGGCTTCAGGGTCGACCCCGAGCCCGCGGAGGTCGGCGACGAGCGTCGACGCCGTGACCGGTTCGTCCACCCGTTCGATGGCCGCCCGTTCGCCCGTGAACTCCCGGTCGCCCATGGCGGCCCGGTCGTCCGGGACCCGTTTCACTGTTTGCGTCATCGGCCGCCGGCGGGGCGTGGACGGACCCGCACCGATTTGCAGCCGCCGGGAGTATCGTCTCCCGTGCCCGACCCACGCCGCCCAGCGTCCGACGCGCGGCCCGTGGCGCTGACTGTCGTGGACCGCGGCGTGGTCGGCAAGGAGGCGATCGTCACGCTGCTCGCGACCGGCCCGGAGAGAATCGTCGAACGGACGCTCGTGCTGCTCGACGCGCTCGATCCGGTCGCGTGAGGCAGCCCCCGGCCGGTCGCGCCGGCGTCGGGGGTTCCTCCGGCCGGCGACCCGGTCGACCCCGTCAGTGGAAGTGGGGGAGGCGAAGGCGGTCGTCGGTGCTCGCCTCGACGTGCTCGGTCTGGAGCGGCAGGGCGTCCTCGTCGAGGTCGTCCCAGCCGAGCTCGGTCCGCGCCTCCTCGGCGAGGTCGTCGTCCGGGACGACGTACGCCGTCCCGTCGCGTATCTCCTCGACGGTGCCGACGTCCCGGCCGCGCGCGTCGACCACCTGCTTGCCCCGGTCGTCGTCCGTGAACGCGTCCGTCATGGCACTCCCGGCTACGGGACGGACGCAGGTCAAGGTCGGGCCGGCGAGCGCAAGGCGGGGACCGACCTCGTCCGGCATCGGCGCTACGCGAGGCGCTCGTACGCGTACGCGGCCTCGATGACCCGCCGCTCCCCGTGTCGTGGACCCACGAGCTGCAGGCCGACGGGCCGGCCGTCGAGCTCGCCCGCCGGCACGCTGATGGCGGGATGGCCGGTGAGGTTCGTCGGGTGCGTGTTCCAGTTCACCGGCGGGGTGACGCCGCGCTCGAAGCCGCCGATCTCCGGGGCCGGCGTCGGCGTCGACGGCCCGGCGAGGACGTCGGCCTCGGCCAGCGCGGCGTCGTACTCCCCGGTCAGCGTCGCCCGGACGTTCGTCGCGCGGACGTAGTCGGCGCCCCCGCGGTCGACGAGGAGGTGCGCGCCGAGCGCGAGCATCTCCTTCGCGTTGTCGCCGAGCGCCCGGCCCGCCTCGCCGCACAGGCCCCGGAGCGCGCCGGCCAGCGACGGCTCGACGCGTCCCCGGCGGAACAGCCCCGCCCCGCCCGAAAGCACCGTCCCTGCGAACTCGGCCGGCGCGATGCCCCACCAGGCCGGCCGAGAGCCGTCGAGCGCCGGGACGTCGACGGGCACGACCTCGGCGCCCGCGTCGGCCATCGCGTCGATGGCAGCCCGGACGACCCGCTCGACGCCGTCGTCGACGGGGTCGGCGAAGAAGCGGTCGTCGACGCCGACGGCGAGCCCGTCGAGTTCGCCGGTGGGTGTCGCCTCCGGGTCGGGTCCGCTCCCGGCGGGCTCCTCTCCCGGCGCAGGGTCCGCCATGACCGCGTACGCCCGGGCCGCCGTGACGACGTCGGGCGCCAGCGGTCCGACGTGGTCCATGGAGGCGGCCAGCGGCGTGACGCCGTGGGTCGGCACGCGCCCGAACGTCGGCTTCAGCCCGACGACGCCGCAGTAGCTCGCCGGGATGCGCACCGAGCCGCCCGTGTCCGAGCCGAGCGCCAGGTCGACCTCGCCCGCCGCGACGGCCGCCGCGCTGCCGCTGGAGGAGCCCCCGGCGACGTGTCCCGGCACCCGCGGGTTCTCGACCGGCCCGAACGCGCTGGTCTCGGAGGTCGGCCCGAACGCCAGCTCGTCCATGTTGGTCTTGCCGACCAGCCGCGCGCCGGCAGCCAGCAGCCGGTCGACGATGGCCGCGTGGCCGGCCGGGACGAACGCCTCGAGGGCTCGCGAGCCGTTGGTCAGCGGCGCGCCGCGCACGCAGGTGTTGTCCTTGACGGCGACGTCGAGCCCGGACAGCGGCCCCCCGGCGCCCGC
>CAZVOR010000060.1:0-12073 GCA_964628745.1 uncultured Halobacteriales archaeon
GCCCGTCCTCGTCGAGCTGGTCCGCGTACCGGCTCTCGACGAGCTGGAGGTAGCTGGAGACCATCCGCAGCGGCTCCTGGAGGTCGTGGGAGGCGACGTAGGCGAACTGCTCGAGGCGCTCGTTCGAGGCGGCGAGCTGGTCGACCGCCTCGCTGAGCCGCTCCTCGTAGCGCTTGCGGTCGGTGACGTCCCGGGTGTACACCACGACGCCGTCGATGTCGGGGTCGTCCAGCAGGTTCCGGCCGTGCGACTCCAGCCAGACCCAGGAGCCGTCGGCCGCGCGGAAGCGGAACTCGGCCTTCGGCGGGGCCCCGGTCCCGTCGACGAGCGCGCCGAACAGCGCCCGCGTCTCCTCGCGGTCGTCGGGGTGGAGGTGCTCGAAGACGTCCTCTCCGAGCAGCGCCTCGGGGTCGTACCCGAGGACGTGCTCCACCGACGGCGTCACGTACCGGAGCGTTCCGTCGGGGTCGAGGATGGCGTTGACGTCGGCCGACTCCCGGATGAGCGTCTCGTACCGCTCGAGCGCCCGCTCGCGCTCCTTGCGCGCCGTGACGTCGCGGACCACCCCGATCATCCGCGTCGGCTCGTCGTCGCCGTCCCGGACCGGCTGGCCGGGCGCCTCGACCCACCGGACCTCGCCGTCCCGGACGATCCGGATCTCCTCGTACTTGGGCTCGCCCGTCTCGAGCGCCCGCTCGATGCCGTCCTGGACCATCTGCCGGTCCTCGGGATGGACCACCTCGAGGAAGTCCTCCCAGTCCTCGACCGTGGTCCCGTACAGCGACTCCTCGGACGGGTAGAAGGACGCCTCGTCGTCGTCGACGTTCCAGTCCCAGACGATGGCGTCCGTCGACCGGAGGGCGAACTCCATCCGGGAGCGAATCCGCTCGAGCTCGCGTTCGCGCTCGCGGCGTTCGGTGATGTCCCGGACGACGCCGGCGCCGCCGGCCGTGCCGTCGGCGTACTCGACCGGGCCGAACCGCGCCTCCACCGGGACCGTCCCGCCGTCGGCGGTGATGAGGTCGTACTCCAGGGTCGCGATGTCGCGGACCCCCGCATCGACCGCCTCGTGCAGCGCCCCGGCCCGCTCGTAGGTGGATTCGTCGAGGATCAGCGTCGCGTGCTCGCCGATGAGCTCCTCGCGGTCGTAGCCGCTCAGCTCGCAGAACGCCTCGTTGACCAGCACGAACCGCTCGTCCGCGTCGAGGACCGTGATACCGTCCCAGACCGTCTCGACAGCCTTCTCGTACCGCTCGAGCTCCAGCTCGCGCTCCTTGCGCGCCGTGATGTCGGTGTGGACCAGGGCCACCTCGAACGTCTCCCCCTCGCCCGGCAGGAGGGGGTAGGCGTAGCCCTCGATCCAGCGGGCCCGGCCCGGTTTCCCGATCTCGGCCGGGTCGTAGTGGACGGGCGGGAGCGTGACGACCTCGCCGGCGAACGCCTCCCGGATGTGGGACAGGACGCCGGCGGCCGCCAGCTGCTCGTCCTCGAGGATGTTGTAGTCGACCAGTTCGTCCCGCGAGGCCTCCCACAGCTCCTCCCACGCCGGGTTCGCGGCGATCGTCCGGCCCTCGCCGTCGAACAGCTGCATGCTGATGGGGGCGTGCTCCATCAGCGTGCGGAACCGCTGCTCGCTCTCGCGCAGCTTCCGCTCGGCGCGCTTGCGCTCGGTGACGTCTCGGAAGTACACCGAGAGGCCGGTGTCCGAGGGGGAGACCCTGACGGTCGCCCAGGTCCCGTGTGGGTCCGAGTAGCGCTCGAAGGTCGCCGGCTCCTGGCTCGCCATGGCCGTCTCGAACGCCTCGATGATGGGGTCGGACTCGTCGACGTCGAGCACCTCCCGGACGTCCTGCCCGAGCAGGTCGCCGGCCGGCCGGCCGAGGTACGCCTCGGCGCGCTCGTTGACGTAGGTGAACCGGAACTGCTCGTCGATGGCGCAGAACGCGTCGTCGACCCGCTCGAACACGTCGTCGAGCTCCCGCTCGAGGTCGTCGCGCTGGCGCTCGAGCCGCTCGGCCTGCTCCTCGAGCTGCCGCTCGTACTCGCGGCGCTCGGTCATGTCCCGCGTGACCTTCGTGAAGCCCCGGAGCTCGCCGGCCTCGTCGCGGATGGCCGTGATGGTCACGTTCGCCCAGAAGCGCGAGCCGTCCTTCCGAACGCGCCAGCCCTCCTCCTCGACCGACCCCGCCTCGGCGGCCGCCTCGAGGTTCCGCCCGGGGACGCCGTCCTCGACGTCCTCGGGGGTATAGAACGTCGAGAGGTGCTCGCCGACGACCTCCGAGCCGGCGTAGCCCTTGATGCGTTCGGCGCCGCGGTTCCAGCTGACGACGTGCCCGTCGGGGTCCAGCAGGAAGATGGCGTACTCCGCGACCGAGTCGATGAAGGCGCCGAACTCCTCGTGCCTGAACGGGTCGCCGGCCGCCGGGGCGTCCGCCCCGTCGCGGTCGACCGGCCACCAGACGCGCGTCGAATCGGCCACGCGCTTGCTGGCGAGCGCCCCGCGGTCGGCGAGCGCCTCCAGGGTCGCCCGGGCGGCCCGCGGGGAGCAGTCCAGCGCCTCGGCGACCTCGGCCGCGGTCAGCGGCGCGTACGGCGGATCCGACCGGGCGAAGACGCTCCGGGCGTCCCCTTCGGATACCTCCGACGGCGAACCGGGAGTTCCCATGCGCACCGCTGACCGCACGTGGGCATAAATTCACGCCCCGACGTCCGTGCGCGCGCGTCCCGGTTCGTCGGGGAACCGTCCGGCGCAGGAGTGTCCCGCGGCGATGCCGCTTGCGCGCCGCGGGCGGACCCCGTTCGCCGGCCGGCGGGGCGCGAGAGCGGGCTACGCCGACGGTGCCCGCCCGGGGCGGTCCTCGCCGGCGGCGAACCCGCTCGTGATGATCGCCCGGCCCGCCTCCTCGACGGTCATCTCCACCTCGATGACGCGCTCCCGCGGGACGTGGACGAGGAACCCGCCCATGACGGGGTTCGGGGCGAACGGGACGAACAGCGACACCAGGTCGTCACCCCCGACCGCGGTCCGGACGCTCTCCGGAGCCCGGCTGGTCTCGAACGCCAGCGAGTAGCAGCCCCGGTGGGGGAACTCCACGAGCTTGACCGACTGGAACTCCTCGAGGCCGTCCTCGAGGAGGACGTCGCCGACGCGACGGAAGCTATCGTAGACCGGCCCGAGCCCGGGGATGGCGGAGACGCCGTGGTCGACGTACGCCATGGCGCGTTCGCCCGAGCGGAAGCTGGCGAAGACGCCCAGCGCGACGACGACGCCGAGGAGGGTCAGGACCGCGACGAACTCGACGAAGAAGCTGTGCATCTCCTCGTAGAGGCCGAGCTCGACCAGGAAGTCCCCCAGCAGCCCAACGTTCGCCATCCGGATGAGACCGCTCCATTGCAGGATCGCGATCACCGGCTCGAGCAGCTGCCGGGTGAAGTCGAGCGTGAGTCCGACGAGCAGCCCCAGGAGGACGAACGGCAGGACGATCACGAACCCCGTGAGCAGCACCTGGAGGACCCACTGCGAGGACGTGCGGACGAGGAGGGCCGTCTTCGTCAGGGCGTCCGGCAGCGCGTTGGCATCCGCCATAGCTACCGCAACGAACGGGACGATGAGGCGAAAGCGTTCTGCTCGGGGGGACCCCGGCGGACTGTCCGAGGCGCTCGGGCGGGGCGAGCACGGCCGGTGCGGGTCCGCTCAACCGAAGCGGATCCGCTCGCGGCGGGGGTCGATCTCCACTGACCCGCCGAACGGGACCGGGACCGACGGGTTCGTGTGGCCGAAGTCCACGCCGAGCACGACCGGCGCGGTCGGACTGTACTCGGCGATCCGGTCGGCGATGACCGACCGGAGCCGCGCCCGATAGGCCTCGCGCTCCTCCCGGGGCCGGTCGTCGACGTGCGAACGGGCCTTGATGCGGCCGACGAGGAAGCCGTCGAACCGCGAGAGCAGCCCTCGCTCGCCCATGGCGAGCAGCGCCCGCTCGACGGCACCCGGGCCCGGCAGCTCCTCCGAGGTCTCCAGGAGCAACACCGCGCCGTCGAGCGCCTCGGGCGGCGGCAGGTACCGGTCCGCGGCCAGCTGGAGGTGGGTGATCTCGAGGTTCCCGCCCCAGGTCCGTCCCGCGACCGCGTCCTCGCCGCCGCGCCACGTCCAGCCGGGGTTCGGCTCCATGGTCGGCCGCCGTGCCAGGTTGTCGGGGTCGGCCCAGTCGAGGTCCTCGTCGGTGAACCGGGGGGCCGGGTGGATCGTCCCGACGGTCGCCTCGAAGAGGGCCGACCGGAGGGCGGCCTCGAGGTAGTCGGGCAGCGGTCCGGGGAAGGCGAACTCGGTGAGCAGGTGGCCGCCGTGGAACGACGCGATGTCGAGGGTCCAGAGGTACTGCGCCAGGTTCGTGTTGTCGCTCAGGCCGTAGAATCGAGTGGGGTTGTCCCGGAGGACCCCGGCGTCGAGGTGCTCGAGCACGCGGATCTGGTCGTTGCCGCCGATGGTGGCGACGACCCCGCGAACGTCCGGGTCGGCGAAGGCCGCCTCGACGTCGGCGGCCCGCGCCTCGGGGTGTTCGGCCAGATACTCGTCGCTTCGCCGGGCGGTCGGGAACTCGACCGGTTCGAGGTCGAAGACGGACCGGAGCCGTTCGACCCCCCGGTCGTAGACGTGTGGGTAGGCGGCCGCACGCCCCGAGGCGGGCGCCACGATCGCCACCTCGTCCCCGGGGTCGAGGGGCGGCGGCGTGACGAACTCGTCCATGCGCCTGGAGCTATCGATGGTCGCCAATAAATCCCGCCGTCCGCGTGCGACGGTCGGCCGAGGCCGACGCCGGCGAGCGCTCGCCCGACGGACGAGCCACGACCGGGTCCGACGGCTCCCCGCTGCCCGCGACTGCGAGCACGAGATTGTGGACGCGGTTCAGTAGCCGCCGGTCTCGTCGAAACACCGACCGCACTTGCTGACGGCGACGTCGGCGGCCGCCTCATCGAGCGCGGTCGTCCGCAGCTGGTCGGGGTCGACGTGACTCGTGAGCCCGCACACCGTCTCCGCGCCCGCGTTCGCCAGGTTTCGTCTGTGCACGGTCATCGTGTTCCCGTTGACGACGCCCGTCATGGCGTCGTTGCGGGCGCCTTCCATGGGAGAAGTCAACACGCACCGGTTCCATAAGCGCCCGGCCTGGGTACCAAGGCCGTTTTTGTGCTGCCGGTCGCCGTCGGTCCCGAACCGGGCCACGCCACCGTCCCCCGTCGGCGCCCGGGACGGGGCTCGGTGAGACGCGGACCCGTCGGTCCGGTCAGACGCGGACCCGTCGTTCGGTCGCGAGCCGCTGCGCCCGGTCGGTCGCTCTGACGGCCGCCACCACCGCGTCGGCGAGCGCTCGCTCGTCCACCACGTCCACGTCCTCGAGGGCCGCCTCGAGCTGTTCGGACGCGGCCGCGAGCTGGTCCGTCGTGGTCCGGCCGTCGGTCCGGAGGAGTTGTACGGTCTCCATGGCCCGCCGGAGCCGGGGGCCGTAGTAAGTAATGGCGCGATAAACCGTCCGGGCCGGTGTCATGTTCGCGGCCCAGCGCGGCTCCACGGCGCCCATCCACGGCCCGGCGCGGGCTCCCGAGGCAGCCTGACTGACGGCCGAGCGCGGCCTCCGGGCCGACGCGCTCGACCCGTCGGGATAACTGTCCCCGGGATGGCGGGCACAAGCTACATCGGCTGCTGCCGCGTAGCCGCCATCGATGACCGCTATCACCCCCGACGAACTGGACGCTCGCCTCCGGGACGACGACGGTGGACCGCTCGTCCTCGACATCCGGCCCGAGGAGGACTACGAGGACTGGCACATCCCCGGGAGCCGGAACGTCGACGTCTACGACGACCTGAAGAACGGCGCGGAGCAGGCCAGGGACGCGCTCGCCGGGCTGCAGGCCGACGAGGAAATCGTCACCGTCTGTGCGGCGGGCGTCGTGTCCCGGACCGCCACGGACGTCCTCCGGGAGCTCGGCCACGACGCCAGGACGCTCGTCGACGGGATGCGCGGCTGGAGCCGCGTGCACCGGCACGCCGAGGTCGACGTCGACCTCGACGGCACCCTCGTCCAGGTCGCCCGCCCCGGCAAGGGCTGTCTGTCCTACGTGCTGGTCTCCGACGGCGAGGCCGCCGTCTTCGACCCATCGCAGTACGTAGAGGCGTACGAGGCGGTCCTCGACGAACGCGACGCCGCGCTCGTCGCGGTCCTCGACACGCACGCCCACGCCGACCACGTCTCGGGCGGGCGGACGCTCGCCGACCGTCACGACGTGCCGTACCACCTCCACCCGGCGGACGCCGTCGACGTCGACGCGTCGCCGCTCGCGGACGGCCGGACGCTCGACGTCGGCGCCGTCGACGTCGAGGCGGTCCACACGCCGGGGCACAGTCCCGGCGGCGTGACGTTCGACGTGGCCGGCGAGGCGCTCCTCACGGGGGACACGCTGTTCCACGAGAGCGTCGGGCGCGTCGAGCTGGGCGTCGAGGCGGGCCTCGAGGACGCGGACGTCGAGGCCAACGCCGAGGCGCTGTTCGAGAGCCTGCGGCGGCTGCTCGACCGCGGCGGCGATCCGCTCGTGCTGCCGGCCCACGATCCGGGGTCGCCCGACCCGCCCGTGGCCGCGCGGCTGGGCGACGTCGAGGTGCGGAACGCGGACCTCGGGCGGTCGCGGGAGCCGTTCGTCGACGCGCTCGCGTCGGACGTCCCCGACCACCCGCCGAACTTCGAGCGGGTCAAGCGGGTCAACGTGGGCGTGGAGGCGGTCGACGACGACGAACTCGCCGAGCTCGAACTGGGGCCGAACCGGTGTGCCGCCGGGTAGTCGGTGAGCGCCTCCACGCGTCCCCGGTACGAACAGGGGATACGGCAGCACCTCCCGCAGTTCGGCCTGCACGTCCTGCTGGTCTTCGCGACGGGGCTCACCATCGGCTCGGAGCGGACGGTCGTCCCCGTCCTCGGCCGGGACGTCCTCGGTGTCGAGTCGCTGTTCGTCGTCGGCTCGTTCGTCGTCAGCTTCGGCTTCGTGAAGGCGCTGCTCAACCTCTACGCCGGCAAGTGGGGCGAGGCGTACGGCCGGAAGCCCGTCCTCGTCGCGGGCTGGGCGACCGCCCTCCCGCTGCCGCTGATACTAATCTACGCGCCGAGCTGGAACTGGATCACCGTCGGGAACGTCCTGCTCGGCGTCAACCAGGCGCTGACCTGGAGCATGGCCATCAACGCCAAGATCGACCTCGCCGGTCCCGAACAGCGCGGGCTCGCGGTCGGCATCGACGAGTCGTTCGGCTACACCGGCGTCGCCGTCGGCGCGTGGCTCACCGGCGTCATCGCCGGACGGACGAGCCTCCGTCCCGAGCCGTTCTACTTCCTCGCCGTCGTCGTCGTCCTGGCGTTTCTCGTCTCGGTGACGCTGGTCAGGGAGACCGTCCAGTACGCGGCGGCCGAGGGGAGCGACGACGACGCCGACGCGAACCTGCCGTTCGTCGAGGTCGTAAAGCGGGCGACGTACGGCGACCGGACCCTGCTCGCCGCCGCCCAGGCCGGGCACGTCGAGAACTTCGTCGACACGCTGTTCTGGATCGCCGTGCCGCTGTACCTCACGAGCCGGGGCCTGGGCATCGCGGCGGTCGGCGTCGTGCTCGGCGTCCACAGCGGGATGTACTTCCTCCAGATACTCACGGGCGGGCTCGCGGACCGGATCGGGCGACGGCCCCCGGTCGTCGTCGGGATGTTCGTGGCCGGGGTCGGCGTCCTCGGGATGGTGGCCGTCGAGGGCTACCTCGCCTGGGCGGCGATGGCCGGGCTCTCCGGCGTCGGGATGGCGCTGCTGTATCCGAACCTGATGACCGTCCCGGGCGACGCCTGTCACCCCACGTGGCGCGCCTCGGGGATGGGTGTCTACCGGATGTGGCGCGACGCCGGGTACGGCGTCGGGGCCATCGTCATCGGCGTCGCGATGCAGGCGGCGAACGTCGAGGCCGCGTTCTATCTTATCGGCGTGCTCATGTTCCTCTCGGGCGCGGTCGTCTATCGCTGGATGGAGGAGACGCACCCCGAGTTCGGCACGCACACGCCGCCGACGACGACGGTGGATCGGGAGCGAACGCTGGCCGACGATTGAGGCGGTCACGCATCACCGGACCAGGAGCGGATTCGACTGGCCCGGACCGTACCGGCGTCGTTCGGGCAACCACCCCCGCCGTCCCGACTGGAAAAAACTATACCCCGAACGACCGTCCGTCACCCCATGCGCGAAGCCATCGTGACCCTCAGCGATGCGGAGCTCGAGGCGATAGGTTTCGGGGGACTAGTCTCGTCGCTCCGGGAAGCGAGAATCCGCGATGTGGAGCTGCTCGAGGATCGGGGCACGACCTGCGTTCCGCAGGTCGAGGTCGAGGAACGGCTCGATGGAGACGAACTCGCGGAACGCGAGTGCGTCGACGGGGTGGAACTCATCGCCGAGAAGGACGACACGTACCTCTACCTCCTTGAACTCACCGCGACGGGGCTTCCCGAGCGCACCGACGAGGACCACGACGCGCTGATAGGCAGCTGTGATACGGCGGTGACCGAACGCGGCGTCCTCGTATCGCTCGTCGGGTCGCAGGAGGCGATCCGGGACATGCTCCGCAACTACGAAGCTGCGGGTGCCACCCCCGATCTCCGGAAACTCGCCGAGTACGACGGCGGGTCGAGCGCGCTGGACGCGCTGACCGACCGCCAGCTGACGGTCATCAAGACAGCTTATGATTTGGGATTCTACGAAGTCCCCCGCCAGGCCTCGACGGAGGACATCGCGGGGGCACTCGATCTCAACTCAGCGACGGTCGCCGAACACCTCCAGCGGGCGGAACGAAACCTGCTCACCCAACAGCTACCGACGTAGCCGCGGGTGGTGGCCCTACGAGCAGCCGTTGTTCCTCTCGAGATCTCTTTACCAGGACGGATAAATGGAATCGATCGAGGAACTAGTTTCGACCCTCGATATAAAGCCACCTAACACGCCCGGATGAATCGAGAGGTGGTCTTCTCCTGTACTCGGTCGTGTATGTCGGAACAGACACTTACCGAAGTCGAACGGAGTAGCGAAGCCGAAATCGATTCCATCCGTCTCCCTGCCGATGACAATCTCGCGTTACGGTGGGGCGCGTACTTGATCGCAATCTCCGGGATCGGGTTCGTCGGGAACGGCCTCGCCATGCTGTACCGGGTGTTCTTCTCGACCGGTTTCGAGGCCGGAGTCGACTCGTTGGGCGGCGTCACGAGAACCGAGCTGGCCGCGACCAATCACGAGATGCTCCACTACATCAACCACCTCCACGTGAACGTCGCCGGGCTCCTCGTGGCCGCCGGGATCGGTCTGATGGCACTCGCCTGGTTCGGAATCCGACGTGGGCAACGGTGGGCATGGGCGACTGCAATCACGCTTCCCGTGGTCTTCCTGGCTCACAGCCTTCCGATTCACCACACATCCGATTTCTCGTTCGACGCGTTGCTCCACCTCGGCCCGGGCGCCGTGTGGCTTCCCGCCTTGTTCTTCGGCGCTGCGCTGGCCTACCAGGGTCTTCGGTCGACGACTCGTCCATCGGACGGTGGCGGACGACGGAACCGATGACGGACGTCGATCGAGACCCGTCCCCGGAACGAGCGACGCGGACGACAACCCCCGGGGGAGACGACGACCGGTTACACGACGTCGAGCCGCCGACCGCTGCCAGCCGACCATAAACGCATCCAGTAGGGTGGGCGTCACGCGGACGACGACGCCGGCCGTCCGTACGGTCGGGGGATTCCGATGGAGAACCACGCTTCGACGGCAGCCATCGACGGCGGGTCGAGCCCCGACGTCGGTCGGTGGGAATCGCTCGAGAACGAGCGGCGCAGGGCGTTCGCCCTCGCCGGCGCGCTGGTCCTCGCGAGCCTGGTGGCGCCGGTCGGGCTGCGCGGGGTCACCGACCTGGCCTGGCTCGCCGGCCTGGGCCTCGTCGGGCTCGGCGTCGCGTCGGTCGCGGTCGGCCTGCTCGGACTGTACCCCGCGGTCGACGACCGGTCGCCCCGGCTGGCCGTCGCCGGGGCGGTCTGCGCGGGGGTCGCCGGCGCGGCGGCGACGGCGCTGGCCGGATTGACCGTCGCAGCGCTCGCGTCCGTCGTGGCGTTCGGCGTCGAGCCCGCCGTCCCGATGGCGCTCTTCGTGGCCGTCGCGCTGCTGATGGCCGTGGGGTACGCCCTCGGGTTCCTGCTCTTCGGCATCGCCGGCCGGTCCGCGGCGGCCCTGCCGGGGTCCAGCGTCCAGCTGCTGCTCGTCGGCGGTGGAGCGCTGCTGGTCCCCGCGGTCGGCGAGCTCGTCCGTGTCGGGTTCGGGGTCGGCCCGCCGCCGTGGACCGTCTTCCCGGTCCTCGCGGTGGCGGGGCTCGCCACCCTCGGCGTCGGCGTCACGCTCCGACCGGCAGCGGGCTGACGGGCGACCGTTCGACCGACCGCGAGCAGAGAGGCGGCCGGCGTCCGGACCCGACGGACGCCCCGGGCCGGCTACCCGGACGACAGGTGGACCGCGAGGAGGTTCCGCTCGGCCCGCTGGAGGTGCTCGGCGACCGTCGAGGCGTCGAGCGACAGCGCCTCGGCGACGTCCCCGGTCGAGACGTCCCGCGGGACCTCGTAGTACCCCATGTCGAACGCCGTCTGGATGACCTCCCGCTGCCGGTCGGTGAGTCGGTCCAGCGGGCTCGGCTTGCCCTCGTACCCCGCGAGCCGTCGCAGCTCCGGGGTGACCCCCTCCGCCCGGTACCCGTCGATGGTGTCGGCGATAGCCGCCTGCGGGCCGACCAGCGAGAGGGTCGCGCCGCGGTCGTCGACGTCCGGGTCGCAGGTTCCGACCAGCTCGTCCATGGGCGCGGCGACCCCGTCCGACAGCGCCGGCGCCTCGAACGCCACGACGTAGAGGTGCGTGTCGTTCCCGGTCGGCACGAGCTCCCACTCCGTCACGTACTCGAGCGACTCGAGGCGCTCCTCGTCGAGCCGGCGGCCGACCTCCACCTGGACCACGGCGCCGGTCCCGTGGCACACGAGCTCGTCGAAGTCGCGGATCCCCGCCGTCCGGCAGAGCGCGACGAGCTCGTCGATCCCTAGCGCCTCGAACTCGGCGTCGCCGATGGATACGAGGGCTTCGCGCATGCTGGACCGGGGTTCGACGCGCGAGCAATAAAGGATTGTGCCCAAGATACTGGGCGGTCACCGCTCTACGCGTCTCCGGCTCGCTCGACGAGCGCGGCCGCCAGCTCGGTGGCCCCCGCGAGCGGCGTCGCCACCGTCGCGGCCGGCACCGTCGCCGCCCAGTACCCGTGCGCGTCCCCGCCGTCCCCGGCGGAGGAAAAACCCGCCCCGCATGTTCGGAGCAACGCGGTCGGGGCTGCCTCGCTAGCGGTACCTCACGCATGGACCAGCCACGACCGCGCCCGGGCGGACGGATGTCGACGGTGTCCGACCCGAGCTGGAGCGCCATCCTCGTCGCGTGGGTGACGTTCGTCCTCGGCCCCCTGGCGGCGATGGTCGTCGTCGCTCATCCCCGCTTCGGGGTCGGCGTGGCGTCGGGGATCGTCCTCTCGGTTGCCGCCGGGAGAACCTGGCGAGCCCGACGGCGCACCGGACAAGCCGACGTGACGCCGGCACCGAGGCCGTTGGCCGCCGATGGCGGCCCGTCCGACGACGCCGCGGCGTCGATGCCGGACGGGGAGCGCTCGTGACGCAGGCCACCGGAACCGATCGACGGGTCCTCGTCCTCGCGCTGGCGCGGTTCGCCGACGCGGTCGGGAACTCGTTTCTCATCGTCGTCCTGCCTCTGCTCGTCGCCAGCGGGCGCCTCTCGGGCGACGCGTTCGGCCTCTCGCCGGCGTTCGTCACGGGACTGGTCCTCTCGCTGTACGGCTTTCTCAACAGCCTCGGTCAGCCGCTGACGGGCCGGCTCTCCGACCGCACGGGCGACCGCAAACGGTTCGTCCTGGTCGGCCTGGCCATCCTGACGGTCGCCAACCTCGCGTACGCCTTCGTCGGCGACTACGTCTCGCTGCTGG
>CAZVOR010000061.1:0-11989 GCA_964628745.1 uncultured Halobacteriales archaeon
CGGATGCGCTTGTCGACCGCGAGCACCACGCCGTCCGCCGTCCGGACGCCGATGCTCGCCGTCCCCCGCTTGACCGCCTCCCGCGCGTACTCGACCTGGTACAGCCGCCCGTCCGGGGAGAAGATGGTGATCCCGCGGTCGTACGCCTGCTGTTGCGCTTGTCCCTGCATAGCTTAGGTGAGATCGAGGTCCGTCGCCCCCGCGAACGCGTCCTCGACGCGGACGTCGACGCGCGCGCCCCGGACGGTGGCCGGTCGGTCCGCGCCCTCGAAGGTGACGTTGCTCTCGCCCCTCGCTAACTGTCGTCCGTGTAAATACTTTTCCTCACAGGCGCGGACCGTGCCACTTATCCCCCTTACGCAGCCGGCAACCGGCTCGCCGTCCACGACGCTCGTGGCGGCCAGCCCCGCGCGCGTCCGGTCGACCGCGTCCCGGCGCGTCCGCACGACCGCGTGCCCGGCCCCCTCGGCCAGGGCGAAGCGGACCAGCCGGGGCTCGGCCGCCGCCACGCCGGCGTCGCCGAACAGCTCCCGGACCGACGCCACGAGGGCGTCCCGGAACGCGTCGCGCGCGATATCGGCGTCCGGCCACGTCTCCAGCGTGGCCGCGAGGTAGCGGTACCGCGGCCGGAGGTGCTTCGGGAGGGGCTTCACGCGCCGTCGTCCCCCCGACCGCGACGGACCCCCGGCGCGACGTAGTCCGCCGACTGCCGCTCCCGGTTGCGCTCGGCCAGCCGCCCCCACTCGCGCAGCCCCCGCTCGACGGCGTCCCGGTCGAACCCGGCGACGGCGGCGACCGCGGCCAGCTCCCGGGGCGCCCGCAGCTGGAGGTGCGAGGCCGCCCCCGCGGTGACGACGTACGGCGCGTCGTACGCCTCGACGAGCTCCCGGAGCTTCCGGAGCCCGGCGATGGCCGCCGACCGCCCGGGGCCGGTCTCCCGGACCAGGGGGCCGAGCTCGACCGAGAGCCGCACGCCGCGGTCGGCCGCCTGCCGGACCAGGACGTGGTTGAGGTCGCCGTCGCCCGCCATCGGTCGCGACAGGACGTCGACCTCGGGCTGTCGGACGACGTACCCGTTGAGCGACGGGTCGCCGCCCCGCACGGACAGCACCGTCGTGGAGCCGCGGTGGCGGCCGATGGCGCCCCCGGCCTGCGACGGACCGTCCACCGCCAGCTCGACGCCGTCGACCACGTCGACGTCGTAGGCCTCCCGGATGGCGGCCGCGTCGTGTCCCGGCGGGGCGTCGGGCGGGTTGACGACGACGAGGCCGTCGTACCCGTAGTCGGACGCCGTCAGGGCCAGCCGGGCGACCGTGCTCGGGCCCGCCGGCCGGGCCCGGACCGCCTCGTACATGTCCCCGCGTGCGGCCCCGGGCGGTAAAACGGGTGCGGTCGGGCACGGCACGCGGGACTGTCGACGAGCGACTGCCCGCCCCGAACCGTGGCGCCCGCGCCGACACCGCTGCAGGCGGGACCTTCGAAGCCCTTAATTGCTCACCGTCGGAACCCCCGCCATGCAGCGGCTCATCATCAACGGGGACCCGGGCATCCGGAAGGGGGCCGTCATCGACGTCGACGGCGAGGAGCTGGTGTGCTTCGCGGTGACCCGGAACGGGGACTACCACGGTCCGGCCGAGGTCCAGCTGTGGTGCGTCGTCGGCACGCCGGACGAGACCGGGGCCTTCGAGCGGCGCGAGTTCGTCCCCCACTTCCTCGACGTCCGGGCGGTCGACGACGAGGACGTGACGGTCATCTCCCCGAAGGGCGAACTGCCCGTCTAGCGCTAGTTCTCGGGCCCCGTCACGGCGCGGTCCGCTTGACCGTGTCGGCGCGGCTTCCGGGCCCGTCCTGCCCCCCCCCCCGGCGCTCAGCCGCGGCTGCCCGCCCCCGCGAGCCACGTCACCGCCAGGACGAACGGCAGCGTGGCGACGAAGGCGACGTCCGCGACGGCCCCGGACCCCAGCCGGTCCGGCGGCGGGAGGTAGAACAGTATCGCGTACGAGAGCGCGGCGTAGCCGAGGAGGGCGACGACGACCAGGAGCGCCGCGGTCGTCGTGGCGGCGAGGGTCACGGAGCCGTCCCTCCGGCGGCGGCCGCCTCGCGGTCGATGGAGCCGGTCATGCCGTCGGTCGGCTGCACGCGGACCGGCGCAATGACCGTTACGGCCCGCACCGCCAGTTCACAAGAGGTTTATCCGGCGCTCGCCGGCGTTGGGGTGATGCAGTTCGGTCTCGTCGGGCTGTGGCTTTCGACCTTCCTCCTCCTCGGCCTCCTCGCCTGGCCGCTCGCCGCGTGGCTCCTCCCGGAGGGGGACCGCGCCGCGCTGGCCTTCCCGCTCGCGCTCGCCGTGCTGGGCGTGGTCGGCCACCTCGTCGGCCACGTCGCGTTCGGCTGGCCGGCGGTCCTGGCGGGGCTCGTCGTCCTGACGGTCCTCGCCTACGTGGCGGCCGGGCGGGTCGACCTGGACTACCGGCGGTTCGCGGAGGCCGCGGCCGTCTTCACCGTCGCGTTCGGCCTGATGGTCGCCGTCCGGGCGGTCGACCCGGCCGCCGCGCCGCTCCCCGTCGCCATCGGGGAGAAGTTCCTCGACTTCGGGCTGCTACGGGCCCTCGAACGGGCGCCGACGCTCCCGCCCGAGGACATGTGGTTCGCCGGCGAACCCGTCCGGTACCACTACGGCGGGCACCTGCTCGCCGCGATGCTGGCCACGCTCACCGGAACGGCCGCCCGGTTCGCCTACAACCTCGGGCTCGCGGGCTTCTACGCGACGCTCGTGACCGCCGCCTACGGGCTCGCCGGCGCCATCGCGTCGCCGTACGAGGTCTCGCGCCGGACCGCCGCCGGCCTGGGAGCGTTCTTCGTGGGGTTCGCCGGGAACATCGACACCCCCGCCCGGTTGCTGATATGGCTGCTGCCGGACGGCGCGGCGGCCTGGCTGGCCGGCGGGCTCGGGTTCGACGACTCGGCGCTCCGGTGGACGCCCACCGACTTCTTCTACTTCGACGCCAGCCGGGTCTTCCCCATCGACCCGTCCAACCCGGACTCGTTCATGGCCGCGACCGAGTTCCCCCTGTTCGCCTGGCTCAACGGCGACCTCCACGCCCACATGATGAGCCAGCCGTTCGTGCTGCTGACCGCCGCGGTCCTGCTCGCGTACTGGCGGGCGACCGGGAACCCCCGTCGACGGGCCGTACTCCTGTTCGGCGCGCTCCCGCCGCTCGTCGGGCTCGTCGGCGTCGTCAACGTCTGGTCGTTCCCGACCGCCGGCGGCCTCGCGCTGCTGGCGGTCGCGTTCGCGCCGGGCGAGCCCCTCGACCTTCTGTCCGACGGGCCCGCGGCCGCGCGGCGGCTGGAGGGCCGACTCGGACCCCGGGACGGCTGGCTGGCGGAGGAGGGCCGTCGGTTCGGGCTGGCGGCCGCCGCCGCGGTCGCCGTCCTCGCCGTCGGCGTCCTCTGGACGCTCCCGTACTGGCTCGGGGTCGTCCTCGGCGGGCCGGGACTGTCGCCCGGGCTCTGGGGCCGGTGGACCCCCCTCGGCGGGTTCCTCCGCGTGCACGGGGCCTTCCTCGCCGTGCTGGGCCTGTACCTCGTGGGTGCCTCGGCGGCCGCGGACGCGGCCCCGCAGGGACGCTGGGCCGGCGGGCTGGCCCTCCTCGGGGTGGCCGTCCTCCTCGGCGTCCCGGCGGTCGGGTTCGCGCTCCCCCTCGCGCTCGGCGCCTGGTGGCTGCTGCGGTCCCGCACGGGCGTCGGGTTCGAGCTCGTCCTCCTGCTGGCCGGCGCCGCGCTGGTGCTCCTCGTCGAGCTGGTCACGGTCGAGGGCGAACGGTTCAACACCGTCTTCAAGTACTACGCCCACGTCTGGCTGTTCTGGTCCGTCGCGAGCGGCGTCGCGCTCGCCCGGCTCGCGGAGGGCTGGCCGGCGACCTCGCTGGACGTCGCGCTCCCGCGGTGGCACACCGTCGGGCGGGCGCTCGCGGCCGGCGTCGTCGTCTCGACGTCGGTGTACGCGGGGTTCGCGCTTCCGGTCCACGCCGCCGACCCGGGCCCGGCCGTGGACGCGACGGGGGCCACGCTCGACGGGACGGCGTACCTGGAGGTGACCTTCCCGGCGGAGGCGCCGGCCATCCGGTGGCTCGACGCCCGCGAGGGGCGGCCCGCCATCGTGACCGCCGCCCCCGGGGGGTACTGGTGGCGGCCGTCGCAGGGCGACGGCGCCAGCGCGCCGGCGAGCCTCACCGGCCTGCCGACCGTGCTGGGGTGGCACCACGAGCGCCAGTACCGCGGGCCGGACGCCTACCAGCGGCGGATCGGCCACGTCGGGGAGATATACGGCGGCGCCCCGGACCGACAGCGGGCGCTGCTCGCCCGGTACGACGTGCGGTACGTCTACGTCGGTCCCGCCGAACGGGCGAGCTACCCGCGGGTAACGGTCGGCGACCTCGAGGCGGTCTCGGTGGCCGCGCGGTGGGGCGAGGTGACCGTCTTCCGGGTCGACCAGTCGGCCCTGTAGGGTCCGGCGCCCGCGCCCGCGGCTCCCGGGACGGGCCATCGGCCCGACCTCCGCGTACCGGAGCGTCCTCCGCGTATCGAACGATTTTACCCCCTGCGACGGGAGGGGGGAAGCGATGGCCCGGACCCTCGGGCTCGTCGTCCCGGCGTACCGCCCGGACGTCGAGACGCTCGCCGCCTACGTCGCCGCGCTGGACGAGCGGCTGTCGCCCGCGGCACTCCGGGTCGAGCTCGACGACCCCGACCCGGGCGTCCGCGGGGCGCTCGCCGACGGGCCGGCCGACGTCGGCGTCTCCGAGCGCCGGCGGGGCAAGGGCGCGGCGGTCACCGACGGCTTCGAGCGGCTCGGCACCGACGTCCTGGCGTTCGCCGACGCCGACGGGAGCACGCCCCCCGACTCGATGGCCGCCGTGGTCGCCCCCGTGCTCGACGGCGAGGCGACCCTCGCCGTCGGCTCCCGGCGCCACCCGGACTCGACGGTCCGCTCGCACCAGACGCTCGTGCGCCGTCGGCTCGGGGACGGCTTCGCCGCGGCGGCCAGACGGCTGCTCGGCGTCCCGCTGCACGACTTCCAGTGCGGCGCGAAGGCCGTCTCGGCCGACGGCTGGCAGCGCGTCCGCCGGCACCTCTACGAGCCGGGCTTCGCCTGGGACGTCGAGCTCGTGGCGATGGTCGCCGCCATGGACCTCCCGCTGGTCGAGGTCCCCATCGTCTGGGAGGACCAGCCCGGCTCGACCGTCTCGACGGTGCGGACGTCGCTGGCGCTCGGCCGCGCCGTCCTGGCCGCCCGCCACCGCGCGAAGCTGCTGACCGACGACCCGCTACACGCGACCATCGACCGCTACCGCGGGACGCGGCCGGCGCTGGTCGACCGCCCGGAGGCGGGCCGGTGAGCGGCGATCGCTGGCTCGGGCGGCCCGGCGAGCTCGGGTCGGGCGTCCGCCTCGGGCAGTTCGTCTCCGTCGGCGCCGTGGGCTACGTCGTCGACAACGTCGTGCTCGCCGCGCTCGTGGAGGTGTGGGGCGTGGCGGCCGCCCTCGGCAAGCCCGCGAGCGCCGAGGCGGCCATCGTCGTGATGTTCGCGGTCAACGAGCGCTGGACCTTCGCCGAGTGGGGTCGACGGGGGACCGGACACCTGCTCCGGCGCTTCGCGACGTCGAACCTCGTCCGGGTGGGCGGCGCGGCGGTCGCCTGGGCCGTCCTGGTGGCCCTGACGGAGCTGTACGGCGTGCACTACCTCGTCGGGAACACCATCGGCATCGGCGTCGGGGTCGTCGTCAACTACGTCGCGGAGTCGCTGGTCACCTGGCGGGTCGGGGTCGAGCAGTGACCCCGCTGGAGGGGGCCGGAATTCCGCTTCGAGGCGGCTCATGCTGGCGGTTTTCGAATCACAACCCTTAATTGCCGGACCCGGGTATCGTTCGGTAGCGGGATAGGATAGCCAGGAGATTCCGCCGGGCTCATAACCCGGAGATCGGTAGTTCAAATCTACCTCCCGCTATCATTCTGGCGCGAACTTTTCGTGAGCACCGAATGTCGCACGGAGTAGATTTGAGGTAGACCACGAGCGACCGAAGGGAGCGAAGTGGGCGTTATTCGAATCCACCCCCCTCCCCGTTATGCGGTCCGCCGGGAGGCGGACGACCGTTGGAACGTCCGTGACCGCCGCCCGAACTTCGGCGACCGTTGCGTTCATCCTCCCCCCACCCCCACTGGTGGCCATGCGACGTCGCGAGGTCGTGGGGCTGGCCGGGGCGCTGGCCGGTGGATTCGCCGGCTGTCTGGGGTCGGGGGCGAATCCCGGCAGCGGAGCGTCGACGGAGACCCCTCGCGAGACGTTCGAGCCGGTCGCGGGCGGCCCGCGGAACGAGGACCGGCTCCCCGACGATCCGAATCCTCTCGACGGGTTCCCGCCGGAGTTCGACTCGACGCCCCCGTCGCGGACCGTCGATCCCGGCCGGTTCGGCACGATAACGGTGAACCCGCAATCGTTCCAGGTCAACGACCCCAACGGCGTCGTCGTCCCCCTCGTCCCCATCGACGTCGCCTACTACTGGTACTGGAGCCGCTCGGCCCGGTTCGTCGACGCGCGGGCCCCCGGCGGTTTCGAGAACTCGCACGTCTTCGGGGCCGTCTCCAGCCCGGCGCCCGCCGGCGGCGAGGGGGACGACCCCGTCGCCGACTGGCCGGCGGGGGACCACGTGGTCTGCTACTGCGGCTGCCCACACCACCTCTCCGGGATGCGCGCGGCGACGCTGCTCGAAGGGGGGTACGAGCGCGTCTACGTCATCGACGAGGGGTTCTGGGCCTGGCACGACCGGGGCTATCCGATGGCGGGGGACGACGTGGACGCGCGCCCCGCGCTTCGCGTCATCGACGGGCTGGTGGACCCGAGCCACGCCGGCGCGACCGCCTGGGCGTTCCACCGCCCGACCGAGCAGGTCGAGGCGGGTCCCATCGGTCCCGACGGCCGCTTCCGGCTGGAGCTGCGGTTCGCCGGGATCTCGCCCGACTCGGTGGTCGCCGTCGAGACGCCGGACTACACCGTCTCGGCCCCGGTCCGCGAGCTGACGGCCCAGCTCGTCACCGGCTGAGCGCGTCGAGCGTACCCAGCCGCTCGGGGAGTCGGCCGACGAGCGTTCTCGCCGACCGCCGGGGGGAGCCCGCGCGTCACGCGTTCCTTGAGCGGCCGGGCAGCCAACCGGTAGCGTCATATAATCCTGACTGAGTACTCAGTCAGGATGGCCCCCGGCCGCGAACCGACCGACGCCCGCGAGGACATCATGCGGGCGACCTACCCCGTGCTCGCCGACGAGGGGTTCGCCGGGCTGACGACCCAGCGTGTGGCCGACGAGGCCGGCTGCAGCCAGTCCCTCGTCCACTACCACTACGACACCAAGGAGGACCTCGTGGTGGCGTTCCTGGACCTAATCCACGACGGCGAGTCCGAGTGGCTGGCCGGCCTCGACGCCGATACCCCCGAAGAACGGCTCCGACTGTTCGTCGACGCTCAGTTGTCCATTCCGCGCGACGACGAGCATGGTCGGTTCAACGTCGCCTTCCTCGAGCTGCACGCGGCCGCCGCGCGCAACGAGCGTTACGCCGCTGCGCTGCGGCGCTTCTCGGCCCTGCTCCAGGAAACCCTCGCCGAAATCGTCAGGGAGGGGGTCGAAACCGGGGCGTTCCGGGAGGTCGACCCGGAGGCGACCGCCCGATTTCTCCGTGACGCCCTCCGGGGAGCCGTGGCTGAAGCGGTCACCCTCGGCGACGAGCAAGCCAAGGCGGACGCGCGCGCGGCCGCAGAGACGTACATCGAACGGGTCGTCCTGGCAGAGTCTACCTGATGCACCGGGTACTGCACTCCCGCGGTTTCGCCGCCCTCTGGCTCGCCCAGCTCGTCTCCCGGATCGGCGACAGCATCCACGAGGTCGCCATCATCTGGGTCGTCTACGAGGTCACCGGGGACCCGACGCTGGTCGCCCTCGTGGCCCTGGCGAGCTTCGTCCCGAACCTCGTGGTTTCGGTCCCGGCGGGGGTGCTCGTCGACCGCGTCAACCGGAAGCACGTGCTCGTCGGCGCCGAAGCCGCCCGCGGTCTCGCCGTGCTCGCCATCCCCGCCGTCGGGGAGGGGCCGCTCCTCGTCCCGGTCGTGGTCACCGTCGCGCTCGTGGCGAGCACGATGGAGGCCTTCTTCGGTCCCGCCTACCAGGCGCTGATCCCCCGACTGGTCACGGCTGGGGAGCTCGACGCGGCGAACTCGCTGCTGAACCTCACGTTGTCGACGTCGCGGCTGTTCTACGTCGTCGGGGGGCTCGTCGTCGGGCTCGGCGGCTCGTTCCTCGCCTTCTACGTCAACAGCGCGACC
This sequence comes from uncultured Halobacteriales archaeon, assembly GCA_964628745.1. Lineage (GTDB taxonomy): Archaea > Halobacteriota > Halobacteria > Halobacteriales > Hikarchaeaceae > CAZVOR01. Next base: position 8,375 of record CAZVOR010000061.1, read on the forward strand.
TTCGTCTTCGCCGCCATCGTCCTGCTCGCCGTTCCGACGACGGCCGGGACGACGGGCGCCGACACCAATCGCACCGACGAATCGCGCCCGTCGCTGCTCGCGGAGGCACGGGAGGGGGTGACGTTCATCCGGGGAACCCCCGCGCTCGTCGCGGTCATCGGTATGGGGGTCTTCGTCGATTTCGCCTTCGTCCCGCTCGTCGTGGTCCTGCCGGTGTTCGCCTCGGTCGTCCTCGGCGGGGGCGGCGCGGCCTTCGGGTTCCTGCTCGGGGCGTTCTTCGCCGGCACGCTCGTGGGGAACCTCCTCGTCGGCGTGGTCCGGCAGTCCGTCGACCGATACCGGGGCCCGGTGATGGTCGGCGCGACCGTGCTCTCGGGAGTGAGCGTGGTGTTGGCCGCGTGGCTTCCCGGGATGCTGAGCTGGCCGCTGGCGGTCGCGCTGGCGGGGTTCGGGGCCGCCGGCATCTGCAACCCGTTTCTCAACGTGCCGCTGACCACGTACGCCCAGTCAGTGGTCCCCGACGAGCTGCGCGGCAAGGTGTTCTCGGTCATGCGGGTGGGGATCACGGGGGCAGCCCCGATCGGCATCGCCCTGGCGGGACCGCTCGTGGAGCTGTTCGGACCGGTCGCGGTCCTCGTCGGCATGGGGACGATCGTCGCACTCGCCGGCATCAGCGGGCTGTTCACGCCGCTCGTGCGCCTCGGCAGCGTCGCCTCGCCCGCCGGGACCGCCGATTGAAATCCGGCGCCCGCAGTTCCACTCGCTCGGGGAGGAATTCCGGGTCGACCACGGGGCCGACCGACTCGGTGCTGGCGCCGGCCCGGACGCTGCTGGCGAGACGGACCCGGGCGCCCTCGTCACGCCACCGTGACGGTCGTCGCGTCGGCCAGCCCCCGTCCGTCGGCCCCGTCGACGTTGATCCAGGCCGACAGCTCGTACTCGCCCGCCTCCACCGGCGTCCACCGGCCGTCGAGGTCCTGGATGCGCTGGGACCAGCGCCGCTCGAAGGTCTTTCGCTCCGAGCGGCCGAACCGCAGCAGTCCCGGCTCGTCGGGCCGGTCCTCCCCGAGGCGGGTGGCCTGCTCTACGCCCTCCACGGCCCAGCTCCACAGCACGGGCGACCGCGTCTTAAGCGACACCGGGAACGGAATCCGGTTGGCCATCGACACCCGGAAGTGGACCGTCTCCTCGGGGTCGTACCGCGGCTTGTTGGTCCGGATGGAGACCGAGACGGCCCGGTCCCGGAGTCTCGTCGGCATCAGGGCGTGGCTGACGTTGGGCCAGTCGAAGGCCGAGCGGCTCCGGCGGCCCCCGTCCTCGCCCGGGACGAACGGGTCGCTGTCGTCCCGCCGGACGGCGTTCGTCTCGAGGACGTCCCGCATCGGGGGAGGATAGCGGCTGCCGGATGAAAAGCTTATAGGACGGACGAAACGCTCACAGGACGTCCGGCAGCGCGGTCGCCCAGAGGGCGGCCGTCTGGAAGTAGGCGAACACCGCGACGATGCGCCAGGGCGACCGCTGGGGCGAAACGAGCTGCAGGAGCCCCGTGGCCAGCGCGGCGGCGACGCTCAGCGGGACGGGGCCGGCGAACGATAGCGAGACGTTGGCCCCGACGGGCGGGAGCAGGAGGACCAGCAGCGCCACCTCGCCGACGACGAACGCGGCCGCCCACGCGGCCGGCGATACCGTCTCGAGCCACGCCCGGATGGCCGCTTCGTCGCCGGACCGGCCGGCCAGCGCCGACAGCGTGGTCAGCGCGCGCACCGCGCGCCGACGGACGAACCGGTTGGTGAGGTAGAAGGCGGCGAGCATCGACAGGAAGACCCAGGGCATGACGGGCAGGGTGATGGCGCCGATCACGACGGCCGCGACGGCGACGAAGGCCAGGCGGCCCGGCTCCGCGCCGAGGCGAGCCGCGTACCGGGGGTCCGGCGAGTCGAGCAGGCCGCTGACCAGGACCCGGCTTTCGGCGCCCCGCTCGGACCACGCGACCGCCGCGTCCGGCGCGTAGAACGGGCTCGGGTGGTTGGCGCTCGACGGGTACCGCGAGACGGTGCCCGACGACCGGTCCGCACCGCCCGTCGCGAACGCGACGTCGCTGTCGGCCTCCCGTCCGGTGACGACCCACGCCGCGAGCCAGCGTCCGTCGCCGACCGCGACGCGGGGCCGGTCGCCCCGGCCGAGCGTCGTCGGCTCGGTCACCGGTCCGTCCCGGGTGGCCGCTGCGCTCGTCACGCGCACGCGGTCGAGCCAGACGGCCCGGACGACGCCGTCCCTGGCCCCCGCACCGACCGAGACCGGGCCGGTACCGCCACCGAAGCCGCCGACCGGCCGGGCCGGACCGAGTTCGCGCGACGGCGCGAGGTCGAGGCCGTCGGGCGCGAGGGCGCCGAACGCCGCCCGCGTCGTGCGGGAGTCCGCGTCGAACCAGGTGAGGGCGAACCCCTCCCCGGCGGCGTCGACGGAGGGCGAACCGGTCCCGCCCGTCGCCACGGGGACCGTCCGGTAGGACACGGCCGTGTCGGTGACGCCGGCCACCTCGACGACGAACCGGGAGCCGTTCCGCTGCTGCCAGGCGACGACCGTCCCGTCGTCGACGAGCGCGACCGACGGCTCGAGGACGCGAAGCGGGTCGTCGGAGACGACGCGGGCCCGGTCGGTCTCCGAGCGGTACACGACGACGTCGTTGTCCCGGGCGCGCTCCCAGACCAGCGCGAGGTCGTCACCGTCGACGGCCACGTCGAGGCCCCGGAGCTCGGGCGCGTCGCTCGCGACCGTGCGCCGCGGGCCGAGCGAGACCTGCCCGTCGACGACGCCGACCCGGACGACGGAGACCTCGTAGCGGTCGCCCGACCGGGCGATCCACCCGACGGCGCCGGCGTCGCCGTCGCCCGCCGCCGCGACCTCGACGAGTTCCGCACCGTCGCCGGTCGAGACCGCCGCCGGGTCCGTCCACCGCTCGCCGACCGGCTGGCCGACCGACGTGTACGCGAGCTGGGCGACGACGACCAGCGAGAGCAGTAGCGCGACGGCGACGGCGAGAGAACGGGCCTGCATCGCCCGTCAGGTCGTGGGTTCGGCGAGTTCCCTGTCGACCAGTTCGTGGTAGGGGCAGGCAACGAAGTGGTCGTTCCCGGCGGGCTCGAGGGGCGGGTTCCCGTCGAACTCGCTGCAGTCCGCCTGCGCGACCGGACACCGCGGGTGGAACCGGCAGCCAGACGGCGGGTCGAGCGGCGACGGGACGTTCCCCTCCAGGATGACGCGGTCGGCCTCCCAGAGCGGGTCGGGCTCCGGGATGGCGGAGAGCAGCGAGTAGGTGTACGGGTGAAACGGCGGCGAGAAGACGTCCTCCGTGCGCCCGATCTCGACGATGTTCCCGAGGTACATCACGGCGATGCGGTCGGAGATGTGCTCGACGACGGAGAGGTCGTGAGCGATGAAGAGGTACGACAGCCCGAACTCGTCCTGGAGGTCCTCGAGCAGGTTGAGGATCTGGGCCTGGACGGAGACGTCCAGGGCGCTCACCGGCTCGTCGCAGACGATGAGCTCGGGGTCGACGGCGAGCGCCCGGGCGATGCCGATGCGCTGGCGCTGGCCCCCGGAGAACTCGTGGGG
>CAZVOR010000062.1:0-11670 GCA_964628745.1 uncultured Halobacteriales archaeon
CCATGCTCGAGCTGGAGCACGACTTCCGCGTCGTGGACGTCCACTGCCGGCTCGAGGCCGACCCGGACGCCACGACCACGCGGGGGCGCGCCATCTCGCCCGAGAACCTCGAGCGCGAGCTGTCCCAGGCGGGCGTCGTCCGCGCCGTCGTCTTCCCGGGGGCGACCCCCGCCAACTACCTCCGGGCCAACAACGCCGTGGCGCGCCACGCCGTGGACCGGCCGTTCACCGCGTTCGCTCGGCTGGACGGCCCCGGCGACCCGTCGGGCACGCCGGTGAGCAAGCTCCGGAGCCTGGCCGCCGCCCGCCGCGAGGAGCACGTCTCCCCCGAGGACGTCGAGCGGTACGGCTACGGCGACCGGTTCCACGGCTTCAAGCTCGACCCGGCGCGCGACGGGCTGCCCGCCCGCGGCGTCCTCGACGTCATGGAGGAGGTCGGGCTCCCCGCGCTCGTCCACGTCGGCCGGGGATTTCCGCCCGAGGCGCTCGAGGCCACGCTGCTCCGGCGGTCGTTCCCGGTCGTGGCGGCGCACTTCGGCGGCTACCCGCTCGACCGCGAGCTGATGGGCGGGATGCTCGACCTGCTCGACCGGTACGACGAGTGCTACGTCGACACCAGCGTCGTCCGCTTCAGGAACGTGCTGGAGCGGGCGATGCTCGAGCACCCCGACCGCGTGCTGTTCGGCAGCGGCGCGCCCGACGTCCACCCGGTCGTCGGGCTGATGGAGCTGCTCACGCTCGACGTGCCGGAGGACGCGATGCGGAAGGCGTTCTCCAACAACGCCTCGCGGCTCGTCCCGGCGCTCGCCCGCGTGTGAGCGCGGCCCGGGCTCGACGCCTACCGCCAGTCGTGCGTCTGCACCGCCCGGTCGGGCCGCGAGGAGACGCCGTTCGGGTTCCGGGCGGGGGACCGGTCGCGCAGCCGGGCGAGCCAGCCGTCGCCCGCCCCGCGGACGGCGTTGACCAGGACGTCCCGACCGTCGCCGAGCCAGCCGGAGGGCAGTCGCTCGCCCGAGAGCACCGACCGGAGCTCGCCCCGGCCGTCGCCGAGCGCCGAGCGGACCGTCCGCCAGACGACGGACGGTCGCAGCCCGTAGTTCTTGGCCAGCCGATAGGCCAGCGAGCGGTACTTCCAGCCGTAGGCGGTCCCGCGCGTCGCGTCGGGCGAGCGCGCCGCGTGGAGCGCCGGCGCCCAGTCGGTCCGCCCGTCGAGCGCGGCGACCCGGTGGGCCGCGTCGCGCGCGCCGCCGATGGCCAGGTACTCGTCGAAGCCGTCGAGCCGGTCGAGCAGTCCGGCGTCTATCGCGACGTTCCCGCCGTCGAAGTAGGTCACCTCGCGGGGACCGACGCGTCGCCGCTCCGGCGCGTCGGCCCCGTCGTCGGCCCCGTTGTCGGCCACCGGCCCCGCGACGACCGCGGCCCCGGCGTCGACGGCCGACTCGAGCGCCTCGCGCCAGCCCGGGCGGACCGAGGTGTAGCCGTCGACGAACGCGACGACGTCCCCGGTGGCCGCCTCGATGCCCGCGTTCCGGGCGGCGTTGACGTTCCGGTCCGCCAGCTCGACCAGCGCCGCGACGTCGCCGCGCTCGGTGACCATCCCACTGGTCCCGTCCGCGGAGGGCCCGTTGACCACGATGCACTCGGCGCCGGGCGCGGCGTCGGCGATAGCGTCCAGGCAGTCCGACAACGCCGTCTCGGCGTTGAGCGTCGGAACCACCACGGACAGGTCCATGCGTACCGCTTCCCGGCCAGGGCTAAAAGGCCGTCGTCGGCCGTCCGTCGGTCACGACGGCGCCCGACCGGCCGTCGCGCGGTGGATCGGACCGGCCGTCGCGCGGCGGCTCAGACCGTGCACTCCCAGTAGGAGACCGAGGCGAGGCGGCGGCCGAGACCGGTCCGGGCCGCCGCGGTGTCGGCCGAGCGAAGCGGACCGGCGAGCGCGTTCGGGAGGCTCCGGTAGACGCCGTACGGCACGACGAAGTCGTGGTCGGCCTCCGCCAGCGTGAGCCCGACGTCGTCGAGCAGCCGGTCCACCTCCGCGTGGGAGTACAGCCGGGAGCCCATCGGGAGCAGCCAGTTGTAGACCGACCGGGCGCTCCGAGCGTTGAACGTGTCGAAGACGACCCGCTCGGCGGCGACCCGGCGCATCTCCGAGAGGAACCGGGTGGGCGTGCTCGCCAGGTGGAAAAACCGCATCGCGAGGACGGTGTCGAACGCGCCGTCGGGGAACGGCAGCCGGCCCGCGTCGCCGCGGAGGAACTCGAGTCGGTCCCCGGTCCTCGTGGCGCGGGCGCGTTCGCGGCCCCTGGCGAGCATCGCCGCGGAGATGTCGATGCCCGTCACCTCGGCGCCGCGCTCGGCGAGCATGACGGTGAACCGGCCGGTCCCGCAGGCGATCTCGAGGACCCGCCGGCCCTCGACGGGCGCCATGGCGTCGAGCACGGCCTGCTTCTCCCGGCGGTCGATGAGCCGGCCCCCCTTGGAGAACCGCTTCTCGTCGTAGGACTCGGCGACAGTCTCCGCCTGGTACCACTCCCTGCCCTTCACGGTTCGCTCGGTGTGCTACACGCCACGGGGCATAAAACCGTACTGGAAACCGGGCCACGCCGGAACCCGGAGCGGGACCCCGCCGGCGGCGCGGCGGGCGTCCCGAGCCACAGCCCGGCTACGGCGTGGAATATGTATTCCTAGAGGTATCACCCATCGGTAATACCGGTATAGGGGGAACGCTTACCACTCCGTCCGGGCTCGCGTCGCCATGAGCAGCACGTCGGGAACCGCCGAGGTCGACTCGCCCATGGCCGATCCCGGGTTCCGCGACCGGCTGCGCGAGCTGCCGCCCAGCGCGAAGCTCGTGGCGACCGTGCTCGGGCACACCGCCCCCCTTTCTCAGGGCCGGCTGGCCGAGGAGTCGCGGCTTCCCGACCGGACCGTCCGGTACGCGCTGGACCGGCTCGACGAGGCCGGCCTCCTCACCGCCCGGTACTCGGTCCGCGACGCGAGAAAGCAGGTCTACTCGCTCGGGCGGTAGGCGGGCTCTCCGCCCGGACGGGGGGTGGGTGGCCCACCGGTGCGGCTCGCGGGTGGGCCTCACCGGTTAAGGCGCGACCGGTCCACGGACGACCATGGCAGACGAGCGCAGCGGGCCGGGCGACGACGGGGTCCCCGTCGAGCGGGTCCCCGTCCCCGCCGAGACGCGGTGGCCCGACGGTCGGACCAACGCCTACCTCGTCGGGACGGACGACGCGCTGCTCGTCGACCCGTCCGCGAGGGACCCCGCGCTGGACGCGGCCGTCGACGGCCGGGACGTCGCCCACGTCGCCATCACCCACGCCCACCCCGACCACGTCGGCGCCGTCGCCGACTACGCCGACCGCTGCGGCGCGACCGTCTGGGGCCGCTCCGGCCGCGCCGACCGCCTCGCCCGGACGGCCGGCGTGGCGCCCGACCGGACGTTCCGCGAGGGGACCGCCGTCGGCCCCGCGACCGTCGTGGAGACGCCCGGCCACGCCGCCGACCACGTGGCCTTCCGGATCGCGGACGAGGCGCTCGTCGGCGACCTGGCCGTCGCCGGCGGCAGCGTCGCGGTGGGGGGCGAGGACGCCGACCTGCGGGCGTATCTCGTCTCGCTCCGGCGGCTCCGGCACGCGGGGCTCGACCGGCTGTACCCCGGCCACGGCCCACCCGTCGACGACCCCGACGAGACGCTCGAGCGACTGCTCGCCCACCGCCTCGAGCGAGAGCGCCGGGTGCTCGAGGCCGTTCGGGCCGGGGCGACGACGCTCGAGGCGGTCACCGAGGCGGCCTACCGGAAGGACCTGTCCGGCGTCGCCGACCTCGCCCGGCTGACCGTCGCCGCGCACCTCGAGAAGCTCGCCCGCGCCGGGCGGCTCGACTGGGACGGCGAGCGGGCGACGCCCCGCTGAGATGCCGTCCCTCCGTCGACGGTCGGCGCGTCCCGACGGACCTTTCTCCGGGGCGCACCACGTCCGACCATGACGGACCTCGAGGCAGAACTCGCCGACGCCCGCGAGCTGTCCGTCGAGGCGCTGGCCGACGCCATCCAGGCCATCGGCTTCGAGTGCACGCGGTGCGGCGCGTGCTGTGCTGGCGAGGCCGACGACCCCCACACGGCGACGGTGTTCCCCGACGAGGTCCGGACCATCGCCGACGGGACCGACGAGTGGCGCGACGTCGCGCGACCCATGCCGTTCGGCCTGGACGACGACGGGACCGGCGAGACGTTCGAGTGGGCGCTCGCGACGACCGGCTGCGGCGACTGCGCGTTCTACGACGACGGCGAGCCGAGCCCAGCGAGGCGAGCCTCGTCGGACGGAACGTCCGACGGTGGCGAGCGAACCGACGGTTCGCGAACCTCGTCGGACCGGAGGGCCGACGGTAGCGAGCCGAACGGACCGGGCAGCTGCACGGTCCACGACGACCGGCCGCTCATCTGCGAGACGTACCCGTTCAGCGTCGACCTGGCGGGGTCGACGCCGACGGGGGCGGTGGTCGACGCCGTCGAACTTCGGTCGCCGGAGGGTCGGCGACCCTCCGCCGACGCGGCCGGCACGCTCCGCGTCCACGAGTGCGAGGGGCTTGGTCGCGACATCTCGCGGTCCGACGCGGAGGCGCTCGCCGGGGCCGTAAAGCGGCGGGCCGTCCGGGAGCTCGAGGAGGCCATCGCGCTCCGGGACCGCTTCGAGCCCGCCGACCCCGGCCCCGGCGGCGTGGTGGTCCACGACTCCGAAGGCGCCAAGCGCCCGGACGGCACGCCGCTGGAACGGTAGGTCCACGCTCGGACGGGAGCCCCGGACGGCCGTCGGGGGTCGGCGGCGCCGGTGACGACAGTTCTATGGTCCGCGCGGGCCCAGGGCCGACCGAGATGGAGCTCCCGGACCGGCTGCGCTGCCTGTTCAACGCGCGGGTGGAGGAGACCGAGGACGGCTACGTGGTCGAGGTGCCGGAAGGAGAGGTCGAGCGCGGCACGCTGGCGGCGGGCGAGGTCTACCGGATCGCCCTGCTGCGCCGCGGCGGGGCCGGCGACGCCCCCGCCCGGGCCAGCGGGCGCCCGCCGGAGCAGTCCCAGCCGCCCGTCGAGCGGGGCGAGATCCGCTACGTCGAGGTCGAGGACCTCGGCAAGCAGGGCGACGGCATCGCCCGCGTCGAGCGCGGCTACGTCATCATCGTGCCCGGCGGCGAGGTCGGCGAGCGGGTGAAGGTCGAGATCAGCGAGGTCAGGTCGAACTTCGCCGTCGGCGAGATCGTCGAGGAGACGTTCGACTGACGGTCGAAAGTCGCTCCGTCAGTCCGCGCCGGCCCGCTCGCGAGCCTCGCCAGCCGGGCGGTACACGCGGTCGCTCCCCAGCACGACGATGGGCACGGCCGACACCAGCACGACGCCCGTCAGCAGCAGGAACGCCGCGCGGAGCCCCGCCACGTCGCCGATGTACCCCACGACCGCCGGCGTCCCCGCGCTCGCGAGCAAGGCGACGGTCCAGACGTAGCCGAACGTCCGGCCCTCGCGGTCGACCGGCGCGATCTCGCTGACGAGCGCGTCCCGGGCCGGGTTCATCCCCCACAGCGCCGCCCCCAGGAGCCCGAGCACGAGGAACAGCGCGACGGGGGAGAGCTCCGCGAGGGCGAGGACCGACAGCGCCGCCGACGCCGCGACGACGTAGGCGACGATGACCCGGCGCTCGTCGAACCGGTCGACGAGCGCGCCCGTGCCGAGCTGGGCGACGGCGGCGACGAGCAGCACCGCGGCGTAGTAGAAGCTCGCCGTCGACTCGGCGGTCAGGGACACGCCGAGCACCGTGAACGCGTAGCCGTAGTTGCTCGTGATGAACTCCGGCAGGAAGACGTTCACGCCGCCCGCGGCCGCGATGAACAGGACGAAGTACGCCGACACGGCGAGCATCGGGTAGACGTAGGCCCGGTTGTCGCGCTCGGCCCGGCCGTCGTCGGCCGCCGCGTCCGGGGCCGCCCGGTCGGCCGGCGCGGTATCGAAGCCGCCGAGCAGGACGAACAGCACCCCGGCGTAGACCACGGCGACCACCCCGAAGACGCCGAGGATTTCGTTCCACGCCATCGCGAGCAGCGCGACGCCGACGATGGCCGGGGCGGCGCCGTCGCCGAGCTTGGAGGCGCTCCCCCACAGACCGAGCACCTTCCCTTTCCGGGCGGCCCCGACGTTCGCAGTGATGAGCGGGTAGCCCGCCGGATGGACGACGCTCGAGCCGACGCCCGTCGCGAGCATCGCGACGGCCATCGCGACGAACCGGGCGTCGAACGCCCGGCCGGCGACCGTGAGGGCGACGTCGCCCCCGCCCAGGAAGGGGACCGTCGCCAGCAGGGCGATGCCCCCGCCCATCACCGCGAAGCCGGCTGGCAGGAGGTATCGCCGGTCGTAGCGGTCGGCGAGCACGCCCATGGGCGCCTGACCGACGGCCGAGCCGAACGTCCGGGCGCCCACCAACAGTCCAAGCTGCCAGAGCGGGAAGCCGAACACCACCGCCCAGATGGGCACGAGCGGCGGGAAGAGCCGCTTGAGCAGGTGGTCGATGCCGTGGACGCCGAAGGCGACGGCGGCGAACGTCCGCTCGCGACCCTCCATCGGCTACTCCCTGCGGGCATCGGACGTTAACCGTTCCGGGCCGCGGCCGCCCGCCCCGTCACCCCCGGTCCCCCGGTCGGTCCGCGCCGCGCGAGCCGGGTCCGACGGCTCCCCGGCGGGCTCGCCGACCGCCAGGAACGGCGCCAGCGCCACCCCGGCCGCGGACTCGACCGCGTCGACGGCGTCGTAGGGCCGGCCGACGACGATGTCGCCGGCCCGGCTCCGACCGATGCCGGGCAGGGCCTGCAGCTCGGCCATCGTCGCCGCGTTGGCGGAAAGCGGGTGGGGCACGGCCGTGACCGAGCGGTAGCCGTGGTCGACCACGGCGACGTCGAGGCGTTCGCCGAGCGGGCGCTCGCCCGGCAGCCCGACCAGCAGGGGATAGGTCCCGAGCTGCCGCCCGAACGTCCGGCCGTCGCGGTGGTACTCGAGGTGGACGTCGGGGAGCACCGTCGCGGGCGGGGCCACCCGCTCGAGCATCGGCCGGTCGAACTCCTCGCGGACCGCCCGCTTGTACCCCTTGAACTCGTGCCGGTGCGCGGTCGCCAGCGACGAGCCCGTCTCGGCCATCGCCGTGCCCGGGAACGCCATCACCTGCCGGATGTTCACGCGGCGGACGAGCAGCCCGGCGTCGAGCACCCGCGCCAGGAACCGGCGGTTGTGCTCGTAGGTCTCCTCGCGCTCGCCGGCGAGGCCGTGGACGAGGTTGATGCCGGGCAGCAGCTTGGGCAGCCGGTCCGGGGCGGGCCGCCAGCCGGCCGCCTCGTTGACGATCTCGATGGCCCGGAAGCACTCGTCGGCCGTGACGTTGAGGTCGTTCGCCTCCTGGACGGCGGGGTCGGCGCTCTCGAGGCCGAAGGCGGCCGTGTCGCCGGCCGTGTTGTGCTCGGCGATGACCGCCAGTCCCTCGCGCGCCAGCTCCGGCCAGCGCACGACGGTGACCGGGTTGACGTTGTCGAGGTGCAGGGTCTCGAGCTCGGGGACGGCCTCGCGGAGCCCGCCGTAGAGCGCCCGGAGGGCGTCGGGGTTCGGTGACTCCCCGTCGCCGCCGTAGGCGAGCAGGTCGGCCTGTCGGCCCAGCCGGACGTGGCGCACGCCGCGGTCGGCCAGCGCACGGACCTCGGCGATGACGGACTCGGGCTCCCGGAACGTCGGCTCGGCGCCGTACAGCGGCTCCGTGCAGAACGAGCACCGGTACGGGCAGCCCCGCGCCGTCTCGAGCTCGGCGATGAGGTGGTCCGGGTGGTTCGGGTGGTCCTCGACGACGAAGGCGCCCCGGCGGGCCCACCGGTCGACCTCCTCGTTCTCCCGCATCCGGTCGCCGAACCCCTCCAGCCCGTTCGCGACCAGGTCGTGGGCCGCCGCCTCGACGTCGCCCTTCGCGACGAAGTCGTAGTCGAGGTCCTCCCGGCGCATGTCGCTTGCGCCCTCGTTCCGGTCGCCGACGCCGAACCGCACCGGGCCGCCCAGCAGCGTCGTCCCCGTCGCCGCCCAGGCGAGCTCCCGGACCTCGTCGGGCTCGGCCGGGGTCCCGCCGACGTACTTGCCGGGGACCGTCATCCCGCCGACGTAGACGAGGAGGTCGGCCGCCTCCACGTCGCGCCAGCCCGACCGGTCGTCCCGGAGCCCGTCGATGGTGTGGTAGGTGACGCCGTCGGCCGGGACGCCGGCGTCGACCAGCGCGCCGGCCACGTATCGCGGGTAGGTCGAGACGTAGGGCGGGACGCCGAAGTGCGCCGGCTCGTCGACGTAGCCGTCGACGAGCGTCACGGAGAGGGCGGCCGGGTCCTGCATGGTCCGGCCACGCGCCCGCGGCGTAAAACGGTGTGGGCACGCGGTCGCCGCGACGTCGCCCGGCCGGCATCCGGGTCCTCGTCACGCCGACGCTCAAGTCACGCCTGGCCGGCGCCGGTCTCGTCCGTGGGGCTGGAATAGCCCGGGCTCGCGAGCTGCTGGCCGCCACGCGCCCGGCCCGCGGACTTATTGGCCCTGCGGGCCCAACGGCCCGTAATGCCAGCCACGCTCGAGCTCAAGTGCACGCGCGACGACTGCGAGCTCGACATGTTCGAGCTCCACTACACCTACGACATGCCCGACGACGTGGGTGTCGCCGACTTCGCCTGCCCGTACTGCGGCGGGACGGACTGCCTGGAGGAGATCGTCGTATGAGGGTCCTGCGGGACATCGGCCGGTCGGTGGGCGGGGCGGTCCTCGAACGGGTCGGCCGCACGGCGGGCCGCGTGCGGGAGGCCCGTCCGCTCCGCCCCGACCTGCTCGAGAACGACGAGGCCTACCTGGCGGTGTTCGACGCGCCCGGCGCGACGGCCAGCGACGTCCAGGTCCGGTTCAAGGACGGCAAGGTGCTCGTGCGCGTCGACCGGTTCCGCGAGCACCACGAGGGCTTCGAGATGCGCTTTCCCGGCCGCGGGCTCTCGCTCGACGGCCGCGTCCGGCTGCCCCGCGGCGCCGCGGTCGACGTCGACGCCGCGACGGCGACGCTCCGGCCGAACGGGACGCTCGAGGTCCGCATCCCGAAGCGCGAGATCGGCGGCGACGGGCGGTCGGTCCCGGTCGAGGCCGGAGGGCCCCCGACCGACGAGCCCGAGGCGTAGCCGGTCCGACGGGCCGGTCCGACGCGGAAACGTCGGTCCGCGCCGTTCCCCGTCGCCCCGGCGGCCGGTCAGCGGTGCGGGCGCGGCCACAGCGACTGGAGCGGCTGCTCGGCGAGCCAGTCGACCAGCTCGGCGAGGGACTCGCCGGCCGCCTCGAGCAGTTCCCGCCCGGCCTCGGCGGACCCCTGCGTCGGCCGCCCCGTCGCGCCGGACGCGGAGAAGTCGATGGTGTCGAACCCGACGTCCGCGCCGGCGACGTCGCGACCCCAGCCCGGACTGGCGCCGTCCTCGGCGGCCTCTAGGGCGTCGGCGTCGACGAGGTCCGACCGCAGGTGGCGGACGACGCTGGTCTCGACGGCGTCGGCGTGGCCGCCCTCCTCGTCGAACAGCGACTCCGCGAGCCCGTCGGGGACGCCGTCCCACCAGTTCCAGGGCGCGACGAAGGCCGTCTCGTCGGCTCGCAGCGCGCGGGCGGCCCGGTCGTTGGCCGCGACGTTCCCGCCGTGGCCGTTGACGACGACGGCCCGGCGCACGCCGTGGCTCGCGACGCTCGCGAGCGTCTCCCGGACGTACGACTCGAACGTCGACTCGCTCACCCAGAGGGTGCCGTGGAACTGGCGGTGGTGCGCCGAGACGCCCACCGGGACCGTCGGCAGCAGGACGACGTCGTCGCGGTCCGCCCCGGCGGCGACGGCCTCGGCCGCCAGCGCGTCCGTGGCCAGCGGGAGGGCCGGCCCGTGCTGTTCGGTCGAGCCCGTCGGCAGCAGCGCCACGTCGGCGCGCTCTAGCGCCTCGGCGGCCCCGGTCGTGGTGAGGTCGGCCAGCCGCATGGCGGAGCGTCGGGCCCGAATCACTTAGCTACCGTCGCCGGCGCGGACGACGACGGTCGCGGGCGACCCCGGGTGCGTCGCGGACGACCGCCTACCCCCCGTCGCGGAACTCCTCGAGCCCGCGGGCGGGGTAGCCGACGACGTGGTCGGCGCCGGCCGCCCGCAGCGCGTCGACGCGGCGCCGGACGGCGGCGACGTCGCCGAACAGCGCGTGGTCCGCGCAGCCGGCGAGCAGCACCTCGCGGGCCCGACCGCTCGCCGAGGCGTCGGTCGCCGCGCCCGCGGGCAGCGCGGCGGCCACGGACCGTCGACGCGCGGCGTAGGCGCCCACGGCGTCCAGGACGGCGTCCTCGTCGTCGGCGAGGACGGTCGGCGCGTAGACCGCGAGGTCCCCGTCGAAGCCCGTCGCCCGGAGCTCCCGGAACCGTCGCCCGGTCCCGGGGGCCAGCAGGTCGAACTGGGTCGCGCCGGTGGCCAGCGCGATCCGCTCGACGCCCTCGGTGCCGACCCAGGCGTCCGGGGCGCGCTCGAGGCCGGCCGCCAGCCGGGGCGCGATGCGGCGACGTCGTTCCGCCGCCGAGAGGTAGGCCGGGTTCCCGGCGACGAGCACGACGTCGGCGCCGTCGGGCAGGTCGGCCCATCGCCGGTCGTCCCCGAGCGGGTCGAAGCCGTCGGCCCGGACCGGGACCGTCACCCGGAGCCCGACGGCGTCGGCGAGCCGGTCGAGGGCGGCCGGCGTCGGGAGGTGCGCCGCGCCCTCGAAGTCGACGACGACGTGTTCGAACGGCAGGTCACCCACCGTCTCGAGGTCGACCTCGCGCGGCTTCAGCGCGGCCCCGTCGAGCCCGGCCTCCCGGACGACGGCGTCGCTGCTCAGCATCCGGACGCACCTCCCGAACCTGGACGCACGGTGGGAGAAGGCTCAGTCGGCCGGCGGAACGCGCTCACTCGACGTTGCGACCATGGATACCCCCTCGTATCCGGGACTTCCGCAAAAACCTGTCGCTCGCGTCTCGGCTTGCCGGGCGGCCGGTGGCCGCGCGCCGACGGGGCGACCGATGGTGGGGCGCTGGCCGAGCGACCGCTGGTGTGCCGCAGGCGGAGCGACCGGGTCCTGCGCTACCGCTCCGGGTCGCGCTCGACGACGCGGTCGACCGTCGCCGGGGCCCGCCACCCGGTCGAGAGCTCGAGCAGCTGCACGAGGATGCGGGCGGTGGCGCCCCAGACCGTGTAGCCGTCGACGCGGAAGAAGTGGATGCGCTGCTCGCCGTACCGGGGGTGCTCCCGGCGCGCGGACTCGTAGTTGTCGAGGTCCACCAGGTCGGGAAGGGCGAGCACGGCTATCTCGGCGACCTCGCGGTGGTCCGGCGTGTAGCCGCGGTCGGGGACGCGGACGACGAACGGCGTCACGGCGTAGCCGGTGACCGTCTCGATGTCGTCGAGCCGGCCGACGAGCTCGATCTCGTCGCGGCGGAGGCCGATCTCCTCGCGTGCCTCGCGGGCGGCGGTGTCGAACAGGCTCCCGTCGCTGGGCTCGCGGCCGCCGCCGGGGAACGACATCTGGCCGGGGTGCTCGCCGAGGTGGTCGGCGCGCTTGGTGAACAGCAGGTGG
>CAZVOR010000063.1:0-11668 GCA_964628745.1 uncultured Halobacteriales archaeon
CGAGGATGGCGGCCTCGTCGGCCAGCGCCTGCCGGGCGACGTGCTGGCCGAACGGCGACGGCGAGATGGTCGTGTAGTCCTTCCAGCCCCAGGCGGCCTCGACGACGGCCTCGGGGCCGGCCAGCCAGCCGAACCGCGCCCCGGCCAGCCCCCACGCCTTGGTCAGGCTCGACGTCGACAGCCCCCGGTCGCCGAGGCTCGCGACCGGCGGCAGCGGGTCGTCGGCGAGCAGGCGGTACACCTCGTCGCACAGCAGGTAGGCGCCCGCGTCCTCGGCGAGGTCGTAGACGGCCCGGACGGTCTCCAGGGGATGATAGCGTCCGGTCGGGTTGTTCGGGTTGGCGAGCACGACGAGCCGGGTCTCTGGCCGGACCGCCCCGGCGACGGCGTCGGGGTCGAGCCGCCAGTCCGGCGGGGACAGCCGGACGCGGGTGACCGACGCGACGGCCTCGGGGAGCGCGGAGAGCGACTGGTAGGTCGGCGCGACGACGACGGCGTGGTCGTCGCGGTCGAGCAGCGCCAGCACGGCCAGCAGGTTGGCCTCCTGCGCGCCGACGGTGCAGACCACCTCGTCGGGCCCGCGGCCGTACCGACCGGCGATTTCGGTCCGCAGCGCCGGGTCGCCGTTGGTCGGGATGACGTAGCCCAGCTCGCCGGGGTCGGTGTCGAACCGGGACGCCGGCAGCGGCCGGATGCCGCTCTCGGCGAGCATCAGGTCGGCCTCGTGCTCGTACCGCGCGAACCAGCGCTCGAGGCCGAACGGCGCGATCTCCATGGCCGCGACTGCGTCGGCGCCGGCCTAAACCCCTCCGGGTCGTCGTCCGCCGACCGTCGAGGGCCCTACTCCTCGCGGCTCTCGCGCCGCCGCTCTCGCATCGCCTGCCGGGTGAACTGCGGCGTGCCCCCCGGCGGCCCGACGAAGCCGCGGCGCTCGCGGAACGACCGGACCAGCAGCGCCGCGACGACCAGCCCCAGCCCGGCGGCGACCGCCGCGGCCCGCGGGTCCGCGGGATAGAGCAGGGCCGTCGCGACCACGAGCGAGGCGAGCAGGAGGCCGTAGACGACGCGCCGGGCGAGCGTCTCGACGACGCCGTCGGCGTCGTCGACGACCGACTGGACCCGGACGTTGCCGCGCTCGAGGCTGGTCAGCGCGTCGTCGAGCTTCGGGGGGATGCGCAGCGACGACCGCGCCGCGTCGCGGACCTGCTCGCCGGTCGCCTCGACGAGCCGCCGGACGCTCTCCTCGCGGTAGCCGCGCTCGGTGAGGTACGCCGTCGCGACCTCGATGAAGTCGAACTCCGGGTCGAGCGTCACGCAGACGCCCTCGACGACCGTCGCGACCCGGAGCACGAGCGCGAGGTTCCGCGGCAGCCGGAACGGGAACTCGTAGATGGTGTCCTCGACCTGCTGGATGATGCGCTGGACGCGGTACTGGTCGATGTCCTCGCCGCGGGCGTCCTCGATGGCCAGCTCCATCACCCGGCCCATCGTGTCCCGGTCGGCGTCCGGCGAGAGCGTCCCCATCGCGACGAGCGCGTCCAGGATGCCCTCGATGTCCCGGTCGGCGACGGCGACGTAGAACTCGACGATGGTGGCCTGGACGGCCGGGTCGACCCGCCCGCTCATCCCGAAGTCGTAGAAGACGATGGTGCCGTCGTCCTGGACCGCCAGGTTGCCGGGGTGCGGGTCGGCGTGGAAGACGCCGTCCTCGATGATCATCTGGAAGTACAGCCGCTCGACGCGCTCGGCGATGGCCCGGCGGTCGAGCCCCTTCGCCTCGAGCGTCTCGACGTCCGTTATCTTCGTCCCAGGGACGTACTCCATCGTGAGCACCCGCGGCCCCGACAGCGAGTCGACGACGGTCGGGATGCGGATTTCGTCGTTGCCCGCGAAGTTCGCCCGGATCTCCGAGAGCATCCGGGCCTCCCGGACGTAGTCCATCTCCTCGCGGATGGTCTTCGCGAACTCGTCGGCGAGGTTCGAAAGCGAGAACGCGCGGGACTCGCCCACGAGCCGCCGCACCACGGGCAGCGTCCACCGGAGGACCCGCAGGTCGGCCTCGACGAGCGACTCCACGTCCGGCCGGCGGACCTTCACCGCGACCCGCCGGCCGCCCGCCTCGGCGACGTACACCTGCCCGAGGCTCGCGCCGCTGATGGCGTCCTCGTCGAACGCGTCGAAGCTCGCCTCGAGCGGGCCGAGCTCGGCCTCGATGACGGCCCGGGCCGCCGGCCACGGCGCCGGCGGCACCTCGTCCTGCAGCCGGCTGATGACCTCGATGTACTCCGGGGGGAGCACGTCGGGCCGGGTCGAGAGCAGCTGCCCGAGCTTGATGAAGGTCGGCCCGAGCGTCAGCAGCGAGTCGAGCAGGGCCTCCGCCCGCCGCCGGCGCACCTCCGGGGTGACCCGGCGGGCGCGGCCGACCACCAGGAAGCGGCGGCGGTCTCTCGCGTAGGCGACGAGCAGCGGGAGGAACTGCGAGAGGACCAGCACGAACCGCCAGTACGCGCGGACCGACGCCAGGGCGACCACCCGCGGTCAGGAGACCTCGATGGGGATGGCGCGGCCGTCGTCGGCCGCGCGCTTCGGCAGGTACAGCTCGAGGACGCCGCCCTCGATGCTGGCCGTCGCCCCCTCGGTGGCGGCGTCCGGCGGGAGGGGGAGCTCGACGTCGTGGAACAGCGAGCGCTCCTCGCGCTGGTAGCGAAAGCCCTCCGGGGCGACCTTCTCGCGCTGGGCCTCGACGTGCAGGCGACCGTCCCTGACGCGGAGGTCCGTCGTCGACGCGGTCGCCCCCGGCAGGTCGATGACCAGCAGGTAGGCGTCGTCGCGCTCGAGCAGGTCGGCGGCCGCCGCGCGGGGGAGCGCCGCGAGGGCCGCTTTGAGCGTCGACATGAGCGCCGATTGGCGGGCGAGGGCCAAAAGCGCCCCGATAGGGCGCCCCTACGGCGCCAGCGAGTCGAGCGAGCCGACGCGCCGGTCGCCGAGCACGCACAGCCCCCGGCGCTCGGGGCCGTGCCGCTCGAGGTGGACGGCGTCGAGCCCGGCGTTCCAGGCCGCCCCGACGTCGTGCGGGCCGTCGCCGACGAGCACGCCCGCGTGGACGCCGTCGACCGACAGCCCGGCCATCGCCCGACGGACCGGCGCCGGGTCGGGCTTCCAGCCGAGGTCGTCCGAGCAGCTCACCACGACGTCGAACCAGTCGCGGATGCCGAGCCCGTCGAGGACGGCCTCGAGCACCGGCGGCTGGCAGTGGGTGACCAGCCCGACCGGCGCGTCGAGGTCGGCCACGACGGCCGCGTCGTCGTACAGCGTCGTGGCCGCCGCGCGCCGTGACGGCGTGTCGACCTCGTCCATCGCCCGCCAGAACGCGCCCGGGTCGATGCCCCACCGGCGCAGCTGCGGGTCGCGGTGGCCGCCGTAGCCGTGCCAGATGGTCGCGGCCTCGGCGTCGGAGAAGGGCCGGCCGAGCCGCTCGCCGACCGCGTCGAAGGCCCGCCGGATGTACGGCCAGTCGACGTCGACGAGCGTCCCGTCGAAGTCGAACAGCCAGAAGTCGTACCCGGGGGCGGTCATCGCTCGATGTTGAGGGACGGGGGCGGCAATAGCCTTTCCGGCCGGCGGCGGACCCGACCGGGGCCTCGTCCCGGCTGACGTCAGGACTCCGCCGCGTCGTGGCGCCCCCGAAGCTTTAGGGCCTGCGGGTCGCATATCGATTCGATCACCGACCATGGACCGGGCACTCTGGCTGGTCGTCGGCAAGGTCTCCGCGATGATGCTGCTGGCCGGCGCCGTCAGCCTCTCCCGGTCCGAGGCGTGGGCCGTCGCCGTCGTCCTGCTCGGGCTGGGCACGTACGCCGTCGCGATGCGGAACCTGCTGGGCGGCGACGAGACGCCCCGGGCCAAGCTCCCCCACGAGGTCGACGGGGGCTTCGACGGGCCTGTCGGCCGCGACCGGGCGCTCGGGGTGTCGGACCCCGGGAAGCGGCCGTAGGCGGCTCAGACGAGCACGCCCGACTCGAGGATGGCGATGAGCACCGTCAGCACCGGGATGGCGAGCAGCGTCGAGGTGAGCACGACCGACGAGATGAACGACGGCGCCGAGACGCCCCCGACCGAGCCCTCGCCGAACTCGACCAGCAGGATGAGCGAGGTGACGGCCGCGGGGGTCGCACACTCGAGGACGAACACCCGGGCGACGGTCGGGTCGGCGATGTCCAGCGCGAGGACGACGGCCGCCCCGACGACGGGCGCGACGAGGAGCTTGAGGCCGTTCGCGGCGCCCACCCGGCCCACGGCGGCGCCGTACTCGGCGTCGGCCAGCTCGATGCCGACGAGCAGCAGCATCAGCGGGATGGAGGCGTCGCCCGCGAGCTTGACCGTGGCCATGGCGGTGCCCCCGGTCGGCGGGACGGCGCCGACCCAGCGCGCGAGCGCCGCGGCCGCGACGGCGTAGACGAGCGGGAGCTCGAACACCTTCCCGATGGCCGCCCGGCCGCGGGCGCCGCCGGCGCGCGAGGCGACGTACACGCCGAGGGTGTAGGCCACGACGCTCTGGCCGACGAGGAAGATGACGGCCGTCGAGCGGCCGGCGGGGCCGAAGGCGAACTCCGACAGCGGGATGCCGAAGTTCCCCGAGTTCGGGAAGACCGCGGCCAGGACCAGCGCGGAGTGCAGCGGCTCGGCGTCGCCGAGCAGGCGGCCGACGGCCTCGGCCACCCCCGTCATGGCCACGAGGAAGACCGTCACCCCCACGAGCACCTTCGCCACCGCGGCCCCGGAGAGCGTCGTCGTCGCGATGCTGTGGAAGACGAGCGCCGGCACGAGCACGTAGATGGTGACGGTGGACAGCGGCTCGACGTCGACGTCGCGGAGCCGGCCGAGAAGGGCGCCCACGCCGACGAGCGCGACGATTGGCAGCACGGCCCCCGCGAAGGTCGAGACGAGCGACACGTCCGACGTGACGGTCGGGCCCGTTGAAAGCGGTTACGAAGGCGTGGACCGCTCGGGCAAGCGATGTCCCGGGCCGCTCGAGCACGAGATGGTCCAGCCGGTCGGGCACAAGATACATGCCGGCCGGCGACGGTTTCTCCGGTAGATGGTCCCCCGCCTGCGACGCGCGCTGCGACGGGCCTACGAACGGCTGCTCCTGCGCGAGATCGACGGCGTGCCGACCCACGTCGCCATCATCCAGGACGGCAACCGCCGGTACGCGAGGGCGCGCGGCGCCGGCCCCGACGAGGGCCACCGCGAGGGCGCCGAGACGGCCCGGCGCGTGCTCGAGTGGTGCGAGGACCTCGGCGTCGAGGAGCTGACGCTGTACGCCTTCTCGACGGAGAACTTCGAGCGGCCGACGCCGGAGCGCGAGGCGCTGTTCGACCTGCTGGCGACGAAGTTCCGCGAGTTCGCCGACGCCGACCGCGTCCACGAGGCCGAGGTCGCCATCACCCCCATCGGCGACCTCGACCGCCTCCCGAAGCGGGTGCGGGCGGCCGCCCGCTACGCCGCCGAGCGGACCGCCGGCTACGACCGCTTCCGGCTGAACGTCGCGGTGGCCTACGGCGGCCGGAACGAGCTGCTCGGCGCCGCCCGCGACGTCGCCCGCTCGGTCGAGGCGGGAACGCTCGATCCCGCGGACATCGACGTCGCCGAGATCGAGCGCCGGCTGTACGACCGGCCGGTCCGCGCCGTCGACCTCATCGTCCGGACCGGCGGCGACGAGCGGACGTCGAACTTCCTGCCGTGGCACGCCAACGGCAACGAGGCGGCGGTGTTCTTCTGCGCCCCGTACTGGCCGTCGTTCTCGCGGGTCGACTTCCTGCGGGCCATCCGGACCTACGAGTCCCGCGAGGCCTCCTGGCGGCGCACCCGGGCCGAGCGCGCCGCGGCGCTGGTCCGCGCCGTCGGCCGCGCCGAGCTCGAGGACGCCCGCGCGGCGGCGGCCCGCCTGCGCGAGCACCTGCCGCGGGCCCAGGCCAGGGACGTGGTCGAGGAGCTCGAGCGCAACGCCCGGGCCGACCGCGGCGACCGGGCCGCGGACTGAGCGCCTCCGGACGGGCGGCTACCGGCCGTTTATCCGGACGAGTCACGGGCTCGTCGGTCGACGCTGGGGCGCCTCGCTGGCGCTCAGCGCCCGTATCTCCGCTGGCGATCCGCGTAGTCCAGCAGCGCGCGGAGGTAGTCCCGGCGGCGGAAGTCCCGCCAGTTGACGTCGGTGAAGTACAGCTCGGCGTAGACGCTCTGCCAGATCATGAAGTCCGAGAGCCGCTCGGCGCCGGTCTTGATGACGAGGTCGGGCTCGACGGGGAAGACGAGCTGCCCCTCGATGGCCGACTCGTCGATGGCCTCGGGGGCGAGCTCGCCGGCCTCTACGGCGGCGGCGAGCGTCCGGACCGCGCCGGCGAACTCGTGCTTGCCCCCGAGCCCGATGCCCACCCGGATGGGCGTGTCGGCGCGCTCCGTGTCGTCGGGCCCCCGGACGGCCAGCTCGCGAGGGGCCGCGAGCGCCTCGAGCTCGCGCCGGAGCGTCGGGACGACGGCCGGGTCGAGCACGCTCACGTACACCGAGACCCGGTCGGCGCCGTGCTCGAACGCCCAGCCCAGGAAGCGCTCGAGCGTGGCGTACGCGCCCTGCTCGAGCAGGTCGCGCTCGGTGATGACGAGCGCGACGTGCGCCGGCCGGCCGGCGGGCCCGTGGCGCAGGCGGAACGCGAGGTAGCGGTCGTACAGCCCCACGCCCGCGGATTGACCGCGAGCGGTGCTAAACGTGCCGGAACGGCGCCGCGACGCCGGCCGGCCCGGCGCGGGGTCGGGAGCGTTAAGTAGCCATCCGGGGAACCCCCGCGCCGTGCAGCCGACCGTGCGCCGGGCCGCGGCGTTCGCCCTGGTGGGCACGCTGGCGCTCGCGGCCCCGGTGGCCGGCGCGCTGGCGGCGGTGCCGTTCGCGCTCATCGCCGTGGTCGGCCGGCTCGTCTCCGGCGGCGCGCTCTTCGAGCTGTTCGCGACGCCGGCCGACCGGTACGCGGGCCAGCTCCGGCGCCTGGTGGGCTTCTCGCTGGCGGCCACCGGACTGGCGCTTCTGGCCTCGCTGACGGGGCTGTCGTCGGCCGCCTTCGTCGCGAGCGTGCTCCTGCTGGTGTACGGCGACCTGGCGGAGACGGCGGTCGGCGCCCGGGGCGTCGCGCCGTTCCGCCAGGTCGTCGCCTTCAGCGTCGGCGGCGCGTCGGCGGCCATCGGCGGCCTGCTGCTCGTCGGGGTCGCGACGGGCACGACGGTCCACGCGCCGACCGTGGCCTTCCTCGCCGTGACCGGCGCGCTGGTCGCCTCGCTGCTGCGGGAGCTGCTCGTCGACCCCGACGACCCGGTCGTCCTCGTGAGCGTGGCGGGCCTGCTGTGGGTGTTCGCCTCGCTCGGCCTGTCGGTCGACCCGCTCGGCTTCGTGCTGGCGGTGGCCGTCGCCGGCGGCTTCGGCTACCTCTCGTGGCTGACCGGCACCGCGAGCCTCACCGGGATGCTCACGGGCGTCATCATCTCGCTTGCGACCATCGTCCTCGGGGGGTACGGCTGGTTCGCGGTCCTCATCGCCTTCTTCGCCATCGGGGGCGTGGCGGCCAAGTACCGGTACGAGACGAAGCTCGAGTACGGCGTCGCCGAGGCGAACCTGGGCGCCCGCGGCGTCCGGAACGTGGTCGGGAACGCGGCGGTCGCGGTGGTCGCCGTCGTGGGCTTCGCCGCCAGCGTCGAGCTCCGGGTCGAGCCGCTGTTGTTCACCTACGTCTTCGCCGGCTCGCTTTCGACCGCGCTGAGCGACACGCTCTCGAGCGAGCTGGGCGTGCTGTTCGGCGAGCCCCGGCTCATCACGACGATGGAGCGGGTGGAGACGGGTACCGACGGCGGGGTCACCGTCGGCGGCGTGCTGGCCGGCGTGGTCGGCGGGCTCCTGGTCGGCCTGCTCGCGCTGGCGACGCTGGGGCTCACGCCGGCCGGCGCCGCCGTCGTCGTGGCCGCCGGCGGGTTCGGCATGTTCGCCGACAGCGTGCTCGGGGCGACCATCGAGGGCCCGCTCGTCGGGAACCAGGCCGTCAACTTCCTGGCGACGCTCGCCGGCGGACTGGTGGCCGCGGCCGGCGCCGTCGCGGTGGGCACGGTCCCGCTGTGACCGGCGCCCGACGGCCGTCGCGGTCGAGGGCGCCGCGGGGTACGCCGCGGCCGCGGCGTGGCTCGCCCGCCGCTACACCGCGCCGACGTCGACCTTCTTCGCGCGGGTGGCGAGCGCCAGTGCGGTCGCCAGGAGGGTCAGCGAGACGGCCGCCGCCGCCGCGAGGTCGTGTGCGGCCAGGCCGTGGTCGAGTCCGGCGCCGGTGACCTCCGCGCGCAGGTACGTGTGGTGGAACTCGCCGACGAGCGGGACGAAGTAGTCCACCAGGTCGTTGCCGCCGTGCCAGGCCACCGCGGCGGCGATGGCCCAGCCGGGGAAGGCCGCGTACCGGTGGATGATGAACGCCTCGGCCACCATCGCGAGGTGGCTCGTCACCAGGAACCAGTAGAGCCACGCGGCGATGCCCGACGGGCCGTTCAGCGCCAGCTGGACGTACGGGGTCCAGAACCCGAGCTTGATGCAGCCGAAGAAGGCCAGCAGGTGGAGCGCCTCGGCCCACGGCCCGGCGTCCAGCTTCCAGGCGGCGATCGAGAGCGCGATGAACAGCGTCGCCAGGGGGCTGTCGGGGACGAACGGCCACATCACGACGGGGGTGTCGGCGAACTGGAAGCGGTAGTACCAGAAGCCGAAGGCCGTCCCGGCGAGGTTGACCGCGACGAGGGGCCACGCGAGCCGGAGCCCGAGGTCCTCGAGCGCCGGCGGGAGCGGGGCGACGTACCGGGGCAGCGGGTCGCGGGCCGGGAGCGCGGCCATCGGTCACGAAGTACGGGAACCGGGCCAAAGCGTTGCCGGTCTCCGAACCGCTCGTGGGGACGGCGGCCCATCGTTCCCCGCGACGCCCGTCGACCGCCGTCTACCCGCCGAACGCCGCCAGAATCGCCACGAGCAGGAGGACCGACGCGCCGTACAGCACGTAGTCGACCGGCCGGTGCTCGAGCCGGACCACCGACGTCCGTTCGCGCGTCGCGTCGAAGTCGCGAACCACGAGCGCGTCCGACAGCTCGTAGCCGTACTCGACGACCGAGACGAAAAACGGGATGAACATCGGGAGCCGGGCGCGCACCCGCCGGACGGGGCCGCCACCGACGTCGAGCCCCCGCGAGCGCTGGGCCTCCTCGACGGTCGCAAAGCGGTCCCGCAGTTCGGGGACGAGCCGGAGCGTGAGCGAGACCACGAACGCGAACGACCAGGGAACCTTCAGACGGACGAGCGCCGCCTCGAACGTCTCCGCGTCGGTGGTCGCCGCGAACCACGCGGCTGCGCCCGCGATGAGGACGAGACGGACGGCGATGACCGCCGACGTGTACAGCCCGCCTTCGGTGATGGTCACCGGGACGAGCGGGAGCCGCCAGAGCACGGACCCGCCGCCGTAGAACAGGAGGTTCAGCAGGAAGATGACCGGCAGCAGCACCCGGAACGACGAGAGGAACCCCAGCCACTCCCGTAGCCCGAGGCCGCGGCCGGCGGCCACCAGGAGGACGAGCGCGACCGAGAGCGCGGCGAGGGACTCGAGGCGCGGGATCGCGACGGCGAGGACGCACACGACGACGGTGAAGGCGAGCTTCGGTCGGGGGTCGAGGCGACGGTGGGCGAACGTCATCGCCGCCCCCGGGCCATCGCCGCGGCGTCGTCGACGCCGTCGGGCAGCCGGTCGAACCCCCGACGGTTCGCCCAGGTGACGAGCCCGGGGGGACGGATCCCGGCGTCGCGGAGGAGGTCCAGGTCCGTCAGCACCGCTTCCGGGGGGCCGAGACGCCGGACGTCGCCGTCGGCCAGCACGGCCACGCGGTCGGCGAACCGGTAGGCGAACGCCGATTCGTGCGTGCTCACCACGACGGCCGCCTCGAGGTCCGACAGGACGGTGCCGAGCTGGCGCTCCCCCGCGCCGTCGAGCCCGGCGGTCGGTTCGTCGAGCGTCAGCACGGCGGGATCGCCGGCGAGCACGGCCGCGATGGAGACCCGTCGCTGCTCGCCCGCCGACAGCGAGAGCGGGTTCCGGTCGCCGAGCTCGTCGACGGCGAGCGTCCGCATCGCGCGCGCCGCCTCGCGGGCGGCGTCCAGCCCCCGATTCCGCGGGTAGAACTCGACCTCGTCCGCGACGGTCCCGGCGAACAGGCCGGCCCGGGGGTCCTCGGGGGCGAACCCGACGTCCCCAGCCGCCTCGATCGAGCCAGCGTCCGGCTCGCGGAGCCCGGCCAGCAGGCGGAGCAGCGTCGTCTTCCCCGACCCGTTCGCGCCCATCACCGCGAGCATCTCGCCGGCGGCGACGTCGAACGAGACCCCGGAGAGCACCGTCCGTCCGTCGTAGCCGAACGCGACGTCGCGGGCCCTGATCACGGCCGGTCGACCTCGATGGGGTCGTCCGACGTCGGCACCGGGACGTCCTCGCCGGCGTCCCGCCGCGCGAGCGCCACCGCCGTGGCGAACGGGAGCTTCACCCCCGCCGCGCGGAGGTCCCGGAGCCGGTCGGGCGGCGGTCCGTCGGCCGCGACGCGCCCCCCGGACAGGAGGACCACCCGGTCGGCCCGGGCGAGGAGGTCGCGGACGTCGTGCTCGGTGATCACGACCGCCGTCCCCGTCTCCCGGAGCCGGTCGATGGCGTCGAGGACGAGCGTCGTGTTCCGGTGATCGAGCGCCGCGATGGGTTCGTCCAGGATGAGGACGTCGGGCCGCGTGACCAGGCTCCCGAGCAGCGCGACCTTCGCCGTCTCGCCGCCCGACAGGTCCCGTACCTCCCGGTCGAGGAGGGGCTCGGCGTCGAGGACGTCGGCGTACCGCTCGATGCGAGTCGTTATCTCGTCCACCGGGAGGCCGCGGTTCTCGAGGCCGAACGCGACGTCGTGGCGGACGACTCGCCGGACCAGCTGGGCGGCCGGGCGCTGGAACACGAACCCGGTCGTCCCCTCGCGCCGGACCGACCCCGACACCCGCAGGTCGTCCCTGTCGTCGAGCAAGCCGCGGAGCGCCTTCGCGAGCAGTGTCTTCCCGCCCCCCGGCGGACCGCACACGAGGACGGTCTCGCCCCGGGAGACCGACAGCGAGACGTCAGCGAGCAGCGGCGTCCCGTCGGCGGCGCGAACGCCGAGGGAGTCGGCCGCCAGGACCGTCATCCGAGTCGCGGAAGCCGGTCCTGGAGCGCCTGGGTGAGGGGGAGCGCGACGAGCAGCCCGACGACTGCCTGCAGGACGTCGATCGGGAGCTCGCTACCGACCGCGGCCGGGAGGCCGTAGAAGTACGCCACCGTGACGAAGTAGCCGACGATCATGACGGGCGCACCCGCGAGGACCGCGATGACCTTGCTCCGGGCGCTCTCGCCGGCGAGCTGCCCGACGACGAAGCCCTCTATCCCTTTGATGACGAGCGTGAACGGGGCGAAGAAGGCGAAGGCGCCCGTCGCGACGTCCGCCGCGGCGGCGCCGACGCCGCCCGCCAGCCCGCCCACGACCCCGCCGAAGAGGAACGCCGCCGTGTAGATGACGATCTCGCCGACGTTGAACACCCCCGGCCCCA
>CAZVOR010000064.1:0-11665 GCA_964628745.1 uncultured Halobacteriales archaeon
CGCCGCGGCGGCGGCCTCCGACGCCGGCGGTCCGTCCGCTGCCTCACCCGGCGCTTCGCCCGTCGACGCCGGGGCGTCCGCCGGGGCCGGCTCCCCCCCGGCCGCGTCGGCCGGTTCGGCCTCGGGGTCGGCGTCGGCGGGGGCCTCGGCCTCGTCGACGGGTGCGTCGTGGCCCGGCTCCTCGCCGACGCTCCCTCCGCCGCCCGCCCCGTCGGCCGGCCGCTCGGCGGGAGCCGCCGCGTCGCCGGTCTCCGCGGGTTCCGGGACCTCCCGGACGTCCAGCTCCACGGCCCTGACCTCGTAGATGCCGACCTCCTCGGCGGCCTGGCGGAACGCGTCGTCGCCGGTCACCAGCCGCTCGGCGTTCCCGACGAAGGCGGCGCTCATGGACTTGCCGCCGTAGTAGACCACGTAGTAATCGCCCGAGAGCACGTTGTCGGAGAGCTCGACGTAGCCGGTGAAGCTGGCCTCGGCGAGCGTCTCGTGGACCTGCGGGAGCGGGTTGTCGTCCGAGTAGTACTTCGCCTGGATCTCGCCGCCGCGCTCCTTCATCGCGAACAGCAGCGGGAGGGAGGGGTCCGGGGCCTCGTGGGCCGTGGCCTCGGCCGATTCGAAGTTCGCCATGGTGCCGTCGACGAGCCCGACGATCCGACCGTTGAGCATGAACAACCACGCGGTGCCGGTGGTGACGGCGCCGGAGAAGTTCGCGTCGGAGAGCTCGCGGAGGCCGCGGTAACCACCGGTTAACGGCCGCGCGTCCCACTCCTGGATGCGGGCGGCGTTGGCGCGGTCCATGGCCTACCCCTGACGGACTCGCCCCAAATACGTTTCGGCACGAACACCTTCCTTCGGGGCCCGAGACGGGGCCGGGAGGGTGTCAGGAGGTTCGGACGCCGATACACGGGTGTCGTCGGTGGCGGCCGAGACCTATCGGGATATCGACATCACCGCGTCGACCTGCCGTCCTGCGGGGGGCTTCACCCGGCGACTGCGGCCAGTTGGCTCCGGCGTGGGGGGGGGGGTTACAGCTTCGACTCGGCGTCGGCGGCGAGCTCGGACATCCGCTTGGAGATGCGGCCGGCGTTCGAGAACTCGTCCTCGCTCATCGCCTCGGCCAGCGCGTAGCCGAGCACGAAGACGGCGTGTTTGTGCTCGCTCTTGGACTTGTGTACGTGGGAGGGGTGCACGCCCAGCCGGTCGTACGCCGCGAAGCGGCCCTCGTCGACGTCCTCCCGGGACTGGAAGTACTCCTTGATGACCACGAGCTGCTCGTGCAGCTCGAGGAGCTCGTCCTTGTGCATGTCGACGGGTAGGTCGATTGGCCGTTTAAGCGTTGCCCGAGACGGCGTGACACCCGGCCCGAACGGCGCGACACTCCCGGCCGGGACGACGTGCCACCTCGTCGACGGAACGTGGACGACGGCAGCCGCGGGGAGAACGGACCGTTTTCGGCCTGCGCTGGACGCTCAGAAGACGTACTCGTCCTCGTGACCCATCATGTCGTCCTCGAACCCCCCCTCGGTCGAATCCGGCATCGGGCCGCTGGTCTTGTACGCCTTCAGCCCGGTCGATAGCAGCTCCTCGACCGCCTCCTCCCGGTTGACGAAGTCGCCCTGGTCGACCAGCTGGGCGATCTGCATGTCGAGGTGGTCGGGGACGTTTATCTCGACGGTGACCATTGAACGGGAGGGGGTTCGGGAAGGGGGTTGATAAGCCTGACGGGGGGCGTCGTCTCGTTCGTCCCGGCGTTGGCGGCCGGTTTGGCCGAGGCGCCGACGGCCGGCGGGGACAGCCTTCGTCGCCGGGGCCCCATCCTCGCCGAGGCCGGTCCGGCGCGCCCGCGGCCGGCTGGTCCGGCGGCGACTGCTACCGACGTTCGTCCCGGCGCCCCATAGTTAGGCTCAAAGGGACCGGGTGCATCGGTCGGGGCAATGGGAGGACGCGACGGGCAGGAGACGGTGACCCGCCGGGACCCGGTCGTCGCCCGCGTGGGGGCAGTCGACGCGCCCCTTCGAGCGGTCCTGCGGGCCTTCCCCGGCCCGCGGACGGCCTGGCTGCCGCCCGACGGACCCGCCGTCGTCGGCTGCGGCGAGACCGCGACCATCGAGGCCGAGGGACCGACCCGGTTCGAGGCCGTCCGAAGCGAGGCCGACGCCCTCTTCGACGCGCTTGAGGTCGCGCACCCCGACGACGCCCCCCGGGCGGCCGCGCCACGGCTGCTCGGCGGCTTCGCGTTCCACGACGTCCCCGAACCGGGTGCCCCGTGGACCGGCTTCCCCGGCGCGCGCTTCGTCCTCCCCCGGATGCAGGCGGTCCGCGTCGACGACGCGACCTGGCTGGCCGTGACCGCGGCGGGGGCCGAGGCCGGGGCGGACGGGCTCCGGGCCGCCCTGGACGACGCCACGCGGCGGGTCCGCGAGGAGCGGACGTCGCGGTCCCCGCCCCCCGGCGTCGCCGACGTCCGGCGCACGCCCGCCCGGGCGGACTGGCGCGAGCAGGTCGAGGCCGCCGTGGCCCGCATCGACGCCGGCGAGCTGGAGAAGGTCGTGCTCGCCCAGACGCTGACCGCCCGGCTCCGCGGACCCTTCCGGCTCGCCGACGCGCTCGACCGTCTCGGCGAGGCGTATCCGGACTGCTACCGCTTCGCGGTCGACCCCGGGCTCGGCGCCGCGTTCTTCGGCGCGACGCCCGAGACGCTCGTCGGCCGGTCCGGCGACCGCGTCCGCACGGAGGGGCTCGCCGGCTCCATCGGGCGCGGCGGCAGCGAACCCGAGGACGCCCGGCTGGCCGAGGCGCTCGAGGCGAGCGGCAAGGCACGACACGAGCACGCCGTGGTCGTCGACGCCGTCCGCGACCAGCTGGCGGCCGTCGCGGCCGACGTGACGGTGGGCGAGCGCCACGTCCGCAAGCTCTCGAACGTCCAGCACCTCGAGACGGCGCTCACGGCCCGGCTCCGCGGGGACACGCACGTGCTCGACCTGGTCGCCGAGCTCCACCCGACGCCGGCCGTCGGCGGGCTGCCGCCCGCGGCCGCCGAGCGGTTCATCGCCGACACCGAGGCGTTCGACCGCGGCTGGTACGCCGCCCCTATCGGCTGGTTCGACGCCGCCGGCGACGGGACGTTCGCGGTGGGCATCCGGTCGGCCGTCGCGTCGGCGGACCGGGCGACGCTGTTCGCCGGCAACGGCATCGTCGCGGACAGCGACCCCGACGACGAGTGGGACGAGCTCCAGCTGAAGTACCGGCCGATCCTCGACCAGCTGCGATGACCGCCCCGAACGTCAACGCGCTGTGGGGCCGGGTCGTCCTCGACGAGCTCGCGAAGGCCGGCGTCGACGCGGTCTGCGTGGCGCCCGGGAGCCGGTCGACGCCGCTCGTGGTGGCCGCCGCCGAGCACCACGCCGTCGAGGTGTTCTCGCACCTCGACGAGCGCTCGGCGGGCTTCTTCGCGCTCGGGCGGGCCAAGCGGTCGGGGCGGCCGACGCCGCTGGTCTGCACCTCGGGGACGGCCGCCGCCGAGTTCCACCCCGCCGTGGTCGAGGCGGACCGCTCCCGGACGCCGATGGTGGTGCTCACCGCCGACCGGCCGCCGGAGCTCGCCGACAGCGGCGCCAACCAGACCATCGACCAGCACCGGCTGTACGGCGGCGCCGTGCGGTGGTTCAGGTCGCTCGCCGAGCCGGCCCCGGACGGCCGGAAGCTCCGGTCGCTGCGGACCACGGTCGCGAGGGCCGTCGTCGAGAGCACCGGGCCGGACCCCGGCCCCGTCCACCTGAACGTCCCCTTCCGGAAGCCGCTCGCGCCCGTCGAGGACTACGGCTCCGTCCCCGACGACCTCGCCGAGCGCGCCCCCCTGGCCGTCCGGGGGCGGGACGGGCCGTACGTCCGACCGCACGCGGGCGCCCCCACGCTCGCCGACGCCGAGCTCGCCACCGTCGCCGACGCCGTGGCGGGGGCCGAGCGCGGGCTCGTGGTCGCCGGGCCCGCGGACGTCGGCGGGCTCGACCCGGAGGCACTGGTCGCGCTCGTCGACGCGACGGGCTTCCCAGTGCTCGCCGACCCCCTCTCCGGGCTGCGGTTCGGGCCGCACGTCGAGCGGCTGCCCGTCCACGGCGCGTACGACGCGTACCTGGAAACGGCGGCGAGCGAGCGCTGGCCCGACCCGGACGTCGTGCTCCGGTTCGGCGCCTCGCCGACGTCGAAACCGCTGCGCGAGTACCTGGCGTCGTCGGGCGCCAGGCAGTTCCTCGTCGACCCGGCGGCCGACTGGCGCGAGGCCACGTTCACCGCGTCCGACCTCGTCGTGGCCGAGCCGTCCGGGTTCGCCCGCGCCGTGGCGGCGCGGGTCGAGGAGCGCCGCGCCGGCGACGGGCGCGCCGTCGGCCCCGACGCCGATCAGTGGGCGTCCCGGTTCGAGGCGGCGGAGTCGGTCCACCGCGAGCTGGTCGCGGGGACGGACGACCTGTTCGAGGGGGGCGTCGCGGCCGTCGTCGCCGAGCGGGCGCCCGACCCCGCCACCGTGGCCGTCGCCAGCAGCATGCCCGTGCGTGACCTCGACCGGTTCGCGGCCCCGTCGACGGCCGAGCGCACCGTCCTCGGCACCCGCGGCGCCAGCGGCATCGACGGCGTCACCAGCGCGGCGCTCGGCGCCGGGAGCGCGACGGCCGACCCGCTGGTCCTGCTCGCGGGCGACCTGGCGTTCTACCACGACTCGAACGGGCTGCTCGCGGTCGAGCGCTGTGGCGTCGAGGCGACGATGGTGGTCGTCAACAACGACGGCGGCGGCATCTTCCACCGGCTGCCCATCGCCGGCTTCGACCCGCCCTTCACGGAGCAGTTCGTGACGCCCCACGGCCTCGACTTCGCCCACCTCGCGGACCTGTACGGCTTGACCCACGTCACCGTGGATTCGCTGGACGGGCTCGCGGAGGCATACGACGAGGCCATCGACGCCCCGGGCTCGCACCTCGTCGAGGTCCGGACCGACGCCGCGGCCAGCCACGCCGTTCGCGACCGGCTGCAGGCCGAGCTCGTCGACCGGCTGACCTGAACGGTAGCCGCACCACCTCGACGTCCCTGGCACGGACCCGGTGGACTGATTGGGGCGCCCGGCCAACGCGGCGCATGGCCGAGCTCTCCGCGCCCCACCGCCGTCGGCTCCGCGAGCTCGCCGAGGGCTTGCTGGCCTTCGAGTCGACGGCCGGCCGCGAGGCCCCGGCCCAGCGCTGGCTGCGGGACCGGCTCGACGAGCTGGGCTTTGCGACGTACGCCTGGGAGCCGGACGCCGGGGCGCTCGCCTCGCACCCGTCGTTCCCGCCGGCGGGCGAGCTGGTCCTGGCGGACCGCCCCAGCGTCGCCGGCGTCCTCGAGTTCGGTGACGCCGACGCGGGGCGGACGCTCGTGCTCGACGGGCACGTCGACGTCGTCCCGGTCGAGCGCGACCACTGGACGTCGGACCCGTTCGAGCCGACGTGGGACGGCGACACGCTGACCGCGCGCGGCGCGGTCGACATGAAAAGCGGGGTCGCCGCCTGCGCCGTCGCCGCGCTCGCGCTCGCCGACGACGCCACGGGACTGGACGGCCGGGTCGTCGTCGAGTGCGTCGCCGGCGAGGAGGACGGCGGCCTCGGCGCGGCGACGGCCGCCCTGGACAACCCCTACCCGTTCGAGCGCGACGCCGCTATCGTCGCCGAGCCGACCGACGGCCGCGTCGTGACGGCGACGGCGGGCTGTGCGATGGTGCGGCTCCGGGTCGAGGGCCGGTCGGCGCACGCCGCGCGTCGGTGGCAGGGCGAGGACGTCCTCCCGTACTTCGACCGGATCCGACGGGCGTTCGCCGACCTGGAGGCCGAGCGCGCCAGGGACGTGCGCCATCCGCTGTACGACCGGTTCGAGGTCCCCTGGCCCGTCGTCGTCGGCCGGGTGGATGCCGGCAACTGGGCCTCGAACGTGCCCGGTCACCTGACCGCCGAGGCGCGCCTCGGCGTGGCGCCCGGCGAGACGGTCGCGGACGTCGTCGCGGCGTACGCCGAGCGGCTCGACGCCGTCGCTGCCGAAAGCGA
Source organism: uncultured Halobacteriales archaeon (assembly GCA_964628745.1). GTDB lineage: Archaea > Halobacteriota > Halobacteria > Halobacteriales > Hikarchaeaceae > CAZVOR01. The sequence continues at coordinate 6,063 of CAZVOR010000064.1, forward strand.
GTGGCTCGCCGCGCACCCGCCGACGCTCGAGCCGTTCGACGTGCAGTTCGAACCGGCGGAGATTTCGCCGGGCGAGCCGGTGGTCGACGCCCTCCAGGCGGCGGTGGCCGACGCCGGCGCCGCCGACACGGCACCCGTCGGCGAGACGTACGGCGCCGACTCGCGGCACTACGTCGCGGCCGGCATCCCGACGGTCGTCTACGGCCCGGGGGAGATCGAGCAGGCCCACTTCCCGAACGAGTCCATCCGCTGGCCCGAGGTCGAGGCGGCCGCCGAGGTCATCGCGGACGCCGCCCGGCGGTTCCTGGCGGCGTAGCGCGCCTCCGGACCGGTCGACGGAATCCGACCGAGCCCGTCGCGGCGTCGGACCCAGGCGGACGCTACCTTTTTCCGCGGCCCCGCGAGAGTCGCGGCCATGACGTCGGCGCTCATGGACGACTCGCGGTGGGAGCCCGTCCGGGGGTTCGACCTCGAGGACGTCACCTACCACCGGACCGTCGAGGGCGATACGGTCCGCGTCGCCTTCGACCGCCCGGCCGTCCGGAACGCGTTCCGGCCGCGGACGGTCGACGAGCTCTACGTCACCCTCGACCACGCCCGCAAGCAACCCGACGTCGGCTGCGTGCTGCTGACGGGCAACGGCCCCTCGCCGAAGGACGGCGGGTGGGCATTCTCGTCTGGCGGCGACCAGTCGGTCCGGGGCGGTTCGGGCTACGAGTACGGCGGGGCGGACGAGGCCCCCGGGGAGGACGCCGACGGGGAGGGGCCGAGCCGGGTCGGCCGGCTGCACGTCCTCGAGGTCCAGCGGCTCGTCCGGTTCATGCCCAAGCCGGTGGTCGCGGTGGTGCCCGGCTGGGCCGTCGGCGGCGGCCACTCGCTGCACGTCGTCTGCGACCTCACGATCGCCAGCGAGGCGCACGCGAGGTTCCTCCAGACGGACCCGGACGTCGCGTCGTTCGACGGGGGGTTCGGCTCGGCGTACCTCGCCCGACAGGTCGGGCAGAAGCGCGCCCGCGAGGTGTTCTTCCTGGGCGAGACCTACACCGCCGAGGAGGCCGCCGAGATGGGGATGGTCAACGCGGTGGTCCCCCACGACGAGCTCGAGGACGTGGCGCTCGAGTGGGCCGCCCGCATCAACGCCAAGAGCCCGACCGCCATCCGGATGCTGAAGTTCGCGTTCAACCTCGCGGACGACGGCCTGGTCGGCCAGCAGCTCTTCGCCGGCGAGGCCACGCGGCTGGCGTACATGACCGAGGAGGCCGCCGAGGGCCGCGACGCGTTCCTCGAGGGCCGGGCCCCGGACTTCTCGGCGTACCCCTGGTACTTCTGAGCGCGGGGCAGGGGGATATCGACCGCCGGGCGGGGCGGCGTCTCGTCGCGGTCGGGCCCGGCCGCCGGAGCGGCACGCCGGGACGCGGCGCCACCTACTCGACGGCCGGCGGGGATGGCTCCTCGCGGTCGGCCGGCCGGTAGAGGCGCGGGCTGAACAGCGCGGCGATGGCGGCCATCATGACGAGCATCGTGCCGGCGACGAACAGGAAGCTCTGCCTGAGGCTCGACCACTCGGCGATGGCGCCGATGACGACGGGCGCGACGGCGCTCGCGACGTGGCTGATGGTATAGAGGTAGCCGAACGTCCGGCCCTCGCGCTCGGGCGGCAGGATGTCGTTGACCAGCGCGTCGCGCGCCGGCATCCACCCCCAGTTGCTCCCGCCAAGGACCAGCAGCACGGCGAGCAGGGCGAGCGGGGAGAGGCTCCCGGTCGCGAGGACGGCCACCGCGACCGTCGCGACGGCGAAGAAGGCGATGAGGACCGTCCGGTGGTCGTACGCGGTGCGGTCGACGAGCCAGCCGGTGCCGACCGACGCCGCGGCGGCGATGAGGAAGACGGCGGTGAAGTAGAAGTTCGCGAACGACTCCGGCGGCACGAAGACGCCGCCGACGGTGAACGAGTAGGCGTACACCGCCGTGAGGAACGTCGGCAGGAACGCCTTGACGCCCTTCTCCGAGAACGCCCGGGCGACGTAGAAGACGACCAGCAGGTACATGGGGTAGACGTAGCGGCGGCGGTCGTCCGGCCGGCCGGCGCCCTCGATTCCGCCCGCGCCCGTCGTCCCGTCCGACTCGACGGCCGTCCCGTCCGGGTCGGTGGCCGTCTCGGCGGCGTCGACGGCCGTCCCATCTGCCCGGGAGCCGGCCCCGTCCGCGTCGGTGGCACCCGCGTCGGTGGGCCGCCGGGCCGCGGGCCGGGTCTCGACGCGGTCGTCCGACAGGGCGTAGAACAGCCCGACCGCGTACGCGACCCCGACGAGGCCGAACAGCAGGAAGATCTCGTTCCAGCCGGTCACGAGCACGAGCAGCGCGACCGCGGTCGGCGCGGCGGCGTCGCCGAGCTTCGAGCCGGCCGACCACGCCCCGAACACGTGGCCGGCCCGCCCGGCGGGGGCGTTCGCGGACGCCAGCGCCAGGCCGGCCGGGTGGATGACGCTGGCTCCGACGCCGGCGACGAACACGCCCAGGCCCATCAGCAGGAACTGGACGGCGAACGGTTCGCCGGCGAGCACGACCGACGCGTCGCCCGCGCCGACGACGCCCGGGGCGAGCGCGAAGACGAGGTAGCCGGCGCCCATCAGCCCGACGCTGGGCGGCAGGACGTACCGCCGGTCGTACCGGTCGATGAGGATGCCCATGGGGGTCTGGCCGAGCCCGGACCCCGCGAAGTAGACGCTGACGAGCGCGCCGAGCTTCCACAGCGGGTACGGGAACTCGACGACCAGAAGCGGGAGCAGGGGCGGCAGGATGCGGAAGACGTGCTGGGCGAAGTGCAGCGAGCTGATGAGCGCGATTCCCCCGCGACCGTGGCGAGGGCTCGCCATGTGTGGCCAGTCGTCGAAGCCCGGCGTTAAGGGTTGCTCTTCGGGCCGGGCCGCCGCTCGTCGTGACGGGTCGTGGGCGGGTGCGGCGGCCGTCGCCGGTCGGCCCCGGCGTCCGGCCCGTCACGTCGGCTTGGTGGCCTGCACGAGCGCGGTCCCGACGCCCGCCCGGCGGATGCGTCGCCGGCCGACGTCCGCGAACCCGGCGTCCCGCAGCCAGTCCGCGACGGCGTCGGGCGGGTGGATGGTCGCCCCCAGCGTGGCCGCGTAGGTCAGCGAGACGAAGGCGAGCCCCGCCCGGCCGACGGGCAGCCGCGTCGAGCCCTCGAACTGGTCGAGGACGGCGAGCCGGCCCCCGGGCGCGAGGGCGTCGAAGGCGCGGCCGAAGAGCTCGCGGTTCGCGGCGGTCTCGTGGGCGTGGATGACGTTGAACAGCAGCCCGACGTCGTAGCCGCCGCCGAGGTCGTCGGCGAGGTAGTCCCCGCCGGCGAGCCTCACTCGGTCCTCGAGGCCCGCGCGCTCGACCGTCTCGGCGGCGACGTCGAGCGCGCCGGGGACGTCGAAGACGGTGGCCGAAAGCCCGGGTCGCCGCCGGCAGCACTCCACGGCGAACAGGCCGTGGCCCCCGCCGAGGTCCAGCAGGCTGTCCGCCCCGTCGGGCCAGTCGAGCTTCGAGACCACCTCGTCGAGGGCGACGGTCGCGACGGCCCGGAAGCCCCGCTGTGCCGTCTCCCACCGCCCGGGCTCCTCGTCCAGCCACTCGTAGATGGTGCGCTCCGGCGCCCCCTGCCTGACGGTCTGCTCCAGGCTCGCCTCCCAGAACGGGAAGGCGAGCTCCCGCCAGAACGTGAACCACGGCCCGACGTTCGTCCCGTGGGCGTCCGTCAGCCACCGGCTGGCCATCGCCGTGTTCCGGACCACGTCGCCGTCGCGGGCGACGTAGCCCTGCGCCTCGAGGTACCGCAGGAGCGGCGCCAGCCCGTCCGCGTCCGCCCCCAGTTCTGCCGCCAAATCTGCCGTCGTCGTCGAGCCCGCCTCGAGCGCCTCGAACAGGCTCAGGTCGAGCCCGAGGGCGACGGCCTCGAAGCTCGCCGCCCCGAAGAGGTCGAGCACCGGGGCCGGCCCCCAGTTGAGCCGGAAGAGGACAAGCCGTTCGAGGGCGTTCGGGTTGAGCGGCATGGTCGACCCGTCGCCACCGTCGCGCGGCTTCCGTAGAAGCTTTCCGGACGGTCCGGGTCAGTCGCACCGTGACTGCCGTCCGCCGACCGTTCTTCCGCCGACCGCTCGTCCCCCGTCCTCGCCCCCGCGCCGGGGGGCGGTGACGATGCCGCCGTTTCTGACCCGGCTGGCCGATGGCTGGGCGCGGGGCTCCGAGCACCTCGCACTCGCCCTCGTGCCGCTGCTCACGTCGCTTTTGGCCACGGAGAAGATCGGGCGGATCGCCACGTTAGACGGGAGCCACCTCGGGCTCCGGCTCGGGCTGCCGGTCGGCGTCGTGGACCTCTGGCAGTTCGTGAGCGTCCCGAACGAGACGGTGGGCGTCGGCCTGCCGCTGCCCGACGCCCCGCCCCTCGCCCTGGCCCTCCTGCCGGTCGCCGTCGTCGTCCGGGCGGGGCTCGCGGCGGGCTACTTCGGGAGCCTCGCGGCCGCGCTCGAGACGGGCACGTTCGACTTCGTCGCGAACGTCAGACGTCACTTCCTCCCGTTCCTCTGGTACACGCTCGTCCCGGTGGCGGCCGTCGCCCCGCTCGTCCTGCTCGGGCTCGCCGACGGTCGGGGCGCAGCCCCGCTGGTCGCTATCCTCGTCCCGGCGTTCCTCGTGGCGGCCTACCTGTTCTACGCGACGCCGTACCTCGTCGTCCTCCGCGAGGACGACATCGTTTCGGCGCTGCGGGCTTCCTACGGGCTCGCGGTGGCCGGTGGCCCGTACTTCCGCTACGCCGTCGGCTACGCCGGGTTCGTGCTGGCGACGTCGCTGGTCGCGACGGCTGTCGTGGTGAACCTCGGCCTCGTCGGCGTCGCGATCGGCGCGGTGGCCGCCGCGCCGGTCGGCCTCGCGTGCAACGCGGCCACGCTGCGGTTCGTCGCCGATGTCGACCACGCCTCGCCGGCGCTCGGTCGCTGGGAGGACGGGGCGGCGTCCGGGCCACGACCGTAGGGGCTTAAGCCTCCCCGCCCGCACGTCCACCCGAATGACCGAGGCGGGGGAGCTCACCCGGACGCGGGCGTGGCTCGTGGCCGCGCGGCCGCACACGCTGCCCGCGGCGGCGGCGCCCGTCGTGGTCGGGACCGGCCTGGCCATCGGCGACGGCGCCTTCGCACCGCTCCCCGCGCTGGCCGCGCTCGTCGGCGCCGCCCTCATCCAGGTCGGCACGAACCTCGCGAACGACTACTACGACGCCGCGAAGGGCGCCGACACCCCGGACCGCGAGGGGTTCATCCGGGTCACCGCCGACGGGGTCATCCCCCCGGCCCGGGTCCGCCGGGCGATGGTCGCGACGTTCGCGCTGGCGGTCCTGGTCGGCGGCTACCTCGTGGCCGTCGGCGGCGTGCCCATCCTAGTCGTCGGCCTGGCGAGCGTCGCGTCCGGCGTGCTCTACACCGGCGGCCCGTGGCCCTTCGGCTACCACGGCCTCGGCGACCTGTTCGTCTTCGTCTTCTTCGGCCTCGTGGCGGTCACGGGGACCTACTACGTCCAGGCGGCGGCCGCCGCCCCGGCGTTCCCGCTCT
>CAZVOR010000065.1:0-11529 GCA_964628745.1 uncultured Halobacteriales archaeon
GTTCAACAAGGTCGAGCTGGTCAACTTCGTCCGGCCCGAGGACAGCGAGGAGCGCCACGAGGCGCTGCTCGCGGAGGCCGCCAGGGTCCTCCGCCTGCTGGAGCTGCCCTACCGCGTGCTCGAGATGTGTACCGGCGACCTGGGCTTTCCCCACCACCGGCAGTACGACCTCGAGGTCTGGGCGCCCGGCGACGACATGCCCGACGGCCCCGCGGTCGGCGGTCGGTGGCTGGAGGTCTCCTCGGCGTCGAACTTCACCGACTTCCAGGCCCGGCGCGCCGGCATCCACTACCGGCCCGAACGCCACGAGTCCGCGGAGTACCTGCACACGCTGAACGCGTCCGGGCTCGCGCTGCCCCGCGTCGTCGTCGCCATCCTCGAGTACTACCAGAACGAGGACGGCACGGTGACGGTGCCCGAGGCGCTCCGGCCGTACCTCGACGGCCAGGAGCGCATCGAGGGCCACGAGCCGGTCGGCGAGCGGGCCGTGGGAAGCGGGCGTAGGGACTGAGCAATCACGAAGCGATTGCGAAGGTTGGAAGGCGAGCGGAGCGAGCGGACCCGCCGGGACCGAGCCGGAGGTGGCGGCGCCGCGGCGGACCGCTCCCCGACGGCCACGCCCGCGTCACTCGAGCCGCTCGTTCGTGTACGTCACGAGCCGGTCGAACCGGTCGCCGTCGAGCCGGAAGACGTCGACGAACCCGAACCAGGTCGAGCCGTCGCCCCGCCGGAGCCGTCCGCGGGCGGCCACCTCCTCGGGACCGTCGGCGCCGGCCCCGCCGACCGTGGCGTAGACGGCGTCGACCTCGTGGGTCGTGTCCGTCTCCGGGCGCTCCTCGCGCATGAACCGGACGAACGCGTCGCGACCGTCGAGCGTCCGGTCCCCGCGGACCTGCCTGAAGTCCGGCGCGAGCAGCCCGGCGAGCGCCTCGTAGTCCCCGGCGTCGACGGCCCGGTAGTACGCCCGGGCCAGCCCGGCCGGCGCGCGGTCCGACATGGACGGGACGACGGGGGCGACGGACATGAGCCTGGTGAACGGACGGGGGTCGCGGGCGCGTCCCCACCCGCGGGCGGCGCGCCCGGCCGGTGACGCCGCTCGACGCGGCCACATCGCTTTCCCGCTCCGCCTCGAAGCGGACCCGATGACGGCCGATTCCGACGACGAAGGCGACGACGGGACCGAGGTCGACCTCGACGGCCGCGTCTTCCGGTCGCTCGAGAACGACGCGGGCGGGTCGGTGGACGCCCGGACGACGTTCGAGTTCGCGCAGTCCGGCGACCTCGTCCACGCCCGCTACGCCGGGGGCGAGATACGGCTCGGGTTCCTCGTCGGCCTGCGGGAGGGCGAGACGCTGCGCTTCCGGTACGCGCAGGTGACGACGGACGGGGAGACCGCGACCGGCCGATCGACCGACGAGGTCGAGGTGCTCGAGGACGGCCGGGTGCGGCTGCACGAGACCTGGTCCTGGGACTCGAAGCCGGGACGCGGGACGGGCGTCCTCGAGGAGGTCGACCCCTGACGGGCCGCTGCCCGAGGGCGTCGAGGCCGACGGGTCGCTCCGAGGCCCTTTTGCCGCGCCGCGGCTACCGACGACCGTGGAGCTGCACGTCCGGTACGAGGGCGACGACGACCCCGCGAAGTGCACCGCCCGCCGGCTGGCCCGGTTCGACCTCGCGACGCTGCACCGCTCGGACCGCGCGACGCCGTACGGCGTGGTGCTCGACCCCCACGCCGAGCGGGCGCTCTCGCCGGCCGACCGCGCGTCGTCGGACAAGCTCGTCGCCCTGGACTGTTCGTGGAAATCGGCCGACGCCGAGCGGTTCTCGCTGCGGGGCGACCACCGGGCGCTGCCGTTCCTGGTCGCCGCCAACCCCGTCAACTACGGCCGGCCGTTCCGGCTGACCACCGCGGAGGCGCTGGCCGCGGCGCTGGTCATCCTTGGCGAGCGGCCTCACGCCGAGCGCGTCCTCTCGAAGCTCCGGTGGGGGGCGACGTTCCTGGAGCTGAACGCCGAGCCGCTGCGCCGGTACGCCGACTGCGCCGACTCCGGCGAGGTCGTCGCCGTGCAGGCCGAGTACCTGGCCGCCGGGGGGCCCGACGCGCCGGACGACGACGCTGCCGGGGCGGACGGCGCGGTCGGCGCCCCGACGGAGTCGACCGACGCGTCAGAATGAGCGACGAGGAGGGCGACGCCTCCGGACGAGCGACGGGCCGGTCGACCCCGGACCGGCCGACGACGGGCCGGAGGCCGACGTGGCCGACTCCGGCGGCACCGACTCGAAAGCGTTTACTCCGGGCGGCCGGTACTCGACGGCCATGGCAAGCTTCGAGCAGGCGGAAAAGCGGCTCCTGAACAAGCTCATCTGCATGCGCTGTAACGCCCGGAACCCGCCCCGGGCCGAGTTCTGCCGGAAGTGCGGCTACGACAAGCTCCGGCCGAAGAACCGGGAGCGACAGACCGCCTGACCGGGAGTCACCCGCCCCGTCCCAGCGCGGCCGCGCCGAGCAGCAGTCCCGCAGCCGGCGCGTAGAGCAGCCCGATGGAGAACATGCCGACGACCGCGAACGCCGCCAGCGAGAGCGCCGCCGCCCACGCCCACCGGTTCCAGCCGTACCACGCCGCGGCGGCGCCGACGGCCGACACGACGCCCAGGAGGACGGGCCAGGCGAACAGCTCGAACTGGGCGCCCGCGGCACCGAGCAGGTAGTCGATGCCGGAGACCGTGCTGGTGGTCGTCGAACCGTCGGAGCCCGCGCTCGTGACGGTGACCACGGGGCCGAACAGCACGAACAGGGACGCGGCGAGCCCGGCCGCTCCGGCGACGACGCCGACCGCCCGACCCGCGAGGGACCGGTCGGCAGGGGCCGGATCCGCCATCAGTCGGCGCCGTCGGACCACTCGTGGGCGAGCACCGCGTAGAGGTGCTGGTCGACGTGTCGCCCGTCGTGGAAGGCCGCCTCGCGGAACGTCGCCTCGCGGCGGAACCCGAGCTTCTCCCAGATGCGCGCCGAGGCCTCGTTCCCGTCGAGGACGCGGGCGACGACGCGATGGAGGCGGCGCTCCGCGAACGCCCAGTCGACGACCAGCCTGGACGCCTCGGTGCCGACCCCGGCCCCCCAGTGCTCCGGGACCAGGAACAGGCCGATCTCGGCCGACCCGTCGACCGAGCCGAGGCCGTGGAGGCCGACGGTGCCGGCCCGGCGCTCCTCCCCGCCCTCCCCGGTCGCCGCCCAGACGAGCAGGTTCAGCGCCTCCTCGTCGCCGACGACGACCTCCTCGTAGTACTCGCGCTCCCCGTCCAGGTTCAACGGCAGCCGGCTCGGCAGGTACCGGCGGACCGCCGGGTCGTTGATGGCGTCGCGGAGGAACGGGAGGTCGTCCTCCTCGATGGTCCGGAGGACGACGCCCTCGCCCTCGAGGTAGACCGCGCCGGGCATACCGACAGGAGCGGGCACCGTCGGGATAAGCGATTCGGGAGGCGGTCGCGAGCGTTTATCCGGGAAGCCGCGGCCAGGGCGGACCGTGACGTGAGGCTCGCCGCGGGGCGATAGCCGGAGCGCGGCACGCCGCCCCGCGGGCCGGCAGTGCCGCCTGTCCGCCATGCACGCGGAATCCCGCGCTACCCGTCGGGGTACTTCGGCTCGCGCTCCTTGGCCCGCTCGAGCGCCGTCTCGACGACGTCGCGGACGTCGCCGTGGAAGACGCCGCCGTGACCCGCGTACAGGTGCTCGACGCCCGCTGGCAGCCGGTGGAGGATGGTCTCGATGCTCTCGATGAGCACCTCGCGCGACTGGCCGGCCATGTCGGTGCGGCCGAACGAGCCGTAGTCGAAGGCCCCGTCGTCGTGGACCACGACGTCGCCCGAGAAGACGGTCGTCGCCGAGACGAACGCGAGGTGGTCGTCGGCGTGACCCGGAGTGTGGATGGCCTCGAACGTCTCGTCGCCGATCTGGACCTCGTCCCCGTCCGAGAGTGACCCCGTTCGGCGCGGGTGGGCGCCGTAGCAGTACAGGTCCGCGTCGAACGCCCCGAGGACGGCGTCGAGCTCGCCGACGTGGTCGCCGTGCTGGTGGGTGAGCACGACGGCGTCGAGCGACTCGGTGTGCTCGCGGACGACCGCCTCGACGCCCGGCATCGTCCCCGCGTCGACGAGGACTGGCCGCTCCCCGAGCGCGAGGTAGGCGTTACAGGTGAACGTCTCCGCGTCGGCCGTGACCAGGTGGACGTCCATGCGCGCCGTTCGTCGGTGGTCGACTAAGCCCTGACGAAGCCGCCGGAGGGGCCCCAGCCCGCCGAGGGGACGGCCGCCCCCGACGAATCGGCAGGCGAGCGACTTTTGGTCGCCCCACCCGAACCACGTCGCGACATGGGCTTCGGCAGCTACGACGAATCGGAACAGGAGAACCGCGAGGTCGACGCCGACCTCGACGAGGACTCGAGCGTCCCCACCAACAGCAACGGCCACGACGGCGCCGTAGACTACGAGTTCACCGCCTCCAACGACGAGCTGCTCGACCGCCTCGAGGACATCAAGGAGGAATGAAGCCCGGGGCCCGGGCGGCGGGCATCGCCGAATCGTTCGACGGCGAGCGGAGCACGCTGGCGGCGGCCGTCGTCCGGGTCGACCGGGTGGTCGACGGGCTCGCGTTCGGGACCTGCGCCGTCGGCGGCAACGACGCCACCGAGCGGGTCGGCGACCTCCTCGACGCGCTGGCCCGGGAGGACCTCCACGCGGTTCTCGTCTCCGGCATCGCGCCGGCCTGGTACAACGTCCTGGACCTCCACGAAATCGCCGAACGTGCCGACCGGCCCGTCGTATCGGTCTCCTTCGAGACCTCCGAGGGCCTCGGGCCCGCGCTGCGCCGCGAGTTCGACGGCGACGCGCTGGCGGACCGCCTGGAACGCTACCGACGCCAGCCCGAGCGCGAGCGGCTGCGCGTCAACGACGAGTCGGTCTGGGTCCGCGCCGTGGGCGCCGGCCACGACGAGGCCCGCGAGGTCGTCCGGGCGTTCACGCCGGAGGGCGGTCGTCCGGAGCCGCTTCGCGTCGCCCGGCTGGCGGCGCGGGCCGGCGACCGACTGCGAACGGATTGATGGTCCTCCGCGACGTAGGCCCGTCATGTCGCGCGTCCGCGGGATCGAGGTGCTGGCCTGCGAGCGCTGCCCGGCGCTCGTCGAGTCTCGCTCGCAGATCGTAAACGGCGTCGGCCCCGAGGACGCCGACATCCTGTTCGTCGGAGAGGGCCCGGGCGAGCGCGAGGACGCCGAGGGCGAGCCGTTCGTCGGCCCGAGCGGCCGGGTGCTCGACGAGGCGCTTCGCGAGAGCGGCCTGGAGCGGGCCGACGTCCGCATCACCAACGGCATCCGGTGCCGGCCGCCGGGCAACCGAGACCCCCACGCCGACGAACTGGAGAACTGCCGGGAGTACCTGGAGGCGGAGATCGCCGAGGTGGCGCCCGCCGTCGTCGTCACGCTGGGGAAGGTGCCCTCCCAGCACCTGCTCGGGCGCGACGTCGCGGTGACGAGCGAGGCCGGGACCGTCGAGCGCGTGACCCTGGGCGGCGCGGAGCGCGACGTGCTGGTCTGCGTGCACCCGGCGGCGAGCTTCTACGACCGGAGCCAGCGCGAGACGCTGGAAGCGGTCGTGGCCGAGGCGGCGGCGATGGCCGGGACGGGGGACCAGTCGAAGCTCGGAGAGTACTGAACGAAGACCGCCGGTCGGCCGTCGCGTGGCCGCGCGGGACGACGGCGCGACGGCGTCCGGTGCGCCACAGCCGGTACCGGCGCGTCACGGTGCGCGCGAACGGAAAGTGACTTCTCTGGCGGCCGGCAACGGTCGACCATGAGCGCACAGCGCCAGCGGGCGGCCGAGGTCGTCGTGGTCGACTACGGCCTCGGGAACCTCCGGAGCGCCGTGCGGGGGCTCGAGCGCGCCGGCGGGGCCGTCGAGGTCACCGACGACGCCGCGGCCATCGACGCCGCCGACGGGGTGGTGCTCCCGGGCGTCGGCGCGTTCTCCGAGGGCATGGAGAACGCCGAGCCGCTGCGCGACGTCCTGCTGGAATCGGTCGAGGACGGCACGCCGATGCTCGGCATCTGCCTCGGCATGCAGATGCTGCTGACCGAAAGCGAGGAGGCCGAGCGGGCGGGCCAGGGGGACGCCCGCGGGCTCGACCTCGTCCCCGGCCGGAACGTCCGCTTCCGCTCGGGGACGGTCCCGCACATGGGCTGGAACCGGCTGGACGTCGACGCCGACCACCCGCTGGTCGCCGGCGTCGACGGCGAGTACGCCTACTTCGTGCACTCCTACTACGCGGAGCCGGCGGACCCGGGCGCCGTCGCAGCGACCACGGAGTACGGGGTCGAGTTCGCCAGCGTCGTCGCCGACGGTCCCGTGATGGGCACGCAGTTCCACCCCGAGAAGAGCGGCGACACCGGCCAGCGAATCCTGCGCAACTTCGTCGAGCTCTGCTCGCCGTAGCGGCGGCCGGCCGGCGACCGTCGCGACCGCTCGGCGGCCCCCGGAGTTTCAGTTCCGATAGCCGGGGACGTTCCTTTATGTACCACTTCTCCCTACCCGGTGACGACCCCGGATGGAGACGCTGAAGAGCGGTCTGGAATCGCGCATCCAGGAGTACTGGGACTGGATCAGCGTCGCGCTCTTCCTGCTCGTCACGGTGGACATGCTCACCTCCATCTACGCGGCCCGCGCGGTCGGCGCGGCGGCCGAAGCGAACCCCGTGACCAGGTGGCTGCTCGCCCAGGGCCCGGTCGCGCTCGCGGGGGTGAACGTCGCCGCGGTGGTCCTCGTCGGCGTGCTGTTCTACGGCCTGATGGAGCTGCTCCGGGTGACGCCCGCGCGGCTGCAGGGCCCGTTCGCCCGCGGCATCGAGCTCTGGCTCGGCGGGCTGCTGGCCGTCGGGCTCGTCGTCTTCGCGAACAACCTCGTCGTCATCTTCGGCGGGCGGAGCCTGTTCTGAAGCCGGCGACCGCCGGGCGAGCGCGACGGCGCACGGGGGGACGGCCTCAGAGGAACTCGCGGACCTCGGAGTACCACATGTCGTGGTGGTCGACGGCGCCGAGCCGCGCGGCCAGCTCGACCGCCAGGGCGTGCCAGCACCGCTGGGCGGGGTCCGCGGGGTCGAGGTTGTAGGTCGAGTCCTTGCAGGTACAGCCACCCTCCTCGACGATGTACTCGTCGTCGTGGCCGACGACGACCGTGAAGTCGCGGTACTGCTTGACCCGCTGCTCGCTGACGGCGTCGATGGCCCGCCGGCCCCGCTCGCCGTGGGCGGCGAGCAATCCCTCGACGACCGTCGGCGTCAGCTCGCCGGCCGACTCGAGCGTCGACTGCCAGTCCCCGGACGACACGGCCGCAGATAGCGGGGGAGGGACCAAAACCCGTTCGGTGGCCGCGAGGGAGAGCGACGACCGGACTGGCCCCGTCGGAGCCGGCGTCGGTATCGGCCCGACACCGCAACCGTAAACCGGCCGTCGACCGGATAGTTGCCCATGGAGACCGTGCGCGAAGGCGGGGTCGAGGTCCGCGTCCCCGAGCAGCCGGGCCCCGGGGCCGGCGGCGCGGTGTTCTTCAACCCCGAGATGGCGCTCAACCGCGACGTGACGGTCGCCGCGCTGCGGGCGTTCCGGGAGCGCGAGCCGGCCGCCGAGACCTACCTCGACGCGAACGCGGCCACCGGCATCCGCGGCGTCCGGGCCGCGGCCGACGGCTGGGCGGTCACCTGCGTCGACGTCGACGACGACGCCGTCCAGCTCGCCCGGGCGAACCTGCGGGCCAACGACCTCCCCGGGCGGGTCCGGGTCCGCGACGCGAACGTCGAGCTGCACCGGCGCCACCACGACGTCGTCGACGTGGACCCGTTCGGGACGCCCGTCCCGTTCGCCGACGCGGCCGTCCGGGGCGCCCGCCGCCTCCTGTGCGTCACGGCGACCGACACCGCCCCGCTGTGCGGCGCGCACTTCGCCGCCGGCGTCCGGCGTTACGACGCCGTCCCGCGGAACACGGAGTACCACCGCGAGATGGGTCTGCGCGTGCTGGTGTCGGCGCTCGCCCGCACGGCGGCCCGCCACGACGTTGGCGTCGAGCCGCTGCTCTCGCACGCCACCCGCCACTACGTCCGGACCTACCTCGCCGTCGACCGGGGCCCCGCGCCCGCCGACGCCGCGCTCGAGGGCCTCGGCTTCCTGCACCACTGCGAGGACTGCCTCCACCGGGAGGCCGAGCCGGGACGCATCCCCCGCCCGCCGGCGAGCTGTCCGGCCTGCGACGGCGACCGGCTGCTTTCGGCGGGGCCCCTCTGGCTGGACCCCGTCCGCGACCGGTCGTTCGTCGCCGGAGCCCGCGAGCACCTCACCGGCGAGCTCGGCGAGCGGACCGCCGCGGACCGGCTGCTCCGCCGGCTCGAGGCGGAGCTCGACGTGCCCCACCACTTCGACCAGCACCGCCTGTGCAAGCTGTGGGGTCGTCCCGCCGGCCCCATGGACGAGTTCCTCGGCGCCGTCGAGGCCGCCGGCTACGAGGCCTCGCGCGCGCACTACGACGGGACGGCGTTCAAGACCGACGCGCCCGTCGCGGCCGTCCGGGAGGCCACGGCGTGAGCGCCGTCGCGACCGGTCGGGCGGTCGTCGACCGGGCCCGGGCCGCCGAGGTCACGTTCCTCGCGGCGGCCATCGCCTACTACGCGCTGCTCTCCGTGCTGCCCGCCCTCCTGCTGGCGGTCGCCGTCGCGAGCGCGGTCGGCGGCGCGGCGCTGGCCGACCGGGTCGCGGCCGCCGTCGACGGGACGCTCACGCCGGCCGGCGAGGAGGTCATCCAGCGGGCGCTCACGAACGCCGCCGGACGGGCCGGCGCGACGGTGTTCGGCGTGGCCGTCCTGGTCTGGAGCACGCTGCGGGTCTTCCGCGGGCTGGACATCGCCTTCTCGCGCGTCTACCGGTCCGCCGGCCCGGGGTCGCTGCTCGAGCAGGTCCGCGACGCGGCGGTCGTCCTCGGCGGGGTGGGCGCCGCGCTCGTGGGGATGGTCGTGCTGGGCGGCGCGCTCGCGGCGCTGCCGCTCGGGGTCGCCGGCCGCCTCGTCGGGCTGGCCGCCCTGCTCGTCGGCCTGTTCGCCGTCTTCGTGCCGTTCTACTACGTCTTCCCGGACGTCCCCGTGCCGGTCCGCGAGACGGTGCCCGGCGCGGCGCTGGCCGCCGTCGGCTGGGTCGGCCTCCAGGCGGCGTTCCAGGTCTACGCGGACCTCGCGCCGAGCTACGACCTGTACGGCGTGCTCGGCGGGGTGCTCCTGCTGGTCACCTGGTTCTACGTCGCCGCGTCGCTGCTGCTGGTCGGCGCGGCCGCCAACGTCGTCCTCGCCGAGCGCCGGGGCGACCGACAGGCGGAAATGCCGGGCGACCGACGGTTCGAACGGACGATGGACGCGGAAGGCGACGCCGCACTCGAAGAGCAGGTCGCGGCGCTCCGCGAGGAGCTCGCCGCGGTGGAAGCCCGGCTGGGCGAGGAACCCGACCGCGCTCGCGCGGGCGGCCGTGACCGCGACGGCCGCCCGCCACGCCGCCGGAGCCGCGCCCGCGGGTGGGGCCCGTACCTGGTGCTGCTGTACGGCACCGCGATGACGGTCGGGGCGTTCTACCTCCTGTCGGGCGGCTGGGCCATCCTGGCGATGGTCGTCGTCTGGCTGTCGACGCTCGGCCTGTACGCCGTGATGGTCCTGGCCGGGGCGGCGATGGGCGCGCTCGACCTGCCCGGGCGGGCGCTCGAGGCCGTCAGGGACCGCCGCTCGTGACCGGCGGTTCCGGAGTCGTGGCCGCCGCAGCCCTGCCGTGGCCCGGCGCCCGCCTCGGCGCCGGCGCGGTCGTCCTGCAGGGTCGCGGCGCCGGCGTCGGCGAGGCGCTCCGCTCGCTGCTGCCCGAGCCAGCCGTGACGGCGTTCGCCGCGCTCACCGTCCTCGGCGACTCGGCGGTGCTGCTCGCCCTCGCCGCGCTGGTCTACCTGGCCTACGACCGGCCGGCCGGCGGGTTCGTCGGGGGAACGCTGTTCGCGGGCTACGCGATCGTCATCGCGCTGAAGGCCGCGTTCGCCCTGCCCCGCCCGCCGGCCGACCTCCACGTCGTCGCCGTCTCCGGCTACGGCTTCCCGAGCGGGCACGCCGTGGCCGCCACGGTGGGCTGGGGGGCGCTGGCCGTCGCCCTCGAGGGAGTCCTCTCGGCCCGGCTGCGGGCGGCCGGCGCCGCCGTCGCGGTCGCGGTCGTCGCGCTCTCCCGGGTGGCCATCGGCGTCCACTACCCCGTGGACGTCCTCGCCGGCGTCGGCGTCGGCCTGGTCGTGCTCGGTGCGGCCGTCCGGTGGGGTCGGGACGAGCCCCTGGCGCTGTTCGGGCTCGCGGGGGGGCTGGCCGGCGCGGCGGTGGCCGCCTCCGGCGCCGTCGTCGAGGCGGTCGCCCTCCTCGGCGCCTGCGCCGGGGCGCTCGTCGGCGGGCCGGTCGTCGAGCCCGGGGACCGCCCCCGGGGCCGACCCGCTATCGCCGCGGCGGCGGGCGCCGGCCTCCTCGTCGTGGCCGTCGTCGCCGCGGTGGCCCCCGCCGCGTCGCTGCTGTTCGCCGCCGGCGCGGCGGCGACCGCCGGCGTCGTCCTGGCGCCGGTGGCCGCGTCGCGGTGGCTCGACGGCTAGCGCGGACCGGGGCTCGCGAACGCGGACCGGAGCCGCGAGCGGGCCGGACGGCCGGGGGTCTCAGAACGTCTCGAGGTAGCGTTCGAGCTCCCAGTCGGAGACCTCGACGATGTAGTCGGCGAACTCGGCGCGCTTGGCCTGGACGAACTTCTCCGCGACGTGGTCGCCGAGCGCGCCGGTGATGACGGGGTCGGCCTCGAGCTCGTCGACGGCCTCGCCGAGGGTGCCGGGCAGCGTGTCGATGCCGTACTCCTCGCGCCGGGACTCGTCGAAATCGTAGATGTTCTCCCGGACGGGATCGGGCGCCTCGAGGCCGCGCTCGATGCCGTCGAGCCCGGCGTGGATGATGGCCGCGAACGCCAGGTACGGGTTGCACGACGGGTCGGGCGAGCGCAGCTCGATGCGCGAGGCCGCGGGCACCCGCGCCGCCGGCTTGCGGATGAGTGCCGACCGGTTCCGGTCGGACCACGCCACGTAGACGGGCGCCTCGTAGCCCGGTACCAGGCGCTTGTAGCTGTTGACCGTCGGGTTGGCGACGGCGGTGATGGCGGGGGCGTGCTCTAAGACCCCGGCGAGGAACTCGTGGGCGGTCTCGCTCAGGTTGAACTCGTCGACGTCGTCGTGGAAGGCGTTCTCGCCGTCCCCGGTGAACAGGGAGACGTGGGTGTGCATGCCCGAACCGTTGACGCGCGCGATGGGCTTGGGCATGAACGTCGCGTGGAGGTCGTGCTCGGCCGCGATGGCGCGGACGACCGCCCGGAACGTCGCCACGTTGTCGGCCGTCGAGAGGGCGTCGTCGTAGGTGAAGTTTATCTCGTGCTGGCCCTCGGCGACCTCGTG
>CAZVOR010000066.1:0-11459 GCA_964628745.1 uncultured Halobacteriales archaeon
GGTGGAAGTCGACGCTCCCGGCCACGGTCGGGACGCCGATGGCGTTGCCGTAGTCGGCGATGCCCTCGACGACGCCCTCGAGGAGGTAGCGGCTGTGCTCGTCGTCGAACGCGCCGAAGTACAGGCAGTCCGCCAGCGCGATGGGGTAGGCGCCCATCGAGATGACGTCGCGGACGATGCCGCCGACGCCCGTCGCGGCGCCGTCGTACGGGTCGACGTACGACGGGTGGTTGTGGCTCTCGATGCCGAGCGCGACCGCCAGCCCGTCGGCCACCTCGACGACGGCCGCGTCGTCGCCCGGGCCGACGACCACGCGCTCGCCCCCGCCGTCGAAGGCCGAAAGGAGCGGTCGCGACGAGCGGTACGCGCAGTGCTCGCTCCAGAGGTTCTCGAACAGGGCGGCCTCGACGGAGGTCGGCTCGCGGCCGAGCTCCGCCGTGATGAGCTCCCGGTCGTCGGGGGCCAGCGTCATCTGGACGCGCCTTGACGTGGCGCCGACTAATCCCTTCCCATGTGGGACCCGACGACGACCGTGGGTTTAACCCGGGCCGTCCCGACGGCCGAGCCGTGCGTTCCCTGCCCGTGCTCGCGCTGGCGGCCGCCTTCGTCGCCGCGGGCTGTGCGGGGCTGGGCGGGCCGTCGACGGGGCCGACGGCGGTGACCCCCGCGCCCGTGCCCGATCACACCCCGACTCCGTTCGGCCCACCCGTCCAGCTGGCGCCGGGGGTGACGTCCGCCGGCATCGTCGACCCGGCCGCCGTCGTCGCGGCCCACCGGCAGGCGCTGTCGAACCAGTCGTACACGACGGTGGTGACGGCGACGGTGGTGGTCGCCGGGGGGTCGAACGTGACGGGGGACGAGGGCCGGAACGGGAGCTCGCCGGGGGAGCTACTCGTCGCGACGCGCGAGGTCGGCAGGGTCGGCGCCGGGGGCGGGCCGGTCTATCGGCTACGCGCCGTGGAGGGCCCGCTCGCCAGGCCGGTACCCGTCGTCCCCGGGGACGAGCGGGGCGCCGTCTCGCCGCCCGCGACGGTGGCCACCTGGACGAACGAGACGGCCAGCTACCGGCGGGTCGTCGGCGGCGACCGGCCCGCCTACGCCACAGTCCCGCTCGACCGCGCCGGGAGTGGCCCGCCGGGGCCGACCCCGGCCGTCCCCGCCCTCGACCTCCTCGAGGCGGTGTCGACGCAGGCGGCAGCGTCGAATCACCCGGGCGGCCTCGTCCAGCTATCGGGCTTCGAGGCGACGCTCGACCCCGGCGTCCGGTATCCGATGGACGACCGCGTCTCGGCCCCCCGGGAGCTACGTCTCGCGGTGGAGCTCGCGCCGACGGGCGTCATCCTCGAGCTCGACGTCCGCTACCTGGGCACGCTCGACGGCCGGCCGGTCGCGGTCGAACACTCGGTGGACCTGCGAGACCTCGGTACGACGACGGTCGGCCAGCCAGCGTGGGTCGCCACCGCCGCGAACGCGTCGGGGTAGCCCGCGCCGCGGTCCCGACGTGGCGGGGGTTCCCCGCGGCCACATCGGATAGGTCGCGGGCGGGGTTCGCGCTGCGGACCGAGGCGGCTTTAGGCCCCCCCGTCCAACTCGGCCCGTGTTCCGGGTCGAGCTACACACCCACTCGGAGCTCTCCCACGACGGCCGCGATTCGGTCGACCTCCTGCTCGGCCAGGCGGCGGCCGTCGGCCTCGACGCGATGGCCGTCACCGACCACGACGCCATCGAGGCCAGCCTCGAGGCGGTCGAGAAGGCCCCGGAGTACGGCCTCGTGGGCATCCCGGGCGCCGAGGTGACCAGCCGCGCGGGCCACGTGCTCGCGCTCGGCATCACCGAGCGGGTGGAGCCCGGCCTGCCGTTCGTGGAGACCATCGACCGCATCCGCGCGGCGGGCGGCATCGCCGTCGTCCCGCACCCCTTCCAGAAGTCGCGGTCGGGCGTCTGGCCCTACGTGACCCGCGCCGAGCTGGCGAGCGTCGACGCGATCGAGGTGTACAACTCCCGGCTGCTGACGGGCCGCGGGAACCGTCGGGCCCGCGAGTTCGCCGTCGAGCACGGCATCCCGATGACGGCCGGAAGCGACGCGCACATCAGCGAGATGGTCGGCCAGGCCGTCACCCGCATCGACGCCGTCGAACTGTCGGTCGAGGCCATCGTCGACGCCATCCGCGAGGGCCGCACCGTCATCGAGGGCAAGCGCACGCCGTGGCGCATCAGCGTCCGGCAGGCGGCCGGCGGCGTCCGCCGGCGCGTCAGGGCGCGGCTGGGCGACATCCGGTAGGCGCGCCGCCCGCGGCCGACAACACCGTCTTGGCGTCCGGCGCCGTACCGACCCCATGGCCCTCCTCGATCACGTCGAGACGCTCGAGCCGACGCTGCTGATCGCCGTCGGGTTCGTGCTGTTCGTGTTCCCGGAGCCGGCGACGTCCGCGCTCGGCGTCGGGCTGATGCTGCTCGGCATCGCCTGGTGGTTCCAGGAGTGGCGGTCGCCCGCCGACGTCGACGATGACGGCGGGGTCCCCGCGCGCCACCCGCCGCGTCCGTAGGCCCGGCCGCTTCAGTCGCCGGCCGCCGCGACGGCCGCCGTCCCGAGCTCGACGACGTCCGGCTCGAGCCGGTCGGCCGCCTCCCGCAGTTCCGCCGGCGTGAACCACTCCCACGCGTCGGGCGGCGCCTCGTCCGGGCCGGGCTCGACGTCGCGGGAGCCGACGCGACCGAAGAAGACGAAGTCCACGTGCTGATGGGCCACGTGGCCGTCGTGGACGTCGATGTCCTCGAGCAGGAGCGCGGCGGGCTCGGGGAGGCTCCGGACCGTCTGCGACTCGACCTCGCCGCGCTCGGCGAGCAGCTCGACGTCCAGGCCCAGCTCCTCGCGGACCTCGCGCCGGGCGGCCTCGTGGGGCAGCTCGTCGCGGGCGAGGTGGCCGCCGGGCGGCAGCCACATCCCGAGCCGGTCGTGGGCGTGCAGCGCCGTCGCCCCGTCGTGGACGACGTAGACGGTCGCGACGAAGTGGCGGGTGGTCTCCATGCGTCGCGGGGGGCGGGCATCGTATTGAAACCCGGCGGCGTCAGCGGGGCCCCGCCCGGTGTCAGAACGGCGTCTTCGAGGGGCCCGCTAGAAGACACTTACCGGTGGCAGTTCCGGTTCGGATGGGATGGTCCATCGCCCCGGGGCTCGCGCCCTCGTGGCGCTCGGCCTCCTCGCGACGGCCGTGGTGGTCCCGTCGGGCGCCGCGGCCGCCGGGAGCGCACAGCACGCCGACTGCATCTCGGGGGAGGTCCTCCAGGCGGTGCCAACCGACGGTCCGGCGTGGGAGGCATTCGAGAACCTCTCGTCCGACGAGCAGGCCACCTTCCTCCGCATCCTGCACCTCTCCGAGTCCCGACAGGCCAGTGGCCTCCTCGAGACCGACGCGCGCGCGGAACCCGGGGTCTGGGCCGCCAGGCACATCGCGTACCGGAACACGACGTACGAGATCGTGTCGCTCCACGTCGACTGCCCGTCGACCCGGACGCCCGTCTTCGTCACGCGGGTCATCACCCGGACCGTGGTCGTGCCCCGGTCGCCAACGGCGTCGCCCACGGAGTCGCCCGGCCAGCCTGGGTTCACGGCCGCCGCCACGGGCCTCGCCATCGTCGCCACGCTGCTCCTCGTCCGGGAGTGACGCCCGCCGGCACGAACCGGTCCCGACCGCCCTTCCGAAACCCTTACCGCGCCGCCGCGGCACCCTCCGGCCATGACCGACGCCGTCGACCCCGAGGCGGTCCGGCACGTCGCCTCGCTGGCCCGGGTCGACCTCGACGAGGAGGAGGTCGACGCCTTCGCCGAACAGTTCGCGGCCATCCTCGAGCACTTCGAAACCCTCGACGACGTGCCCGAGGTCGAGGCCGAGCCCGAGCTCGTCAACGTGCTGCGGACCGACGACGTCCGAGATTGCCTCGACCGGGACGAGGCGCTCCGGAACGCCCCGGAGACCGAGGACGGCTACTTCAAGGGGCCGCCCGTGTCATGAGCGCGGTCGACGAGGAGCCGCTGCAGTCGGCCGGCGACGACCCGCTGAACGCCTTCGTCACCCGCGAGGTCGTCGAGAGCGCGGACGACGGCCCACTCGCCGGGGCGACCGTCGCCGTCAAGGACAACATCAGCACGGCCGGGGTCCGGACGACCTGCGGCTCGCGGATGCTCGCCGAGTACGTCCCCCCGTACGACGCCACGGTCGTCGAGCGGCTGCGCGAGGCGGGCGCGACGCTCGTCGGCAAGACGAACATGGACGAGTTCGGCATGGGCACGACCACGGAGACCTCCGCGTTCGGCCCGACGCTGAACCCCGCCGACGACGGCCACGTCCCCGGCGGTTCCTCGGGCGGCTCGGCGGCGGCGGTGGCCGCGGGCGAGGCGGACCTCGCGCTGGGCTCGGACACCGGCGGCTCCATCCGGTGCCCGGCGGCGTTCTGCGGCGTCGTCGGCATCAAGCCGACCTACGGCCTCGTCTCGCGGTACGGCCTGGTCGCCTACGCCAACAGCTTGGAGCAGATCGGCCCGCTGGCGCCGACCGTCGAGGCCGCCGCCGGGCTCCTCGAGGTCATCGCCGGCCCGGACGACCGCGACGCGACGACCCGCGAGGTCAGCGCGGGCGCCAGCTACGCCGACGCGGCCGACGGCGACGTCGACGGGACGACCGTCGGCGTGCCGACGGAGCTGGTCGAGGGCGTCGACGCGGGCGTCCGCGAGCGGTTCGACCGCGCGCTCGCCGCGCTCGAGGCGGACGGAGCCGAGGTGGTCGAGGTCAGCCTCCCGTCGATAGCGCGCGCGGTGGCGGCCTACTACGTCATCGCCATGGCCGAGGCGTCCTCGAACCTCGCCCGGTACGACGGCGTGCGGTACGGGATATCGGGGGGGTTCGACGGCAACTGGAACGACGCCTTCGCCCGGGCCCGCGAGGCCGGCTTCGGCGACGAGGTCAAGCGGCGCGTCCTGCTGGGCACCTACGCGCTCTCGGCGGGCTACCACGACCGCTACTACGCGAAGGCCCAGGACGCCCGGGCGTGGCTCAAGGCGGACTTCGACGCGGCGCTCGAGTCGGCCGACGTGCTAGCCAGCCCCACGATGCCGACGACGGCGTTCCCGCTGGGCGAGTCCCTGTCCGACCCGCTCGCGATGTACCTCGCCGACGCGAACACGGTGCCCGCCAACCTCGCGGACCTGCCGGCCATCTCGGTGCCCGCCGGCGAGGCGGACGACGGCCTGCCCGTCGGCGTCCAGTTCGTCGGGCCGGCCTTCGGGGAGCGGGCGGTCGTGCGCGTCGGCAGCGCCGTCGAGGCCGCGCTCGGGTAGGCCGGGCCGCGGGTCGGACCTGGCCACGGTGCCGACAGTCAGCGCGCCCCGGTCGCGACCGTTCAGCCCGGCGGGCCGTCCCGGACGCGCCGGTCGGCGTGGTCCGACCCCGGCACGACGTCGCTGGTGAGCAGCCACGTCGCGCCGAGCGCCTCGTAGGTGTCCAGGTAGTCGCCGACGGGGACGTCCGGCAGCGTGGGGAGCACGACCTCCCCCGGGTCGTCGGCGACGTCGCGGTAGTACGCCATCATGTCCCGCAGCTCCTCCTCGGGCGTGCCGGTCGCCTGCTCGCCCTGTTCTCCGACCCCCTCCTCGGTCAGGGCGGGCCAGTACGGCAGGATGCCGTCCCAGCGGGCGCCGCGGCGGAACGGGGCTCGGTTCGGCCACCAGCAGCCGAGCAGGATCGGGACCCGCGGTTCCTGGACGGGCGTGGGCTCGACCGTCGCCCCCTCGAGCGTGAAGTGCTCGCCGTCGTAGTCGAACGGTTCGCCCCGCCACAGTCCGTCGATGACGTCCAGTGCCTCGTCGAACCGGCGGGCCAGCTCCGGGGGTTCGTACGGCCGGCCGAACGGCTCGTAATCCCGGGCCGTTCCGAGGCCGGCCCCCAGGAGCATCCGCCCCCCGGAGAGGCGGTCGAGGGTCGCCACCGCCTTGGCCACCTGCCAGGGCTGGCGTCGCGGCACCGGGACGACCCACGTCCCGAGCGCGAGGTCGGTCGTCCGCGCGGCCATCGCCGCGAGGAGCACCCAGGGGTCCGGGTACGCGGCGGTCGAGAGGGTGTCGCTGACGAACACCCCGTCCCACCCGGCCGCCTCGGCCGCGACGGCAGCGTCCACCAGTTCGGCGGCGTCGGTCGAATCGCCCGCGCGGAGCCAGAGCCCGTGTTGCATGCCCTCGCGACACCCGTCGAGTACTTAGCTGTGCGCGCGACGGGCGTCGGCCCGGAACCCGACCGGCCCTGGCCTCGGCGCGGCGACTCCCCGGTAGTTCGGCCGCTCCGCCGGATAGAAGTCCCCGGCACGCGCGCTCGCTAGCGATGTACGACGCGGTCGTGGTGGGCGGCGGGGTCGTCGGTACCTCTGTCGCGTACCACCTCGCGGCGGCCGGTGCCGACGCGCTGCTCCTCGGCCGGGCGGACCCGGGCCGGGCGACGGCGGCGGGCGCCGGCATCGTCTCCCCCGAGTCGAGCCGGCACGCCGACCCGGACTGGTACGAGCTCGCCGTCGCGGCCGCGCGCTACTACCCCGAGCTGGTCGCGGCGCTCGAGCGCCACGGCGAGGCAGGCTACGTGCGGGGCGGGACGCTGGTCGTCGCCGCCGGCGCGGACGAGCTCGACGACTACGAGGCCGCCCGCGAGCGTGCCTTCGCCCGGCAGGCCAGGCGCGGCCACCCGCCCGACGACGAGCTCTACGAGCTGGACCCCGCCGGGGCCCGCGACCGGTTCCCGCCGCTCGCCGACGTCGAGGCCGCGTTCTACTACGACGGCGGCGCGCGCGTCGACGGTCGGACGCTCACCGCGGCGCTCGTCCGCGCGGGAGAGGCCGCCGGGCTCGACGCACGGTCCGCCGACGTGACCCGCATCCGGCTCGACGGTGCCCGTGCGGCGGGCGTGGAGACGGCGGCGGGCGAGCGCTTCGAGGCCGAGGCGGTCGTGGTCGCGGGCGGCGCGTGGTCGGGCGAGTTCGCCGGCCAGCTCGGCCACGAGGTCCCGGTCGAGCCACAGCGCGGGCAGATCGCCCACCTCGGCGTCCCCGACGCCTCGCCGGGGGACTGGCCCGTCGTCAGCGCCTTCCACGGGCACTACCTCGTGCCGTGGGCCGACGGCCGGGTCGTCGCTGGCGCGACCCGGGAGGACGGGACGGGGTTCGACCCGCGGGCCACCGCGGCGGGCGTCCGGGAGGTCCTCGCCGAGGCGCTGCGCGTCGCGCCGGGGCTGGCCGACGCGGAGCTGCTGGAGGTTCGCGTCGGGCTGCGGCCGGCGTCCGCCGACGGCCTGCCGGTCGTCGGCGCCGTGCCGGGCGTCGAGGGCGCCTACCTCGCGACGGGCCACGGGCCCACCGGGCTGACCCTCGGGCCGTACACCGGCAAGCTGGTGAGCCAGCTGGTGCGCGGCGGTGCCGTCGAGCACGACCTGTCGGCGTTCGACCCGGCTCGGTTCTGAGCGCCGGGCGATCCCTCGAGCTCGCACGCCTCCTCCGCCGGCCCGCGACCCGCTCAGCCCGCGGCCGTCGCGTTGTCGGTCGGGGCCTGTTCGACGACGTAGCGCTGGCCGACCATCGGGTCGAGCAGGGAATCGACGGGGGCGTGGTCGTCCCTGAGGACGGGCGCGTCGGCAGCCGGCTCGTCGACCTGGTAGTCGCGCAGCTCCGCTCGCAGGTCGATCCCGATGGCACGGCGCTCGTTTTGCTCCCGGAGGGTCTCGGCGGAGACGCGCGTGGCGTTCTTCGTCGCGACCACCTCGACGTTCTGCACCACGGTCCCCCCGGCGGTCGGGAACGAGTACACCTGCGGGAACACCTGCAGCATCGTCTTGTGCTGGGCGCGGTAGAAGGCCGCGGCGGGGCCGCGCGGCGCCGAGATGACGTTCGCGACGAGCACCCCGTCCTCGGAGAGGCGGTCGCTCGCCAGCCGCATGAACTCGACGGTCGTCAGCTGGAACGGCACCTTGTCCTTCTTGTACGCGTCGAGCACGATGACGTCGTACGTGTGCTCGGTCTCCCGGAGGAACCGCCGGCCGTCGACGTTGTGGACGTTCAGGCCCTCGGACTCCTCCAGGCGGAAGTACTCGCGGGCGACGCGGATGACCTCGGGGTCGATCTCCGCGACGTCGACGGTGGCGTCGTACTCCCGGGCGAACCGTTTCGGGCCGGAGAACCCGCCGCCGCCGATGAACAGCACCCGGTCGATCTCGTCGGGGTCGTCGACGAACAGGTACGGGAGGTGGAAGTAGCGGGTGTACGCGAAGACGTGGCGATACGGGTCGTCGAGGTCCATCGCGCTGTGGCGCTGCCCGTCGAGGTACAGCGTCCGGGTGCCGCCGAGGTCGGCCACCTCCAGCTCCTGGTACGGCGTCTGGGTCGCGTAGACGACCTGCCCCCCCGACGAGATGCCGACCGCGCCGCTGCCGGCCGCCGCGACGAGCAGCAGCGCCACGCCCGCCGTCGCGAGCAGGGGCTGGCGGCGGACCGACGGCAGCACCAGCGGCAGCGCGGTGCCGACGAGCAGGAGCCCGAAGACGAACCCGATCTCCTCGACGGAGAGCGACGGGATGAGCACGAAGGTCGTGCCGAAGGCGCCGAGGATGCTCCCCGCGGTCCCGACGGCGTAGACCCGGCCCGACGCCAGGCCGACCGCGTCCGTCCCCGACAGCTCGGCGGCGTACGGGCTGATGTACCCCAGCAGGTACGTCGGCGGGCCGAACAGCAGCGTCACGGCGGGCAGCGACGCCATGCGGGCGGGAAGCGGGAACAGCGACGCCGACGCCAGCAGCAGGTCGCCGGCGAAGATGACGACGGCGACGTACGCGGCCGTGGCGAGCAGCAGCCACGCGAGGCGCTCGTGGCTCGCGCGACGGGCCGCGCGCTTGCCGCCGGCGTGGTAGCCGAGGCTCAGCGCCGCGAGGAACACGCCGATGACGGTCCCCCACGTGTAGATGCTGTTGCCGAACTGGGGGGCGACGACCCGGCCGGCCAGTATCTCGAGGCCCATGCTCGCCACGCCGGAGACGAAGACGGCCAGCTCCGGCCTGGTCACCCGGCCGAACGCCCGACCCGGGAACGAGTCCATCCGGTGGCGGTTACGGCCATCCGCGGTTAAGCGTTGTCGGGTGGGCGGCGCCCGACAGCGAGCTACAGCCCGAGCATGGTCCGCGCCTCGTCCGGCGTCGCGACCGGACGCTCGAGGCGCTCGGCGATGGCCGCCGTCCGCTCGACCAGCTGCGCGTTCGAGGCGGCGAGCTCGCCCCGGCGGTAGTAGACGTTGTCCTCGAGCCCGACGCGGACGTGCCCACCGAGCACGAGCCCCATCGTCGTCAGCGGCAGCTGGTGCGGGCCGAACGCGAGCGTGTTGAACAGCGCGCCGTCGGGGAGGTTGTCCGCCAGGTGCAGCAGGTTCCGGGGCGACGGCGGCGTCAGCGTCCCGCCGCCGAGGATGAGGTTGACGTACACGGGCGCCTCGAGGTCGAACCGGTCGAGTAGGCCGTGGACCTCGTTGAGATGACCGTCGTTGAAGACCTCCAGCTCGGGCTTGATCTCCCGCTCGGCCATCTCCTCGTACAGCGCGTCGATGGTCGACCGGGTGTTCTCGCTGGTCAGCCGGTCGTACCGGTTCAGCGGTCCCATGTCGAGCGAGGCCATCTCGGGCGGGGGGTCCGTCCGCAGCGGCTCGTGACGGAGCTCGGCCGGCGCGGCGGTGCCACCCGTCGAGTGCTGGAGGACGAGGTCGTCGCTCCGCTCTCGGACGGCGTCCGCGACCGCCTGGAACCGCTCGGCGTCGAACGCCCGTTCCCCGGAGTCCCGGCGGGCGTGCAGGTGGACGATGGCCGCGCCGGCGGCCTCGCACGCGGCCGCGGCCTCGCCGATCTCCGCGGGCGTCTCGGGGAGGTTCGGGTTCGCCTCCTTGCCGTGGACGCCGCCGGTGAGCGCGGCCGTGACGATGACGGGCTCGCCGGCCAGGTAGTCCTCGTAGGCCATCGGACTACCCGTCGAGGCCCTCGTGGTCGCGGTATATCTCGCAGTGTTCGGCGGGGACGAGGCCGTACCGTTCGCTGCAGATGTCGGCCCGCATCGGCTGGACGAACGTCCCGGCGGCGGTGCAGTACGGCCGCTCCCGCTCGAACGACCGGTCCTCGGCGTGGTCGCGGAACTCGAGGTAGGGGCAGGTCACGGGCGCCGGGAGGGGGCCCGCAGGCAAAGTAGTTCCTCCCCGTTCGAGCCTCCGACGTCGGTCCCGGTGCCCCCCTTCAGTCGCCGTCCTCGTAGGCCAGATTCATGATCCACTGCGAGAAGGCGTCCGACCGGTGGTCGACGTCCTCCTCGCCGACGAACGGCGAGAGCATGTCGCCGGCCATCAACAGCGAGAAGTCGAGGTCCTCGGCGGTGGGCGAGAGGTAGTAGGTCCGGTGGCCGTCGTGGACCGCCTCGTCCCGGTCGATCAGCTCCCGGTCCAGCAGCGACTCGACGATGCGGCTGCCCTTCCGCGAGGAGACGTCAAGCGCCTTCCAGAACTCGCTCTGGTAGATGCCGCCCTCCTCGCGGATGAGCTCGAGCCCCGCCCGCTCGTCGTCCGAGAGCTCCTCCCCCGCGGCAGTGGCGCTCATGGGCAGAGTACGGACGGCCCGCCGTTTAACTGCTGTGCATGCCGCGGCGACCCGCCGGCTCACGTCCCGCCGTCGACGTCGACGTACGCCGTCTCGCACGGTGGGCCGTCCGCGAACCGGTAGCTGGCGCCGCCGTCCGCGTACAGGGCGACCAGCGACGACGACCGCGTGCCGAAGCCCTCGCGGTGCACGCAGACGCCGAGGTCGTGGTCGGCCAGCGCCGCCGCGGCCCGGTCGAGCCAGCGGTCGGCGGTCTCGCCGGCCCCGACCGCCAGCCGGTCGCGGAGCCGGCGGGCGCTCTCGGCCTGCCGGGCGACGAGCTCGCCCCGCCCGGGGACGTCGGCGAACCGGTCGTCCCAACCCGCGTTGAGCACGGCGTGGACGCCGGAGTCGAGGTCGAAGTCGCGCAGCCGTCCGTCCCACTCGAGGACGACGGCGCGGTCGGCGTCCGCGACGGTCAGGTTGAACGCCGCGTACTCGTGGGTGTCGACGGCCGCCTCGACGGCGGCGGCCCCCTCGGCGGTCGTCGCGGCCCGGAGGACGTCGAGCACCAGCTGGCCGCGCGACCGCTCGCCGGCCAGCTCCGCGTCGGTCCACCGGTTGCTCAGCCCGGCCAGCACGCCGTGCTCGTTGTACCCGAGCCAGGTCCCGCCAGCCTCGTCGTCGCGCGGGGCGACGATTCGGGGGTCGCCGTCGAGGGTCGCGGGGGGCGAGGCGGGCCTGTCGAGCCGTGGGTGGGGGTTTGGGGCGACCACGACCGGAGCGTGCGCGGGGCCCCCCCACGCCCTGGCGGGGGGTGACACCACG
>CAZVOR010000067.1:0-11426 GCA_964628745.1 uncultured Halobacteriales archaeon
AGCGCGACGCCGAGGAGTACCTCGGCGACGACGTCGAGAAGGCGGTCATCACCGTTCCGGCGTACTTCAACGACCGCCAGCGCCAGGCGACGAAGGACGCCGGCGAGATCGCCGGGTTCGACGTCGAGCGCATCATCAACGAGCCGACCGCGGCGTCGATGGCGTACGGCCTCGACGACGAGTCGGACCAGACCGTCCTCGTCTTCGACCTCGGCGGGGGCACCTTCGACGTCTCCATCCTCGACCTGGGCGGCGGCGTCTACGAGGTCGTCGCGACCAACGGGGACAACGACCTCGGCGGCGACGACTGGGACGAGGCCATCATCGACTACCTCGCCGACGAGTTCGAGGACGAACACGGCATCGACCTCCGCGAGGACCGCCAGGCGCTCCAGCGGCTGACCGAGGCCGCCGAGGAGGCGAAGATCGAGCTGTCCAGCCGCACGGAGACGACCATCAACCTGCCGTTCATCACGGCCACGGACTCGGGGCCGGTCCACCTCGAGGAGACGCTCAACCGGGCCACCTTCGAGTCGCTCACGGCCGACCTCGTCGAGCGCACGGTCGGCCCGACCGAGCAGGCGCTCGAGGACGCCGGCTACGGGAAGGACGACATCGACGAGGTCATCCTGGTCGGCGGCTCGACCCGCATGCCGCAGGTCGTCGAGCAGGTCGAGGAGCTCACCGGCCAGGAGCCGAAGAAGAACGTCAACCCCGACGAGGCGGTCGCCCTCGGCGCGGCCATCCAGGGCGGCGTGCTCGCCGGCGACGTCGACGACATCGTCCTGCTGGACGTCACGCCGCTGTCGCTCGGCATCGAGGTCAAGGGCGGCCTGTTCGAGCGGCTCATCGAGAAGAACACGACCATCCCGACCGAGGAGTCGAAGATCTTCACCACGGCCGCCGACAACCAGACCTCGGTCCAGGTGCGCGTCTTCCAGGGCGAGCGCGAGATCGCCGAGGAGAACGAGCTGCTCGGCGAGTTCATGCTCTCGGGCATCCCGCCGGCGCCCGCGGGCACGCCCCAGATCGAGGTGTCCTTCTCCATCGACGAGAACGGCATCGTGAACGTCGAGGCCGAGGACAAGGGCTCCGGGAACAAGGAGGACATCACCATCGAGGGCGGCGCCGGCCTCTCCGACGACGAGATCGAGCGCATGCAGGAGGAGGCCGAACAGCACGCCGAGGAGGACCAGGCCCGGCGCGAGCGCATCGAGGCCAGGAACGAGGCCGAAAGCGCCGTCCAGCGCGCCGAGACGCTGCTCGAGGAGAACGAGGAGGCGGTCGACGACGAGCTTCGCGAGTCCATCGAGGCCGCCATCGAGGAGGTCGAGGGGACGCTCGAGGTCGACGACGCCACGACCGAGCAGCTCCAGCAGGCCACGGAGGCGCTCTCGACGGAGCTGCAGGAGATCGGCAAGCAGCTCTACCAGCAGCAGGCCGCCCAGCAGGCCGCCGCGGGCGGAGCCGGCGGGGCCGGCGGGGCCGACCCCGAGGACGTCGCCGGCGAGGGCGGCAGCGAGTACGTCGACGCCGACTTCGAGGACGTGGGAGACGAGCAGCCCGACGACGAGGCGGACGAGTGACGGACTGGTCGAACGCCGACGTGACAGACTGACCGACCACCACCCAACCACCGCATGCCGCCCCACGAATGACCGAGGACTTCTACGAGGTGCTCGGGGTCGACCGCGACGCCTCCGAGGAGGAGATAAAGCGCGCGTTCCGCCAGGCCGCCGCGCAGTACCACCCGGACGTCAGCGACGACCCGGACGCCGAGGAGAAGTTCAAGCGGGCCCGGAAGGCCAAGGACGTCCTCACCGACGAGGAGAAGCGACGGGCGTACGACCGGCTGGGCCACGACCGGTTCGAGCAGGCCGAAAAGCAGGGCGGCTTCGGCGGAGCCGGGTCGGGCGCCGGCGGCGCCGGCGGAAGTCCGTTCGGCGACGGCGACCCCTTCGGCGCGGGCGGCCCGTTCGGCGACCTCTTCGAGCAGTTCTTCGGCGGGCGCGGGAGCGACCGCGCACGGGACCGGCCCCGGCAGGGCGCGGACCTGCAGACCCGCCTCGAGGTCGGCCTCGAGGACGCCTACGACGGCGTCGAGCGTCGGGTGACCGTCCGCCGGCCGGAGCGCTGCGAGGAGTGCGACGGCCGCGGGCACCCGCCCGACGAGCAGCCGCGGACCTGCCCGCGGTGCGACGGCCGCGGACAGGTCACGCAGGTCCAGCAGACGCCGCTCGGCCGGGTCCAGCAGACGTCGACCTGCCGGCAGTGCGAGGGCACCGGCGAGCTGTACGAGCGGCGCTGCTCGACGTGCGGCGGGGAGGGGACGGTCCGCCGCGAGGCGACGCTCACCGTCGAGGTGCCCGCCGGCATCCGCGACGGCCAGACGCTCCGCATGGAGGGAGAGGGCGCCCCCGGCGAGCGGGGCGGCCCGAACGGCGACCTGCTCATCGAGATCGAGGTCGCCGACCACCCGGAGTTCGAGCGCGACGGCGACGACGTCTACCGCCGCGAGCCCATCTCGTTCCCGCAGGCCGTCTTCGGGGGCACCGTGGAGGTGCCGACGCTCGGCGGCCCCGTCGAGATGGACGTCCCGGCGGGCACGCAGAGCGGCGAGACCTTCCGGCTTCGCGGCAAGGGGATGCCCCGGCTGCGCCGGCGCGGCCGCGGCGACCAGTACGTGCAGGTCCGCGTCGTCACGCCGGAGACGCTCACCGACGAGCAGCGCGAGGCGCTCGAGCGGTTCGCCGCGGCCGGCGGCGAGGAGGTCGACGTCGACCAGGGCTTCTTCGAGAAGCTCCGGAACAGCTTCTGAGACCGGCACCGGGCGCCGCGCCGCTCGTCCGTCGAGCACCGCCGCGCCCGCGCGGCGACGGCGCCGGGAAGCGAGGACTCCACATCCGGCGCGACGGGACCGGCTACCGGGCGTCCTCGATGGCCGCGAGCGCCTCGGGGTTCTCCATCGAGGAGAGGTCGCCGGGGTCCTCGCCCAGGTGCGCGGCCCGGATGGCCCGGCGGATGATCTTCCCGCTCAGCGTCTTCGGGAACGCCTCGACGAACCGGACCTCGCTGGGGCGGAACGGCCTGCCCATCGCCGCCCCGACCTGGTCGACCAGCTCGGCGCGCAGGTCGTCCCCGGGCTCGACGTCGGGCTCGAGGATGACGTAGGCGACCACCGCCGTCCCGGTCGTGTCGTCCGGGACGCCGACGGCCGCGGCCTGGCTGACCGCCTCGTGGTCGATGAGCGCGCCCTCGACCTCGGCGGGGCCGACCTTCCGGCCGGCGACGTTCAGCGCGTCGTCGGCCCGGCCGTGCAGGAACCAGAAGCCGTCCTCGTCCTTCCGGGCCCAGTCGCCGTGGTCCCAGAGCGGCGGGTCGGTGAACGTCGACCAGTACTCCTCGAGGTAGCGCTCGTCGCCCTCCCACAGCGACCTGGTCATGCTGGGACAGGAGTCCCTCGCGACGAGGAAGCCCCGCTCGTGGGTGTCGGCGATGGACTCGCCGCTGCCGTCGACGATGTCGACGGCCATCCCGAGCCCCGGGCCGCCCAGCGTGCAGGGCTTTAGTGGCTGGGTGGGCATCGGCATCAGGAAGCACCCGCATATCTCCGTCCCCCCCGAGATGTTGATGACGGGCGCCTCGCCGCCGCCGACGCGCTCGTAGAACCACCGCCAGGACTCCGGGTCCCAGGGCTCGCCGGTCGAGCCGAGCAGCCGGAGGCTCGAGAGGTCGTGGCCCGAAAGCGGTTCGTCGCCGTGCTCGCGGAGCGCCCGGATGGCGGTCGGCGAGATGCCGAAGACGGTGAGGTCGTGACGGTCGATCATCGACCAGAACCGGTCGGGTCCCGGGTGGTCCGGCGCCCCCTCGTACATGAACACCGTCCCGCCGAACGCGTGGTTCCCGATGAGGGTCCATGGCCCCATCATCCAGCCGATGTCGGAGACCCAGAAGAACCGGTCGCCGGGCTCGTGGTCGAAGCCGAAGTAGATCTCCTTGGCGCACTGGACCAGCTGGCCGGCGTGGGTCTGGACGATGCCCTTCGGCGCGCCGGTGGTCCCCGAGGAGTACAGCAGCATCGAGGGGTGGTCCGAGGGCACCGAGGCCGTCTCGTACGCGTCGCGCTGGGCGGCCACGACGTCGTCCCAGCGCTCGTCGCGGTCGTCGTCCCAGGCTATCTCCCCGCCCAGCCGCTCGTAGACGACCGTGTGCTCGACGTGGCCCGCCTGCTCGACGGCGGCGTCGGCGGTCTCCTTCAGCCACACCGGGTCGCCCCGGCGGTGGAAGCCGTCGCCGGTGAACAGCACCGAAGGCTCGGCCGCCTCGAGGCGCGTCGCCACCGCGTCGGCCCCGAAGCCCGAGAAGACCGGCACCGCGACGGCGCCCACCTTCAGGCAGCCGTAGAGGATGCTGACGACCTCGGGCACCATCGGCATGTACAGCGCGACCGTGTCGCCGGCGCCGACGCCGCGGGCCTCGAGCGCGTTGGCGACCTGGTTGGCCTCGCGGTGCAGGTCGTGGTAGGTCAGCTGCCGGACGTCGCCCGGCTCGCCCTCCCAGACGACCGCGACGTGGTTCCGCGTCCCGTTGCCGACTGCGGCGTGTCGGTCGAGCACGTTGCGGGCGACGTTCAGCTCGCCGCCCGGATACCACCGCGAGAACTGCGGGCCGTCCGCGTCGTCCCGCACCTCGTCGTACGGCGCGTCGAACTCGAGGCCGAGGTAGTCGACGACCTCGTCCCAGAACCACTCGAGGCCGGACGCCTCGACGCCCTCGACCGACCGCGTCGTCCGCTCGACGAGCGCGTCGTAGTCCGGGATGTCGTGGGCGCGCATGAACGCCCGGACGTTCGTCGACTCGACGAACTCGCGCGACGGTTCGTGGACGATCTCGTCGACCTCGTCCAACGGGTCCATGGAGGAGCGTCGGGCGGACCCCCCAAAAGTCTGTACGCGTCCGGGTGTCGTGCGGGTGGCGAGAACGGGCCCGGGAGGTCCCGCGGGCGACGCGAATCCGGGCGCCCCCGACGCGAGTGTAAGCTATTTCCGCCCGCGGCCCCTTCCGTCGGACATGTACGTCCGAGCGGCCAAGAACCGGGACGAACTCTGGCTCCTCGACCACATCGAGGCGCTCGGCGTCGACGAGACCGCCTTCCGGTCGCGCGACTACGTCATCGCCATCGACGAGGAGACCAACGAGAAGGCGGGGTTCGGGCGCATCCGCCTGCACAAGGCCGGCGACGACGAGTTCTGCGAGCTGACCAGCCTCGGCGTGCTGGAGGACTACCGCGACGGCGGCGTGGGGGCGCACATCGTCGAGCGCCTCGTGGAGAACGCAAGCGACCAGGGCTTCGCGACGCTCTACGCCTTCGAGGTCGGCGACGGCTACCTCGAGCAGTTCGGCTTCGAGCCGGTCGAGCCCGACTCGCTCCCCGAGACGCTCGCCGAGCGCCTCGAGGAGAAGCGGCGGCTGGTCGACGCGGACGCCCGCCCGCTGGCGCTCGACGTCGACGCCTTCGAGATGCCGCCGACGCTCCGCGACGCCTTCAAGCGCGCCGGCGAGGACGACGAGTCGGAGCCCGAGGTCCAGGAGACCCCCGAGGACTTCGGCATCGACCCGGAGACGGCCACCTACAAGTACGACACCGGTCGGTGACGGGAGCCCCGGCAGCTCGAAGCCTCCCGCGGCGGCGCCCGGCGACGGCGGGAGCCCGTCAGAACCCGCCGAACTTGTCGCGCCGGTAGAGGTCCAGCTCGGCGACGGCGTTCGGGGGCGGCTGCCGGGCGGCGAAGGCGATGGCCTCGGCCACGTCCGCCGGCTCCGTCACCTCCCGGGGCTCGTACCGCTCCCGGCTGAGCTCCGCCTCGTCGCGGAACTCCTTGCCGAACTCCGTGCGGACCTCGGAGGGGTTGACCACCGTCACGGCGACGTCCTCGTCGCCGACCTGTCCGGCGAGGCTCAGCGCGAACCCGCGGGTCCACCACTTGCTCGCCGCGTACACCGGGCTCCCCGGCCGGGGGAACCGCCCGGCGAAGCTGCCGACGAAGACCAGCGAGCCCGCGGACGCCCGGAGGTGCGGCAGCGCCGCCCGGGACACGAAGAACATGCCGTCGACGTTGACGGCCATGACGGTGCGGTACTGCTCGGTCGGCAGGTCCTCGACGCCGACGCCGCGGCCGGTGCCGGTGCCGGCGTTGTTGACGACCACGTCGAGGCCGCCGAACGCCTCGACGACCTCGTCGACCGCCGCCCCGACGGCGGCTTCGTCGGTCACGTCCGCCGGCACGGCCAGCGCGTCGACGCCGCGGGCCGCCTCGACCTCCTTTGCGACCGACTGGAGCCGCTCCTCCCGTCGCGCGGCGAGCGCGACGTCCGCCCCCTCCCTGGCGAGCACCTTGGCCGTCTCGCGGCCGATGCCCGCGCTCGCGCCGGTCACCAGCGCCGTCCGCCCGTCGAGCGAGGCCTCGTCTGCCGTGGGACTCTCGTCGCCCATACCCGCCGTTGCGGCGGCGTCGTGATAGGTGGCCCGGCGCTCGCGCGTGGAGCATCCCCGCGGGCGGCGCGGTCGTGACGGGCGGCGCGGTCCGGCCGGTGGCGACGGGCGGCGGCGACAACCGTTAAGGACCGACCGGAGCCAAGTGGGAACGATGTTCGACGAGGACGACCTGGCCGAGATCCGGTCGGCCCGCGAGTCGTGGGCGGCCGACACGCTCGAGCCGACCCTCGACCGGTTCGGGGAGCGCCGCGAGCGCTTCGAGACCGACACCGGCGGGGAGCGGGTCGACCGGCTGTACACCCCCGCCGACGTCGCGGGGCTGGACTACGGGGAGGACCTCGGTTTCCCGGGCGAGCCGCCCTACACGCGGGGCGTCTATCCCACCATGCACCGGGGCCGGCTGTGGACGATGCGGCAGTACGCCGGCTTCGGCACCGCCGAGGAGACCAACGAGCGGTTCCAGTACCTGCTCGAGGAGGGGCAGACGGGGCTGTCGATGGCGTTCGACCTCCCGACGCAGATGGGCCGGGACTCCGACGCCCCCCTCGCCGAGGGGGAGGTCGGCAAGTCGGGCGTGGCCATCGACACGCTGGCGGACATGGAGGCGGTCTTCGAGGGCATCCCGCTGGACGAGGTCTCGACGAGCATGACCATCAACGCGCCCGCGAGCGTCCTGCTGGCCATGTACGTCGCCATCGGCGACCAGCAGGGCGTCCCCCGCGAGCAGCTGCGGGGGACCGTCCAGAACGACCTGCTCAAGGAGTACGTCGCCCGGAACACCTACATCTACCCGCCCGGACCCTCGATGCGGATCATCACCGACATCTTCTCGTTCTGCGCCGAGCACCTCCCGGCGTTCAACCCCATCTCCATCTCCGGCTACCACATACGGGAGGCCGGCGCGACTGCGGCCCAGGAGCTCGCGTTCACGCTCGCCGACGGCGTCGAGTACGTCGAGCGGGCCGTCGCGGCGGGCCTGGACGTCGACTCGTTCGCCCCGCAGCTGTCCTTTTTCTTCTCGGCCGACAACAACGTCCTCGAGGAGGTCGCGAAGTTCCGGGCGGCCCGCCGGCTCTGGGCCGACGTCGTGGCGACCCGGTTCGGCGCGGAGTCCCCCGACGCCAGGCAGCTGAAGTTCCACGCGCAGACCGCGGGCTCGACGCTGACCGCCCAGCAGGTCGACAACAACGTCGTCAGGGTGGCCTACCAGGCGCTGGCCGCGGTGCTCGGGGGCACCCAGAGCCTGCACACCAACGGCAAGGACGAGGCGCTCGCGCTGCCCACCGAGGAGAGCGCGCGCACGGCGCTTCGGACCCAGCAGATACTCGCCCACGAGTCGGGCGTCGCCGACACGGTCGACCCGCTGGCCGGTTCGTACTACGTCGAGCACCTCACCGACCGCCTGGAGGCCGAGGCGCGCGAGCTGCTCGCCGCCGTCGACGACCGCGGCGGGATGCTCAGCGCCGTCGAGGAAGGGTGGGTCCAGCGGCAGATACAGGCGACGGCGTACGACCGACAGCGGGCGGTCGAGGCCGGCGACCGCGTCGTCGTGGGCGTCAACGCCTACGAGGTCGACGAGGAGCCCGAGATCGAGCTCCAGGCGGTCACCGAGGCGCAGGCCCGCGCGCAGGTCGAGCGGCTCGAATCCGTCCGGGACCGGCGGGACGACGCGGCCGTCGAGGCCGCGCTCGACGACCTCGCCGCGGCGGCGCCCGGCGACGCGAACCTCATGCCGCCCATCGTCGACGCCGTCAAGGCGTACGCGACGGTCGGCGAGATCTGCGACGTCCTCCGCGAGGCGTTCGGCACCTACGAGCCGGGCGCGACGGTGTAGTGGCGCCGTCGGGGCCGTTCATCCGGGCGGCCGACGTCGGCGGTCGTCGACACCACCGACCGCGAGTTCAATCCTCGAACGAGAGCTCCAGTTCGTCCTCGTCGTCGGCGTCCTCGAGCGGGGACTCGGGGGGCGTGCCCGCCGCCTCGGCGGCGGCCTCCATGTCGGCCCGGAGGCGCTGGCGTCTCTTCACGCGGCCCTTCTTCTCCCGGGTCTCCTTCGTGTCGGGCACGGTCCGGGGTTCGAGGCCGGACCACTTAGTTCTGCACGCCGGGTCAGCCACGCGAACCCCCCCCCCCCCCCGGACGATACCCACCCGTGACCGTCCCACGCCGCGTCGACCTGCCGGAGGGGACGACGTGGTGACGGCCCACTCCATCCAGGACACCGGGAGCGCCACGGTTATGGCGGCGGCCGCGGAGCCCCGAACGAGATGCGCCTGGACCACGTCGGCGTCGCCACCGACGACGCCGCTGGCCTCGCCGCGCTGCTGGGCGACCTCGTCGACGCGCCCCTCGTCCACGAGGAGACGTTCGACGGGCTCCGCGTCGTCTTCGTCGACCCGGGCGGGGCGCCCCTGGAGCTGCTCGAGCCGCTCGACGACGGAGGCACGGTCGCCGGGTTCCTCGACCGGCGGGGCCCGGGCCTGCACCACCTCGCCTTCCGGACCGGGGACGTCGCCGCCGCGCTCGACCGGGCCAGCGAGCACGGACACGAACCCGTCGACGAGGCGCCCCGGCCCGGCGCGCGCGGCCACACGGTGGCGTTCCTGCACCCCCGCTCGACCGGCGGCGTGCTGGTCGAGTTCGTCGAACGCTGAGGGGGCGGGCCGGCCGCCGACCGGGAGCGACCGTCGTTCCCGGACGGTCGTTCAGCGAGCAGCGATTATCCCGATGAGAACTGGACGAGCATAACGAAATCATTCGAACAGTGGACGATTGCAAACGAGCCGGGCCGCCGCAGTCAGAAGGCTTTTCCCGGCACCCTGGCTACCTCGGGCGAATGACGGCGGACCTCAACTGGGCCATCGGCGGCGAGGCCGGCGACGGGATCGACTCCACCGGGAAGATATTCGCCCAGGCCCTCGCCCGAGCGGGGCGGCACGTCTACACCTCCAAGGACTTCGCGTCCCGCATCCGGGGCGGCTACACCGCGTACAAGATCCGCACGGCCGTCGAGCCAGTCGAGAGCGTGGTCGACCGGCTGGACGTCCTCGTCGCCCTGACCGAGCGCACCGTCGAGGAGAACGGGGACGAACTCCACGAGGGCAGCGTCATCATCTACGACGGCGAGCGCACGATGATGGCGGACTTCGAGCCCCCCGAGGGCACGGTCGGCCTGGACGTGCCGCTGCGACGCCTCGCCGAGGACGCCGGCGGCGCCATCATGCGGAACGTCGTTGCGCTCGGCGCGGCCTGCGCGGTCGCCGACTTCCCCATCGAGCACCTCGACGCGTCGCTGGCCAAGCGCTTCGGTGAGAAGGGCCAGCACATCGTCGAGAGCAACGAGCAGGCGGCGCGGCTCGGCCACGCGCACGTCGCCGAGGAGCACGGCGTCGGCGGCCACGGCTACGACCTCGAGACGACCGACGCCGACTACGTACTGCTCGACGGCGACGAGGCGCTCGGCATGGGCGCCATCGCCGCCGGCTGCCGGTTCTACGCGGGTTACCCCATCACCCCCGCGACCGCCATCATGGAGTACCTCGCCGACCGGCTCGAGCGGTTCGGCGGCCACGTCGTCCAGGCGGAGGACGAGCTGTCCGCCGTCAACCTCGCGCTCGGCGCGGCCCGCGCCGGCGCCCGGGCGATGACGGCCACCTCCGGGCCGGGGCTCGACCTGATGACCGAGACGGTCGGGCTCGTCGCGACCAGCGAGACGCCGCTGGTCGTCGTCGACGTGATGCGCTCGGGACCCTCGACCGGCATGCCCACCAAGCAGGAGCAGGGCGACCTCGCCGCCCTGCTCCACGGCGGGCACGGCGAGGTCCCGCGGTTCGTGCTCGCGCCGACGACCGTCGCCGAGTGCTTCCACCGGACCGTCGAGGCGTTCAACCTGGCGGAGACGTACAACACCCCCGTCTACCTCGCCGCCGACCTCTCGCTGGCCGTCTCCGAGCAGACCTACCCGCCCGACGAGTTCGACATGGACGCCGTCGAGATCGAGCGCGGCCCGCTGGTGACCGACGAGGCGGGGCTCGAGCCCTGGCTCGACGAGGCCGGCCGGTTCCGGCCCCACGCCGACACCCCCGACGGCGTCAGCCCGCGGGTCCAGCCCGGCCTGCCGGGCGGCGCGCACATGACCACGGGCCTCGAGCACGACGAGCTCGGCCGGCGGACCGAGGACCGGGGGACGCGCGTCGCCCAGGTCGAGAAGCGCCGGCGCAAGTACGAGACGGCCGCCGCGGCCGAGGACTGGCGACCGCGGGAGTTCGGCGAGCCGGACGCCGAGACGCTCGTGCTCTCCTGGGGCTCCAACGAGGGCGCGATGCGCGAGGCATTGACGTTCCTCGAGGCGGACGGCCTCGACGTCCGGTTCCTCTCGGTGCCGTACTTGTCCCCCCGCCCCGACCTCTCCGGGGCCGTCTCGGCGGCCGAGCGTGTCGTGGTCGTCGAGTGCAACGCCTCGGGCCAGTTCGCCGACCTCGTCGAGCGCGACGCCCTGAGGCGGGTCCGGCGAGTGAACAAGTTCGACGGCGTCCGGTTCACGGCGGACGAGCTGGCCGCCGCCGTCCGGGACGCCCTGGCGGCGGGCCCGGAGGTGGCGGCGTGAGCTCCGAGGTCGACTTCCGGGCGTTCAAGTCCGACAAGCAGCCCACCTGGTGCCCGGGCTGCGGGGACTTCGGCACGATGAACGGGATGATGCGGGCGCTCGCCGAGACGGGCCACCACCCCGACGAGACGTTCGTCGTCGCCGGCATCGGCTGCTCCGGCAAGATCGGGACGTACATGCACTCCTACGCCATCCACGGCGTCCACGGGCGGGCGCTGCCGGTCGGGATGGGCGTGAAGATGGCCAACCCCGACCTCGAGGTGATGGTCGCGGGCGGCGACGGCGACGGCTACTCCATCGGCGTCGGCCACTTCGTGCACGCGG
>CAZVOR010000068.1:0-11373 GCA_964628745.1 uncultured Halobacteriales archaeon
ACGCGAGGTCCTGGACGACGCGGTTGTCGGACTGGCGGTACAGCTCGCCCGCCTCTGGGTCGAAGCCTAGCGCGAGCAGGCTGAGCAGGTAGTTCCGGGCGTGCTCGTCGATCTCGTCCCAGTCCAGCCCGCGGGCCGCGTGCGCCTCGAGGTCGGCGATGAGCCCGTACGTGTCGGCGCCCTGCCGCTGGTGCCAGACGAGCTCGTCGAACACCATCTTGTGACCCACGTGGGGGTCACCGGTGGGCATGAAGCCCGACAGCGCCGCGACGGGCTCGCCGTCGCGCATGGCCTCGACCAGCGAGCGGTAGTCACGGTGACCGAAGATGATGCCCCGGCGCATCAGGTAGTGGGGGGCGGGGACCGAGGGGAGCACCTCGTCGAACGGCTCGATGCCGAACGCCTCGAACAGCTCGCCGTAGTCGTCGACGGCCGAGGAGCCCCACGGGTCGAGCACCAGGTCGTCGGCGCCGGCGGCGCCGCCGTCGGGCGAACGGCCCGGCGGTGCCTGCGAGCCTTCGCTTCGCTCGCCGCCATCGGGACGGGGGGCGGTCGTCCGGTCGTTCGGCGGTTCCTCGGCGGGGTCGGTATCGCGCGTCATTCGTGGGTCGTGTGTCGAATCGGGGTCGCTCGTCGGGCGGTCCGGTCGAGAAAGCAGGTCGCGTCGCGAGCCCGGCGCGGGTCACGTCCGCCCGGCCGGCGTCGCGAGGCTGTCCACTCCCGAGGTCGTCCGCCGGGGCCAGCCGGGCGTGGACGGCATACCTGTCCACACGGGCCACGGCGCCCTTATAGGTTTCCGGTCGGCGGTCCCCCGGCTACGGCGTCAGCCGGGAGATCTCGAGCCACGACACCTCGCTGCCGTCGGACCACCGGTCCGACGAGGCTCGCCTCGTTCCACTCGGCTCACCGCCCTCGGGCTCGCTCCGCTCGTCCGACGAGGCTCGCCTCGTTCCACTCGGCTCACCGCCCTCGACCAGCGCGTACCAGAGCCGCTTGCGGACGCCGCCGGCCAGCCGGACGTCGAGGGCGACCTCGCGGGGCGCGAGCGTCGCCCGGGCCGGGCGCACCCGGACCAGCGCCGCCGAGTGGCCGAGCTCGTCGACGGACTCGACGCGGGCGTACGTCCGGAAGTCGGCGCCGAACTTGAAGCCGGTCTTCGGGACGAGGCCGTCCGACCGCAGCGCCGAGTAGACGGCGAGCCGCCGGTCGAACCGCTCGCCCTCCACGGCCCGGCCGCGCTCGCGGACCGCCGCCGCGCCGCCGTCGACGTCGAGGGCGCCGCTCGCGGCGAGGTGCGCCGCCTCCACGAGCGAGAGCTGGACCGGACCCCGGGGGTCGCCGGCCCGGCCGGCAAGCGGCTGGCCGTAGAACCGTTCGGCGTAGAGCGCGGCCGGGGGGTCCCAGGACACCACGCGGTCCGCCAGCAGGGTGCCCGCGGCGACGGGCGGGTCGTCGGGCGTCTCGCCGGATGGGGGCGAGCGAACGGAACGTTCGCGGTCCTCGTCGGACCGCAGGTCCGACGGCGTCGGCCGGCCCGTCTCGAGGTAGGTGACCTCGCCCTCCTCGTCGACGACGGCGAGCACGACGTCGCCGAGCGACGCGGCCGGGACCGGCTCGCGCTCGCCGACGACCCGGACCCAGTGGTCGACCGCGCCGTCGCCGGGGCCGCTGCCGCGGGGGAAGACCGCGAAGTCGACCCCGTCGGGAGGGTCGTCGACCCACCCGTCCCGCGAGGGCGCGAGATAGAAGCCCCGCTCGCGCAGGTCGGCGTAGGCGAGAAAGCCCGCCCCTACGGCCTCCGGCTGTCGCTCGAGGAACGCCCGGAAGCCGGCGCCGTCGACGGCGTCGAGGTCGCCGCGGAACAGCAGGTGCGCCGCCTCGACGGGGGCCAGCTCGATGGCGTTGCCGCCGGCCGGCCGGCCGTAGCCGCGGGCGTCGTGGAACCGCTGGCGCGCGTCCCCGGCGACGCGGACGAGGTCGCCGTCCCGGTGGCCCTCCATGGCCCGACCGACGGCCCGGCCCGGGAAAGCCGCTACGGATGCCGGCCGGCGGGCGGCGACCTCAGCTCCCGGCGCACGTCGAGTCCAGGCACCGGCGTCCCGAGCCGGTCTCGAACGCGGGCAGCCCGCAGCCGTCGCAGGCCCCCTCGACGACTCCGCCCGGGATGGCGAACGCGGTCTCGCAGTCGGGGTAGGCCTCGCAGCCGGCGATGAGCCCGCCCCGCCGGAGGATCCGCAGCGCCGAGCCGCAGTCGGGGCAGTCCCACTCGCCGTCGAACCGCTCGCGGACGCGGTCGTCGAGCGACTCGCAGCCGCGGTCGACGCAGCACTCGAAGGCGGCGCCGCGCTCGACGCGCATCGTCGGCAGCCCGCAGCGTCCGCAGGTCGCCTCGAGCACCGCCGCGTCGCGCGGGACGGCGTGGGACTCGCCGCACCCGAGGCACTCGACGGCGGCCGGGGTCCGCACCAGCGCGCCCCCGCAGTCGGGGCAGTCGCCGACCGGCGGGCCGACCCTGGTGGCCGGGTAGCGCGCCAGCCCGCGCTCTGCGTGGCAGGTGACGACGAGCCGGCGGTCGCCCTCGACGGCCTCGATGACCGGCCGGTCGCCGCCGGTGCGGGTCGAGACGGCGTCGGCGCGCGTGAGCCACGCCGCCGGCCGGTAGCCCTCCCGGTCGTGGACGAGGACGGTGTTGTCGGGCTTGACGACGGCGAGCACCGCGCCGCGCTCCTCGCGGGGCGGGTCGTCGCCGCACTCGTAGCGGACGGTGCAGTCGCCGGCGAGCACGCGGATGGC
This sequence comes from uncultured Halobacteriales archaeon, assembly GCA_964628745.1. Taxonomy (GTDB): domain Archaea; phylum Halobacteriota; class Halobacteria; order Halobacteriales; family Hikarchaeaceae; genus CAZVOR01. Next base: position 2,794 of record CAZVOR010000068.1, read on the forward strand.
GTCGGGCACGGCCCGCCGTGGACGCGGCTTCGGCCATAAACTCTCGCAGCGAGACTTTTGCCGGCCGGGCCCGTCCGGGCGGCCATGGACGTCGAGGTGCTCCTGTTCGACGGCTTCGACGAACTCGACGCCGTCGGCCCCTACGAGGTGCTCGCGACCGCCGGCCAGCACGGCGCCGACGTGGCGGTTCGGACAGTCACACACGACCCCGTCGAGGCGGTCGCCGCGAGCCACGGGCTGACCGTCGTCCCCGACGGGACCCTCGGGACGCCGGACCTGCTGGTCGTCCCGGGAGGCGGCTGGACCACGCCGGGCGGCGTGCGCCGTGCGGTCGAGGCGGGGACGCTCCCGTCGGCCATCGCGGCCCGCCACCGGGCGGGGTCGACGGTCGCCTCGGTCTGCACCGGCGCCATGCTGCTCGCGGCGGCCGGCGTGCTCGACGGCCGGCCCGCCACCACCCACCACGTCGCCCACGAGGACATAGAGCGGGCGACCGAGCGGGTCGACGCCCGCGTCGTCGACGACGGCGACGTGCTCTCGGCGGGCGGCGTCACGGCGGGGCTGGACCTCGCGTTCCACCTCGTCGAGCGCGAGTTCGGCCGGGACGTCGCGGACGCGGTCGCGCGCCACCTGGAGTACGAGCGCCGCGGCGAGGTCCACGTGTCCGGCTAGCGGCCCGCCACGTTCATCATCCCGGGGGTGCCACCGAGGTCGCATGGACGCGGTCCTGTTCGACATGGACGGCGTCGTCGTGGATTCGGAGGCCCACTGGGCCGAGCTGGAGGCGGCCTGGTTCGCGGAGGTCGTTCCCGCCGCGTCCGTCGCGGAGATCACCGGGATGCACTACCGCGAGGTCTACGAGCACCTCGAGGGTCGCTACGACGTGTCGGTCAGCCGCGAGGCGTTCGCCGGATGGTACGAGGAGACCGCCCGCGAGGTCTACGACGAGCGGGCGTCGCTCATGGACGGCTTTGCCGACCTCGTCGCTGACCTCCGGTCCGACGGACTCCGGCTGGCGCTCGTGACCTCCTCGCCGCCGGCGTGGTACGCGCTCGTGCTGGACCGGTTCGACCTGGGCGGGGCGTTCGACGCGACCGTGAGCGCCGAGGCGGTCGACCGAGGGAAGCCGGCCCCCGACGTCTACGAGCACGCCGCGACGACGCTCGGCGTCGAGCCGGCCGACGGCGTCGCGGTCGAGGACTCGGTCCACGGCGCGACGGCCGCCGTGGAGGCGGGGATGACGTGCATCGGCTACCGGCCGGCGGGCGACGACCTGCCGCGGGCCGACCGGACCGTCGCCGGCCCCGCCGAACTCCGCGAGGCGCTGCTCGACTACGTCACCTGAAGGGACCGCGTCTCGACGACCGGGGGCAGCGGCAGGTCGGGAAAGCAGACCTCGACGGCGAACTCGAGCGACTCGGCGGTGCCGAAGACGCCGACCGGGAGGGTCACGGGCCCGGCGAGCGACGACTCCTTGGCCGTCATCTCGACGTCGTTGACCGTCACCCGGAGGTGCGCGCGGGCGGCGCCGGCGGTCGACCGCACGGTGACCTCGCGCAGCTCGGACGCCCCGCGGTCGACCCGGTCCGGGAAGCCGGCCCAGTCGACCTCGACCGCGGGCAGGGCCTCGGCGTTGGCGAGCACGCGCTCGGCGACGCCCTCGGAGAGCCCCGCCTCGAGGAGCCCCTCGACGCCCGCCGCGCGGACCCCCGCCGGCGTGGCGAGCCCCTCGGCGGCCAGCTTCTGGGCGCGGCCGGCGCCGACGCCGTCGATGGCCGTCAGGCCGACGGCGTCCGCGTCGACGCCGTGTTCGAGCCTGGCCTCGACGCGCCGGACGCGGCTGGCCGCCCGGGCGTCGCCGAACCGGTCGCAGAACGCCCGGAGCGCCGATAGTAGCCGGAGCGCGTTCTGCCGGATGACCCAGGCGTCGCCGGCGAGGGCGTCAGGGACGTCGCCGTCGAGGCCGCCGCGCAGGATGGCCAGCACCTTCCGTGAACCCGGCGCCAGGGGCTCGCCATCCGAGGAGCCGAGCACCGACCGGACGGCCTCCCGCTCGGACCGGCGCGCGCTGACGCTGTCGAACTCGGCCGCCCGCGCGACGCACCGCAGGACGGCCGCCACGTCGGCGGGCCCGGCGGTGGCGAGCTCGCGGAAGCTCGCGGCGGTGTCGAGCCGGAGGTAGAACGAGGTGGCCAGGAGGCCGAGCGTCGTCGCCTCGAGGTCGAGCGAGTCCTCGTCGACCGAGAGGAAGCCCCGGTCGACCAGCTCCGCTATCGACGCGCGGACCCGGTCGCGCAGCGTCGGGAAGTCGTAGGCGTCGGGCCGGCTGCGGGCCCGGACGTAGTAGAACGTCGTCTCGAGCCAGTCGATGACGTCGTCCAGCCCGCGGACCGTCCCCATCGCCACCTCGGCGACGAGGTGGGCGTCCAGGTCCTCCGCCAGGCGGGACTCGATCGGCGTCCCCTCGGCGAGCAGGCGGCGGTACCGGTCGGCCGCGTCGGCGTCGCAGACGACCCAGCCGTAGCCGACGTCGTCGTAGTCCGGCCGGCCCGCCCGCCCGAGCATCTGGAGCACGTCGACCGGGCTCATGTCGACCTCCCCCTCGAGCGGGTCGTGGTACTTCGTGTCGCGGATGACGACACACCGGGCGGGGAGGTTGACGCCCCACGCGAGCGTCGAGGTCGAGAACAGCAGCACGATGTGGCCCTCGCGGAACCACCGCTCGACGAGGTCCTTGTCGTTCTTCGCCAGCCCGGCGTGGTGGAAGGCGACGCCGTCGAGGACGGACTGTCTGAGCGTGTCGTTCGACAGCTGCTGGGTGGCCTCGTGGAAGTCGAAGTCGCCGCGGGCGCCGACCGGGACGTCCCGGCCCGCGAGCTCGTCCCTGGCTTTCTCGGCGGCCCGGACGGTGTCCTGTCTGGAGGCGACGAACACCAGCGCCTGGCCGTCGTCCCGGAGGTGCGGGTCGGCGAGGTCGAGCGCCCGGTAGAGCCGGCGGTACTTGTCGGCGAACGCGTTCTCGCCGTGGGCGTACGTCTCGACCCCGGCGTGCAGCTCGACGGGCCGGTACTCGTCGCCGAACGCGAAGGTCGCCTCGGGGGGCGCGTCGAGCCACTCGGCCACGTCCTCGATGTTCGGCATCGTCGCCGACAGCGCGACGATGCGCGGGTCGCACAGCCGGCGCAGCCGCGCGACGGTCACCTCGAGGACGCCCCCGCGGCGCTCGGAGTCGAGCAGGTGGACCTCGTCGATGACGCAGCAGTCCACGTCGGTGACGAAGCCGTACCGCGCGGAGTCGTGCTTGCGCGTCGCGGAGTCGACCTTCTCCGGCGTCATCACGAGCACGTCGGCGCGCTCGGCGCGGCGGGGGTTGAGGTCGCGCTCGCCGGTGACCACGTAGACCGAGTGGCCGAGCTCCTCGAAGCGGGCCCACTCGCGCTCCTTCTCGTCGGTCAGCGCGCGAAGCGGCGCGACGAACAGCGCCGTGCCGCCCTCCCGGAGGGTCCTGACGATGGCGAGCTCCGCGAGCGCGGTCTTCCCGCTGGCGGTGGGCGCGCTCGCCACGACGTTGTGGTCGGTCTCGAGCAGTGCGGGCAGCGCCACGCGCTGCATCCGGTTGAACTCGGCGAAGGGGAAGGCGTCGGCGAAGTCGGGGACCGCGTCGGCGACCTGCACGTGGGAGGGGTGCCGACCCGAGGGGAAAGTCGTTTCTACCTCATGTTCATAGAGGGGTTTTCCGCACCCGCGTTCGCCAGTCGGTGGGTCAGTTCGAAGGGGCCCGGAAATACGTTTCAGGCCCGAAATAGTCGGTTTCGCGCACTGGGCGCAGAGCTGCGCCCAGCATCCGGGCGCTGATCGACCCGTACGACAAGAACCATTATATTACGACGAACACATTTTCGCCGTATTCGGAGGACCAACCCGCCATGACCGTCGAATTCGAGGTGAGTACCGACGTCAACCGGCCACCGAAAGACGTGTTCGAGTACCTCACCGACCCCGCCAACGTCGTCGAATGGAACTCCCAAGCCATCGAGGTGCCGCCAGTGGAGGAAGAAATGGGGGTCGGAACCACGTGGCGACCGGTCGTGAAGGGAATCTTGGGTACCTCTGAGCTCCCCATGGAATGTACGGTTTACGAACCGCCCCATCGGTTCGGCTACCGGACGACGACCGGGCTGTTGGGTGATCGGGTCCAGAACACGGGGGCGGAATATACCTGCACTCCCCAAGGCCAGCGAACACGTCTGGCGTGGTCGGGCACCATCGAGACGGAAGGCGTCGCAAAGCTCCTTGAACCACTACTGTCGCGAATGCTTCGGAAAGACGTGGAATCTTCACTCGAGACGGTGAAATCCGTGGTGGAACAGGACGAGAGCTGACATCTCCTATCAGATACCGAGTCGAGAGGCCGGTGCTGGATTCGCGCCCCGTATCCAGCACGAAATGAACAACAACGTATTGGTTCCGTTGGCCGTTGTCCGGAATCCGTACAGGAGATGCCGGGTCTAGCCAGGGAGACGAGCTTCCATCCATCTCGCCTCCTCGAGGCATTCGTTCAACCGAGGACCTAGTCGTTTCCGTCGGGCCCGGGCCGCACCTGCTCCGCCTGTGAACGCTTCGCCCTCGTGGACCCCTGGGATACCCTTTTCCCGCCGCGCGCCGTCGTCGGTGACGATGGCGCAGTCGCGTCGGCGGAAGCCGGACTGGCTGAAGACGCGGCCGCCCGCCGGCGAGCGCTTCGCGGAGATCAAGCGCTCGCTCCGGGAGCGCGACCTGCACACCGTCTGCGAGGAGGCCAGCTGCCCCAACATGGGCGAGTGCTGGAGCGGGCGGGACGGCCCCGGCACGGCCACGTTCATGCTCATGGGCGACCGCTGCTCCCGGGGCTGTAACTTCTGCGACGTGGCGACCGGCGGGATGGCGCCGCTCGAGCCCGAGGAGCCGGCGAACGTGGCCGACGCCGTCGCGGACATCGGGCTCGACTACGTCGTGCTGACGTCGGTGGACCGCGACGACCTCCCGGACCAGGGCGCCGGCCACTTCGCGCGGACCGTCGAGGCCATCAAGGCGCGCGACCCGGGCGTCCTGGTCGAGGCCCTCGTCCCCGACTTCCGGGGCGAGCCCGACCTCGTCGACCGCGTCCTGGCGGCCGGACCGGACGTCTTCGCGCACAACGTCGAGACCGTCGAGCGGCTGCAGTGGCCGGTGCGCGACCGCCGGGCCGGCTACCGGCGGAGCCTCGGCGTGCTCCGGCGGGCGGACCGCGAGTTCGACGGCTACACGAAGACCTCGCTGATGCTCGGGGTGGGCGAGCACGACCACGAGGTGTACCAGACGCTCCGGGACGTCCGCGAGGCGGGCGTCGACGTCGTCACGCTCGGGCAGTACCTGCAGCCCTCGCGGACGCACCTCGACGTCGCCGAGTACGTCCACCCGGGGAAGTTCGAGACGTGGCGCGAGGTCGCCGAGGCGGAGCTGGGCTTCCTGTACTGCGCGAGCGGCCCGATGGTGCGCTCGTCGTACCGCGCGGGCGAGCTGTTCGTCGACGCGCTGCTCCGCGACGGCCGGTCGGTGAGGGAGGCGCGCGCCGCGGCCCGCGCCCGGGCGGGCGCCGGCGACTGAGGAGGGCCCGTCGCGACGAGCGCGGGCGTCCGACGACCGACGGGACCGACCGCCGTCCACGCCGCCGCGGCGCGGGAAGTCCACGACCGTCCACCCACCCCGCTCCGCGGGGGGTCGACGCCGGGCGTTCGTCCACCGCGACGCCGGTTGCGCGCCGCGCTCGACCCGCCCGCGAGGGCGCGTCAACCGTTCACAAATCGCATGACGGCGCGGTCCGGAAGGATTTTTCGTTACGAAACCCCTATTAGGCGAGCGACGGACCTATCTAGTATGGCAGGGGTTCCACCGTGAGCATTCTCCAGCGCGACCCCGGCGACCGGGTACAGGTGCTCGACGAGGACGGCGCCGTCCGCGAGGGGGCGACGGTGCCGGACCTCGACGACGAGACCCTCGTCGAGATGTACCGCCTGATGCGGCTGGCCCGCCACTTCGACGAGCGAGCGGTGAGCCTCCAGCGGCAGGGGCGGATGGGCACGTACCCGCCGCTGTCGGGCCAGGAGGCCTCCCAGGTCGGCTCCGCGCTCGCGCTCGGGCCCGACGACTGGGTCTTCCCGTCGTACCGGGAGCACGCGGTGGGGCTGTCGCGCGGCCTCCCGCTCGAGCAGACGCTGCTGTACTGGATGGGCGACGAACACGGCAACCAGATACCGGAGGACGAGAACAGCTTCACCGTCGCCGTGCCCATCGCGACGCAGATTCCCCACGCGACGGGCGCGGCGTGGGCTTCGAAGCTCAGCGGCGACGACGGCGTCACCGTCGTCTACTTCGGCGACGGGGCGACGTCCGAAGGAGACTTCCACGAGGGGCTGAACTTCGGCGGCGTCTTCGACGTCCCGTGCGTCTACTTCTGCAACAACAACCAGTGGGCCATCTCGGTGCCCCGCGAACGCCAGACCAAAAGCGACACCATCGCCGCGAAGGCCGTGGCCTACGGCTTCGAGGGCGTCCAGGTCGACGGCATGGACCCGCTGGCCGTCTACCAGGTCACGCGCGAGGCGGCCGACAAGGCCCGCGACCCGCCCGAGGGCGAGCGCCGGCCGACCCTCATCGAGGCGGTCCAGTACCGTTTCGGGGCCCACACCACGGCCGACGACCCGTCGATCTACCGCTCGGAGGAGGAGGTCGAGGCGTGGAAGCGCCGGGACCCCATCCCGCGGCTCGAGTCGTTCCTGCGCGAGACCGGTCGGCTCGACGACGAGGCCATCGAGGCCATCGAGGACACCATCAAGACGGAGGTCGCCGACGCCATCGAGGCGGCCGAGGACGCCCCGCGCCCGCACCCCGACGACATCTTCGACTTCGTCTACGAGGAGCCGACGCCGCGCGTGGCCGCGGGCAAGGCGCAGCTGCGGGCGCTGCGCGAGCGCCACGGCGACGACGCCATCCTGGAGGACTGATATGAGCGAGGCTGCCCAGACCGGCACGACGCAGGAGCTGACCCTCGTGCAGGCCGTCCGCGACGGCCTGCGCGACGAGCTGGCCCGCGACGACGACGTCATCGTCATGGGCGAGGACGTCGGCAAGAACGGCGGCGTCTTCCGCGCCACCGAGGGGCTGTGGGAGGAGTTCGGCGACGACCGCGTCGTCGACACGCCGCTGGCCGAGTCGGGCATCGTCGGCACCGCCATCGGGATGGCCGCGTACGGCCTGCGCCCGGTCGCCGAGATCCAGTTCATGGGCTTCATCTACCCAGCCTTCGACCAGCTCATCTCCCACGCGGCGCGGCTCCGCACCCGCTCTCGCGGCCGGTTCACCTGTCCGATGGTCGTGCGGGCACCGTTCGGCGGGGGTATCCGGGCCCCGGAGCACCACTCGGAGTCGACCGAGGCGTTCTTCGCCCACTACCCGGGGCTGAAGGTCGTCATCCCGAGCACGCCGGCGGACGCCAAGGGGCTGCTCATCTCGGCCATCCGGGACCCGGACCCGGTGGTCTTCCTCGAGCCGAAGAAGATCTACCGGGCGTTCCGCGAAGCCGTCCCCGACGAACCCTACGAGGTGTCCATCGGGGAGGCCGCCGTCCGGCGCGAGGGGGAGGACGTCTCCGCGTTCACGTGGGGGGCGATGACCCGCCCCACCCTCGAGGCCGCCGAACAGCTCGCCGGCGAGGTGGACGTCGAGGTCGTCGACCTGCGGACGGTCTCGCCGATGGACACCGAGGCCATCGTCGCGTCGTTCGAGAAGACCGGCCGCGCCGCGGTGGTCCACGAGGCCCCGAAGACCGGCGGGCTGGGCGCCGAGATCGTCGCCACCCTCCAGGAGGAGGCGCTGGTCTACCAGGAGGCGCCCATCGCGCGCGTCACGGGGTTCGACACGCCGTTCCCGCTGTACGCGCTCGAGGACTACTACCTCCCCGAGCCGGCGCGAATCGCCGAGGGCATCCGCGAGGCGGCGTCCTTCTGACCGATGGTCCGCGAGTTCAAGCTCCCGGACGTGGGCGAGGGCGTGGCCGAGGGGGAGATCGTCGCCTGGCTCGTCGACGTCGGCGACCCGGTCGAGGAGGACCAGCCGGTCGCCGAGGTCGAGACCGACAAGGCGCTGGTCGAGGTGCCCGCGCCCGTCACCGGGACCGTCCGCGAGCTTCGCGCGGAGCCCGGCGACGTCGTCCCCGTCGGCGAGGTGTTCATCACGTTCGACGTTGCCGGAGAAGCGGCCGAGGACGCGGGCGACGGGGCGGGGGCGGAGGCAGCGGAGGCGGGCGAGGCACCGGCGGGTGGGGGCGAGGCCGCGGAGGCCGAACGCGACGGCGCGCGCGTGTTCGCCGCGCCGAGCGTCCGCCGGCTGGCCCGCGAGCTCGGCGTCGACCTGTCGACCGTCGAGGGGTCCGACCCCGGCGGCCGGGTCACCGAGCGCGACGTCAGGGCAGCCGCCGAGGGCGGGGCCGAGGCCCGTTCGGCGGCCGGCGAGGCGCCCGACGCCGCCGAGGAGGCGGCTCCCGCCGGCGGGGCCGAGCCCGCG
>CAZVOR010000069.1:0-10892 GCA_964628745.1 uncultured Halobacteriales archaeon
CGACGACGTACAGCGCGTAGCCGGCGGGGTTGTCGGCCTCGTACTCGCGGGTGAGCCGGCGGTAGACCCACCAGTCGACGCCGGCCAGCAGGCGCGCGGCCTCGAGGGCGGCGGCCAGGGTGACGCCCCCGAGGTAGAGCGCCCGGAGCTGCGGCCACGACAGCCAGCCGGACCAGTAGAGCGCGACCGGGAACCCCCCGGCGACGTGGACCAGCCGCCGGCCGAGCTCCGGGCCGGCCATCCTACGCGTCGGCGACGGCCGCGCCCACCTCGTCGAACCCGCGGTCGCCGTCGCGCAGCGCGGCGAGCAGTTCGGCGAGCGCGGACGCCTCGACGCGACGCTGGGCCGCGGTGTCGCGGTCGCGGACCGTCACCGTGCCGTCCTCGAGCGTGTCGTAGTCCACCGTGACGCAGTACGGCGTGCCGACCTCGTCCTGCCGCCGGTAGCGCCGGCCGATGGAGCCGGCGTCGTCGTAGGCCACCGCGAGGCCGGCGTCGCGGAGCTCGCCGGCCAGCTCCCGGGCGCGCTCGCCCAGCCCGTCGCGGTCCATCAGCGGGAAGACGCCCACGAGCGTCGGCGCGACGGCCGGCGGCAGCCCGAGCACGGTCCGGGGCTCGCCGTCGACCTCGTCCTCCCGCAAGGCGTGCGCGAGCAGCGTGTAGACGGCCCGCCCGACGCCGAACGACGGCTCGACGACGTGCGGGACGACGTGCTCGCCCCGCTCGGTGACGGTCTCGACGGCGAAGTTGGCGTCGTCGACGTCGACCTCGTACGCCTCGCCGTCGACCTCGACGGCGACGGTCTCGGCGTCGAAGGCCGCCGGGTCGCGCTCGGCGAGGTCGGCCAGGGCGTCGGCGATGCCGCTCGCGGCGGCGCCGAACGTCGGCCCCAGCGCGCTCATGTCCGGGTCGACCGTCGGCCGCTCGACGTCGACGGGCTCGTCGTACTCGCGGAAGACGGTGAAGTCGGCGTCGGCGTGCTCGGCGTGCTTGCCGAGGTCGTAGTCGCCGCGGTCCGCGACGCCGGCCAGCTCGATCCAGTCGCCGTCGATCTCGCCCTCGGCGTCCCAGCACTCCGCGGCGTAGTGGGCCCGCTCGCCCGCGAGGTGCTGCCGGAACCGGAACCGCTCGAGGTCGACGCCGATGTCGGCGTACCACCGCTTGGTCAGCGCGAGGTAGTAGGCGATCCACGGGTTCGCGACGACGCCCGAGTCGACGGCCTCGGCGACGGTGAGCTCGCGGTACTCGACCGACGCCGCCCGCTGGCGGTCGGCGGGGTACAGCCGGAGGACCTCGTCGGCGACCGACGAGAGGTCGGGCTCGTCCCGCTCGGGGTCGACGAACAGCTCGAGCTCGGCCTGGGTGAGCTCGCGGACGCGCAGGAGGGCGTTCCGGGGACTGATCTCGTTGCGGTACGCCCGCCCGACCTGGGTCACGCCGAACGGCAGCTGGCCGCGGGCGTACTCGGCCAGCCGCGGGAACTCGACGAAGATGCCCTGGGCGGTCTCGGGGCGCAGGTAGGCCGGGGAGCCGTCGCCGGGCCCGATGCTCGTCTCGAACATCAGGTTGAACTCCTCGACGGGCCGGTCGGCGAGCGCCGCGCCGCAGGCCGGGCAGGCCAGCCCGTGCTCGGCGATGAGCGCCGCGACGGCCTCGGGCGACCGGGCCTCCGCGTCCGCCACGTCCGTCGCGTCCTCGACGAGGTGGTCGGCGCGGTGGCTCTCGCCGCACTCGGCGCAGGTCACGAGCATGTCGTCGAACGTGTCGAGGTGGCCCGATGCCTCGAAGACGGGCTCGGGCAGCACCGTCGGCGCGTCGATCTCGACGTGGCCCTCCCCTACGGCGAACCGCTCGCGCCAGGCGTCCTCGACGTTGCGCTTGACGTTCGCGCCCGCCGGGCCGTACGTGTAGAACCCGGCGGCGCCGCCGTACGGCTCGACGGCGGGGAAGAAAAAGCCGCGGCGCTTGGCGAGCTCGGCGAGCGCCGCCCGCTCGCTCATCCCACGGCCCTCAGCAGGTCCATGTCCCGGACGATGCCGACGAGGCGGTCGCCGCCGACCAGCGGGACCTGCTCGACGTCGTTCGAGATGAGGGTCTGGGCGGCCTCGCGCACCGTCCGCCTGCTCCCCACGGAGACCACGTCGGCCGTCATGTACTCGCTGACGGGCCCGTCGGGGATCTCGACGTTCCGGGTGGGGAGGTACCGGTTCCCGACGGCCTTGATGCCCTCCCACATCCAGTCGTCGTCCTGGTCGGCGATGCTGTCGCCGGTGGCGTCCTCGCCCTCCACGACGGCCGCGACGTCGATGATGTCGACCTCGGTCAGGATGCCCACCATGTCGCCATCCCGGTCGATGATGACGGTGTACGGGACGTTCGCGTAGTAGAGCTCGCTGGCGGCGGCGGGCAGCGGCACCTCGCGGTAGGTCGTGTTGATGTCGCGGGTGGCGACGGCGTCGACCGTGGCGTCCGCCTCGACGTGGCCGTCGGCGATGGCGCGGACGACGTCCGTGATGGTGACGATGCCCTCGAGCTCGCCGTCGACGACCGGCACGCGCCGGGTGTTCTCCCGGACCATGAGGGCGGCGAGCTCCGCCAGGGTGGCGTCGTCGGTCGTCGTCGGGACGTCCTGCATCAGCAGCGCCAGCTGGTCTTCGTCGGCGCGCTCGATGAGGTCGTCTCGGGAGACGAGCCCGCGGAACCGCTCCTCGCCGTCGACCCGCTTGACGACGGGCACCGACGAGAACGACCGCTCCTGGAGGAGCTCGAGCACGTCGTCGCGCGTCCCCGGGAGCTCCGCCACCACGACCTCGCTCCGCGGCGTCATCGCGTCAGCGACCTTCATCCTACCCCGGCGTTTGCCTTCCGTGGTCTTGTACCCTGCGACCCGGCGCCGCGCGGTCACGGCGGCGCCGGCGTCCGTTTCGCCGCGGCCCGGCAAGAAGCGGCGAGTTTCGACGGGTTTAAGCGCCGTGACAGCCATTCGCACAGGCATGGTTGATGACGTCGCGGCGACCGGAACGGGCGCCGACGGCCGCCAGGTGATGGCGGCCATCGACAGCGACGGCCGCGGGCCGCGGCTGGTCATCGCCGACATCAGCGCCGACGGGTCGTGGCTGTCCATCCCGGCCACGGACGCGGCGGACCTCGCCGACTGGCGGTAGGCCGTCGACCCGCCTTCTCCTGGCTCTCGGTCACCCCCGTTCGCCGAGCGGGGGCTAGACGCCCTCGACGGTCTCCCGGTAGGCGGCGATGTCGTCCTTCGCCGCCTCGATGCGCTCGGCTACGGCCTCGTCCGCGTCGGCCAGCAGCTCCTGCAGGGCGTACTCGTGCCGGGCCAGCCGGCCGTGGTCCGGCCCGTCGGCCCGTTCGGCCAGCCGGCCCAGCTGGTCGGCCAGGTCGCGAAGCCGCGCGCTCGTGGACTCGTCCGCCGCCTCGTCGCTCGCGGCGGCGAGCGCCTCGCCGGCGGCTTCCAGTTCCTCCCGCGTCATGCGCCGTGGTAACGTGCTCGCGGGCATAAGCCCGCCGACGGGGGCAAGCGACTCGGTCGAGATCCCGGGCCGGAAGCCGGCCGCCAAGCGGTCGGCTCAAGTGCCCGGCGCGCCAACGCCGGTCGTCGTGAGCGACGCAGGGTCCGGGGCGCTCCCGCCGGACGAGCCGGGGACGGGCCGGCGCTTCCGGGTCGACGCCCCCTTCGAGCCAGCCGGCGACCAGCCCGAGGCCATCGCGCAGCTCGCCGAGGGCTTCCGCGAGGGGATGGCGAAGCAGACGCTGCTCGGCGTGACGGGCTCGGGCAAGACCAACACCGTCTCGTGGCTCGTCGAGGAGATACAGCGCCCGACGCTGGTCGTCGCGCACAACAAGACGCTCGCCGCGCAGCTGTACGAGGAGTTCCGGACCCTCTTTCCCGACAACGCGGTGGAGTACTTCGTCTCGTACTACGACTACTACCAGCCCGAGGCGTACATCGAACAGACGGACACCTACATCGACAAGGACGCCTCCATCAACGAGCAGATAGACCGGCTGCGCCACTCGGCGACCCGCTCGCTGCTCACCCGGGACGACGTCATCGTCGTCGCCTCCGTCTCGGCCATCTACGGGCTGGGCGACCCCGCCAACTACGAGTCGATGGCGCTGCGGCTCGAGCCGGGCCAGTCGCTCGACCGCGAGGAGCTGCTCGCCCGGCTCGTCGACCTGAACTACGACCGCAACGACGTCGACTTCACCCACGGCACGTTCCGGGTGCGCGGCGACACGGTCGAGGTCTACCCGATGTACGGCCGGCACGCCGTGCGCGTGGAGTTCTGGGGCGACGAGGTCGACCGGCTGACGAAGCTCGACCCGCTCGAGGGCGAGCTCGCCGGCGAGCTGCCGGCCGCCCTCGTCCACCCGGCCGAGCACTACGCCATCCCCGGGGAGCAGCTCGAGGTCGCCATCGAGGAGGTCGAGGAGCTGCTGGCCGACCGCATCCGGTTCTTCGAGCGCCGTGGCGACCTCGTCGCCGCCCAGCGCATCGAGGAGCGGACCACGTTCGACCTCGAGATGCTCCGCGAGGCGGGCTACTGCTCGGGCGTCGAGAACTACTCGGTGCACCTCTCGGACCGCGAGCCCGGCGACGCGCCGTACACGCTCCTCGACTACTTCCCCGACGGCTTCCTGACGGTCATCGACGAGTCCCACGTCACGGTCCCGCAGATCCGCGGGCAGTTCGAGGCCGACCGGTCGCGCAAGGAGGCGCTGGTCGACAACGGCTTCCGGCTGCCGACGGCCTACGACAACCGGCCGCTGACGTTCGAGGAGTTCGAGGCGAAGACCGACCGGACGCTGTACGTCTCGGCGACGCCGGCCGACTACGAGCGCGAGGCCTCCGAGCGGGTCGTCGAGCAGATCGTCCGGCCGACGCACCTCGTCGACCCGAAGGTCGAGGTCGCCCCGGCCGAGGGCCAGGTCGACGACCTGATGGCCCGGCTGACCGAGCGCGTCGAGCGCGAGGAGCGCGTGCTCGTGACGACGCTCACCAAGCGGATGGCCGAGGACCTCACGGAGTACCTCGAGGAGGCCGGCTTCGCCGTCGAGTACATGCACGACGAGACGAACACGCTCGAGCGCCACGAGCTGGTCCGCGGCCTCCGGCTCGGGGAGTTCGACGTCCTCGTCGGCATCAACCTGCTGCGCGAGGGGCTCGACATCCCGGAGGTCTCGCTGGTGGCCATCCTCGACGCCGACCAGGAGGGCTTCCTGCGCTCGACGACGACGCTCGTCCAGACGATGGGCCGGGCCGCCCGGAACGTCAACGGGGAGGTGGTCCTCTACGCCGACGACGTCACCGACGCGATGGAGCGCGCCATCGACGAGACCCAGCGGCGCCGGGGCATCCAGCAGCGGTTCAACGAGGAGCACGGCCACGAGCCGCGGACCATCGAGAAGGCCGTCTCGGAGTCCGACCTGCCGGGGTCGAAGACCGACACCGGCGGGCTCGGGCGGGCCGAACCGGCCGACACCGACGAGGCGGCCCGCATCGTCGACGAGCTGGCCGACCGGATGCAGGAGGCCGCGGACAACCTGGAGTTCGAGCTGGCCGCGGACATCCGCGACCGCATCCGGGAGGTGCAGCGCGAGCACGACCTCGAGGGCGTCGACGCCGGCGTCGCCCCCGAGGCCGACGCTGACTTCTGACCGGCCCGGCGGCACGGACGCGGGTTCGAGCCCGTCCCGGGCGCCAAGGCTCGGAGGGCGGCGGCATCGGCGACCGAATCGGGGGACGGCTCCGTGTCAGAACGTTGAAATCGAACGGTAACTATATATGTATCAGCCGGACATATAATTTTTAACCGGAGGTTAACGCCCTATCGGCCGTCGCGGTGGGGGGACGGGGCGACCGCGACGGCGCCCGACCCGTGGGGGACCCTCCGCGCTCCGACCGGCCACCCAACCCATGCCCGAAACCGCCGACCGCGACGCCGCCGCGGATCGAACCGAAGGCGAGCCCGTCTGGGTCAACGCCGACGGGTTGACCGTCGAGAAGGTGCCCGTCAGCCGCGGCGCCGCCGTCGTCGCCGTCCACCTCACCCTCACGTCGAGCCGGGACGAGCGGTCGCTGGTGCGCGTCGTGGACCAGCTCCCGGCGGCGCTCTCCGACCACGTCGTCGAGTTCCATCCCGCGTACGACCCGGAGAACTGGACGAAGGCAGACGGGTCGGTGGTCTACGAGGCCCCGATGGAGCCCAACGGGGAGCGCACGACGGTCTACGGCGTCGAGGTCGACGACGCGGACCAGCGCGAGCTGTTCTCGACCCCGCCGGCGGTCGAGTCGGCGGTCCTCGGCGGCCCCGGGGACGGGGACGCCCGGCCGGCGTCGTCCGGTTCGACGCCCGAGGCCGACGCGGACGGCTCCCGTCCGCCGACCGACGCCGGGCCGGCCGACGACGGGTCGTCCGCCCAGGGCGCCACGGGCGACACCTCGCAGCCGTTCAGCTTCGAGTCGGCCGAAGGGTCGAGCGACGCGCCGTCCAGCGAGCCGTCCGAGACGCCCGCGGGCGCCACCCGCGACGTCGCGGACCATGCGGCCACGCAGCTCGCCGGGGAACCGGCCGCCGGTCCCGCCGGGCGCGGGAGCGTGGTCGACGCGCTCGTCGACGAGCTCGAGGGCCGGGACCTGAGCGCGGCCGAGCGGCAGGTCATCAGCGACGCCGTCGACGCCGGGGCGTCGCCGGACGCCGACCTCGACGCGGGGCTGGACGTCGACGCCCGGGTGGAGCGCCTCCAGGAGCGCGTGGCCGACCAGGCCGAGGCGAGGGAGTCGCTCGCCGAGTCCATCCACCGCGTGGAGTCCGGGTTCGACTCGCTCCGCGACGAGGTTGCGGCCGCCGGCCGGCAGGCGGCCGACGTCGACCGGCTCGAGTCCCGCCTCGACGCCCTGGCCGAGCAGCTGGAGTCGGCCACCGAGACGCTCACCGACGACGTCGAGGCGCTCCGCGACGACCTCGAGGACCTGCGGGAGGCCCTCGACGACGAGGTCCGCTGGCGGACCGAGCTCCGCCGCTTCCTGTCGTCCGACTCGGACGACTGACCCGCCGCCGTCCCCGCTGACCGCCGTCCGGCCCGACCGACGTGCTCGGGCCGTGCGGCCCTCCCCCGCACGTCTCCGCGCCGGTCCGGCTCAGAGCCGGGTCTTGAGGGCGCTCGCCGTCCGCTGGCCGATGCCGGGCACGCCGGTCAGCTCCTCGACGGAGGCGGCGCGGACGCCCTCGACCGAACCGAACCGCCTGAGCAGCCGCGTCCGCCGCTCCGGGCCGACGCCGGGCACGTCGTCGAGCACCGTGCGGATCTCGTCGCGTACCGACTGGTGGTAGCGGACCGCAAAGCGGTGGGCCTCGTCGCGGACCCGCTGCAGCAGGTGGAGCTGCGGCGCGTCGCTGGGCCAGTCGTGCCGGCCGTCCGCCGAGTGGACGGTCTCGTCGGCCTTCGCCAGCGCGACGACGGGAACGTCCCAGCCGACGGCGTCGAGGGCTGTCCGGGCGGCGGCCAGCTGGGGCTCGCCGCCGTCGACGAGCAGGAGGTCGGGGTCCGGCCGGTCGTCGCGCCCCTCGACGGCGCGCTCGGCGCGCCACCGGACGAGGGCGGCCATGTTCCCCGCGTCGTCGTTCCGGTCCTCGAGTCGCTTGCGACGGTACGCCGCCTTCTCGGGCCCGCCGTCGACGAAGCAGACGTCGCTGCCGACGACCGCCTTGCCCTGCGCGTGGCTGACGTCCATCCCCTCGATCCGGCGGGCGGCGGCGAGCCCCAGGGCCTCGGCGAGCATCCCCGACTCGTCCGGCCCGGCGACGCCCCGCCGGGCGTTCTTCAGCGCGAGGTCCACCAGCCTGGCGTCCCGACCCGTGCCCGGCACCGCCACCTCGACGCCCTCGGCGTCGAGCCAGGCGTCGACCTCGGGGTCCTCGTGGTGGTCCGAGAGCAGGAGCACGTCCGGGAGCGCCCGCTCGGCGTAGAACTGCGGGACGAACGCCGCCAGGACGGCCGCGGTCGTCGGGGCCCGGGGCGCGTCGAGGACGTGGCGCTCCCGCTCGACGAGCTTGCCCCCCTCGGCGTGCAGCCGGGCGACGACGGCCCGCTCGCCCTCGACGACGGCCCCCAGGACGTCGCGGCTCCGCCGGTCGTCGCGGGTCTGGACGGCGTCGCCCCCGCCGCCGTGGAACGCCTCGACGGCCGCCAGCCGGTCCCGGAGGTGGCCGGCGCGCTCGTACTCGCGCGCCTCGGCCGCGGCGGCCATCTCGCGGCGCAGCGGGTCGGCGAGCACGCCGGTCGAGCCCTCGAGGAACCGGCGGACGGCCTCGACGTCGGCCAGGTACGCGTCGTCGCCGATCTCCCCGGTGCACGGCGCGGTGCACAGCCCGACCTCGTGGTCCAGGCAGGGCCGGTCGCGGTTCGCGAACTTGTGGTCCGAGCAGCCCCGGACGCCGAACGTCTCCCGCAGCGCCTTGACCGTCTCGTCGACCCGTCCCTTGTCGGTGTACGGCCCGAACACCGTCGCGCCCTCCTCGGGGTCGCGGGTGACCTCGATGCGGGGGGACGGGTGGTCGGTCAGCTGGACCAGGGGGTAGGACTTGTCGTCGGTCAGCCGGACGTTGTACCGCGGCCCGTGGCGCTTGACGAGGTTCGCCTCGAGCAGCAGCGCCTGCGTCTCCGTGTCCGTGACGGCGACGTCGACGTCGGCCGCCTCCGCGACCATGCGCTCGATGCGGGGGCTGCGCGGGTCGGCGTACGAGCGCACCCGGGAGCGCAGGTCGACCGCCTTCCCGACGTACAGCGCGACGCCGTCCCGGCCGAAGGTGTAGACGCCGGGCTCGCGGGGCAGGTCGGCGGCCCGCTCGCGGAGCGCGTCGGCGTCCATGGCCGGTGGTACCGCGCCAGCGGATTTGAAATTGGCGTCCCGCTTGCCGTCGCGCGGCCCGCCGGGCGCCGCCCCCGCGCCAGCTTCTTGGCCCGCCGCGCGAACGGCGTCGTATGCGCGCCTGGCTGGTCGAGCGGGACTACGACGACAAGGGGCTCGTGCGGCTGGTCTACGCGACGCCCGACGGCGACCGGCGGGTCGTCCAGGAGCGCTCGTCCCGGCTGCTGGCCTCGACGGCGGTGACGGCGGCCCGCGACGTCGACCCGGACCGCCTCGAGCCGGTCCCGGACGACGCGACCCGCGAGCGCTACCGCGCCGAGGTCTCGCGGATGCGAGGGCGGCACGGGCCGGACGACGCGGTCTGAGCGGGTCACGTCGACGGGAGTGATCCGCCGGCGCCGACGGGGGTCGACCGATGGCACTCGCCGGACGCGTGGCCGGCGCTACCCGCCGGAGACGGCCTGGAGCACGACGACCTCGTCGCCCTCGGCGAGGGCGGCGTCGGCGGCTTCGAGCCCCGCGACCTCGGACCCCTCGTGGAAGAGCGTGACGTGCGGGCGGAACCGTCCCCGTCCGTCGAGGAGGTGTGGCGAGAGCGCCGGGTAGGCCTCGAGCAGCCGGTCGACGCTCTCCCCGACGGTTCCGGCGCGGACGCGGAGCGTCCGCTGGCCCGCCGTGAACCTGGCGAGCAGCCCCGGGATGCGGACCGAGACCTCGGGCGGCTCGGCCGCCTCCGTCCCCTCGGTGGCTTCGGCCATCTCAATCGACCACTGCCGCGGTGAGGCTGTTGACGCGCGGGAGGTGACAGTCGACCGTCGTCCAGGAGTCGCCCGCGTCGGCACTGTGGTGGAGTCGTCCCCCCGTCGTGCCGACGTAGACCCCGGCCGGGTCGAGCGGGTCCACCGCCATCGCCCCCCGGAGGACCGTGACCCAGCTGTCGGACGGGAGGCCGTCGGCGCACCGCTCCCAGGAGTCGCCCGCGTCGGTCGAGCGGTACACCGCCGGCTGCCCCTCGATGGCCACGCGCCGCTCGTCGCTCTCGAGCGGGAACACGTACAGCGTCCCGGGGTCGCGTGGGTGGTGGACGAGCGGGAAGCCGAACGTCGAGGGCAGGCCGTCGTCGATTCGCTCCCAGACGTCCCCGGCGTCGGTCGAGCGGTAGACGCCGCGGTGGTTCTGCTGGTAGAGCCGGTCCGGGTCCGTCGGGTCGAGGACCAGCCGGTGGACGCACGAGCCCAGCGTCTCGTGCGCGTCGTCGGAGACGACGACCTCGAGACCGTCGTTCAACAGCGTCCAGCTGTCGCCGCCGTCGTCCGTCCGGAGCACGCCGACGGCGGAGACGCCCACCCAGAGCCGGTCCGGGTCGTCGGGGTGGACCAGGACGGAGTGACAGCACAGACCGCCCTTCCCCGGGAACCACCGGGACCGCGTCTCGTGGTCGGAGAGGCCCTCGACCTCGGCCCAGGTGTCGCCGCCGTCGCGGGTGACGAACAGTCCCGCCTCGTCGACGCCGGCGTAGAGGGTCTCGGGCGACGAATCGCGGCCGGGGACGACCGTCCAGACGCGGTTCAGCTCGCGGTCGGCAGCTTCGGGGTATGCCGGGCTGTGCTCAACCTGCTCCCAGGAGGCTCCGCCGTCGTCCGAGCGGTGAACGGTCGAGCCGTAGACGAAGTGGCCGACCGCGGCGAACAGGCGCGGGCCCGCGCGGTCGTCGACGCAGACGTCCGATATCTCCCAGCCCGCGAGCGCGGGCTCCCCGACCGCCCAGTCCGCGCGCGCCTCGTCGGATTCGAGCACGAACAGTCCCTTGCGCGTGCCGGCGAACAGGCGGACGGCGCTCATCCCGCTCGTGTACGCGAGCTGACTATATGTCCGTTGTCGTCGCCGACCCCCGTTCGACCGAGGCCAATACACCTATACGCGAAGTCGCCACAAGGCCAACCATGACGGCGATCGAGCTGCGCGGCGTCACCAAGCGCTTCGGGGACGTGACGGCCGT
>CAZVOR010000070.1:0-10829 GCA_964628745.1 uncultured Halobacteriales archaeon
CCTTGTCGGCCATCTCCGGGTCGGTCATGATGGTCGCCGGGTTCGAGTTGACGAGCACGACGCGGACCCCCTCCTCCGCGAGCGCCCGGCAGGCCTGCGCGCCGGAGTAGTCGAACTCCGCCGCCTGGCCGATCTTGATGGGCCCGCTGCCGACGAGGAGGATCGTCCGGTCGTCGCCCTCGTTCATCCCTGCTCCGCCGTGGTACGCTCGTCGGCATAAAGGCCGTGATACGCGGTGGCCCCGCCCGGCCGGCCGGCGACGTCCGCGCGACTCATTCGCCGCCGGGCACCCCCGCCTCGTCGGCCAGCGTGGCCTCGAAGACCGCCTCGCCGAGCCGTCCGGCGACCGTCTCGGCGAGGGGCTCGAGGTTCGCCACGTCGTCCCGGTTGTACTCGACGAGCGTCTCGAGCGCGGCGTCGTCGCCGCGGCGCTCGTACTGCCGCCAGAGCCGGACGGCGTCGTACCCGGAGAGGTCGGGACGGCCGCGGTCGATGCCGACGGCCCGCTCGGCGGCCTTCAGGCCGCCGGCCAGTCCGATTCGCCGGCAGGGGTGCCGGAGGTCCAGGTGCGGCCGGTCGACGGCCGTGCCGAACGCCCGCTCGAGGAAGGGCACGTCGAACCCGGCGCCGTTGAACGTCACGAGCACGGCGGCGTCGCCGAGCGCAGCGTCGAGCGCGTCGGCCGAGAGGTCCCGGCCGCGGACGAGCGTCGTCGTCTCCCCGGCGCGGTGGACGCCGACGACGGTGACGTCGTCCCGGTACCGGTCCAGCCCGGTCGTCTCGATGTCGAGGTAGGCGACCCGGTCGCAGAAGTCGGAGAACAGCCGCCAGCGCTCGCGGTCGGGCAGCGCGGACGCGAAGAAGTCCGCGTCGCCGTCGGCCAGCCGGTCGCGGGCCGCCCCGACGAACGCGCGGAGGCGGCCGGCGAGCGTCGGGCCGACCCCGGGGACGTCGGCGGCCGCGACGCCGCCCCCGTCGACGTCGTCCCAGTGGGTGACGCCGGCGCGCCAGAGGGCGCGCTCGGTCCGTTCGCCGACGCCCTCGACCGGGATGAAGCTGTTCGCCAGGCGCACGGGAGGGCGGTCGTCCCGGATTCTCTAACCAGTGTCGGTTCCCGGCGGTCGCTCCCCGCGATTCCCGCCGGCCGCTAGCCGGCCTCCGTCCCCTCCAGCCGGTCGAGCGCGCCGGCGACGACCAGCGGCAGCGTGATGGTGGCGTCGCCGACGACCGTCACGTTCCGGGCGTCCGGCTCGAGCTTGCCCCACGACCGGGCCTCCTCGAGCGTCGCCCCGGACAGGCCGCCGGTCGATGGGGGGTCGGTGGTCAGCTGGACCGCGAAGTCGTACGCGCCGGGCGTCGTCAGCATCGTCTGGAGGACGTAGTTCTTCGGCACGCCGCCCCCGACGACGAACGCGCCCGCCCGCTCGGCGCCGTGGGCGAGGTCCGACAGGTCGGTCATGTCCGCCAGCGCGTCCAGCGAGAAGTCCGATATCTGCGAGTACATCCAGGCCTGCAGCCCGAGCACGGAGTCCTGCACGGCGGGGGCGTACACCGGGACGCCGCGCTCGGCGGCCGCGGCGGCGACGCCGGGGTCCGCCGAGACGCCCTCGCGGTCGTTGACCTCGCGGTTCGCCCGACCCAGCTCGGCGGTCAGCTCCGCGATGGAGACGGGCCGGTCGAGCGCGGGGAAGACCTCCGACCGGAGGTGCGCCTCGAGCGCCGTGAAGTGCTCCTGGGGCAGGTAGACGTCGTAGATGCGGTCGACGCCCTCCTCGCGGAGCGTCTCGTCGTGTTCGCGCTCGGTCCGCCCGGGGGCGGACGAGCGGCCGTGGTGGTGGTGCCCGCCGATGGCCTCGATGGCGTCGTGGGTGAGGTTCGCGCCGGTCGTCACCAGCGCGTCGACGTGGCCCTCGCGGACGAGGTCGGCGACGACCCGCCGCATGCCGCACGGGACCATCGCGCCCGCCAGCCCGAGGAACGTCGTCACGTCCTCGCGGCCGAGCATCTCGGCGAGGACGTCGACGGCCTCGTGGACGTCCGCCGCCCCGACGCCCGCCCGGCCGTACTCCCGGGTCAGCTCGCCGACGGTCATGCCGGCCCGGACCCCGACGTGCCCGACGGGGTCGTGCTGGAACTCCTCGCGTGCCGGCCCCTCGTCGTCGGTCATGGGCCGGCTTCGGCGAGCGGGGGCGTAAACGCCGCGGTCCGACGCCGGCCGGCGCGGCGGTGTCGTCCCGTGTCTCGTCGGTAACGACGGGGGAGACGGAGTTCGGGGGGTCCGAAATCAACGACGAACCTGCTCCGCCATCGGCAGGCCGACGGAAGGGTCATCCCTCGCCACGCCCTGTCTGAACACGCCATGCAGCGTTACGTCGATGGCTTCGTCCTCCCGGTCCCGGACGATAACGTGGATGCGTACCGGGAGATGGCCGCCGAGGCGGGAAAGATGTGGATCGAACACGGCGCCCTCGAGTACTTCGAAGGCGCGGGCGACGACCTTCATCCGGATGTGGGCGACGAGACGGTGTGGACGTTCCCGGAAATGGCCCAGACCGAACCGGACGAGACGGTGGTTTTTGCGTTCATCGTGTACCGGTCAAAAGAACATCGCGACGAGGTCAACGCGGACGTGATGGCGGACATGGAGGACCGGGAGGACGAGCCAATGCCGTTCGACGTGGAGCGCATGGCGTACGGCGGATTCCGCTCCATAGTCTATTCCGAGAAGTGAAGAACGAGACCGATCGAGGGGCAGGTCGGCTCGTGCCTCGCGACCACTGTCGACGTGGATACAGTCGGGAGCCACTGCTAGTGGTGTGATCGCTTCGCGCGTAGGAAACGTCGGTTCCGTGACGCCACCTCCGGAAGAGCCGCGACCCGTGTCGTCCCGCCGATTCTCGACGCCGACCGCTCTCTCGTCCACCGTCGGGCCGCGCGGAGCCGGCGATCGAACCGTGCATCGATGGATGACAGCGGCCTAGAACCCGGTCGGGTGGTCGACGAACGTGGCCTCGAGACCCCAGCCCTCGGCCAGCGAGGCCAGCGAGCGGACGCCGAACGTCTCCGTGGCGTAGTGCCCGCCGAGCAGCACGTGGACGCCGGCCTCGCGAGCCGCGTGGTACAGCGACTGCTTGCCCTCGCCGGTCACGAACGCGTCGAGCCCCGCGTCGGCGGCCTCATCGAGCCAGTCCGTCCCGCTGCCGGTGACCACGCCGACCGTCTCGACGGCCCCGTCGCCGAACGGGAGCGTCCGGACGTCGGCCTCGGCGTCGCCGGAGTCCTGGCCCCCGAGCCCGGCCGCCAGCCGGTCGGCCAGGGCGTCGACCTCGAGCGGGCCGTCGGCGAGCCGTCCGCGCAGGCCGACCGACTCCGGCCCGAGCGAGCCGAACGGCTCGAGCGCCTCCAGGCCGAGCGCCCCGGCCACGCCGGCGGCGTTGCCGAGCTCGGGGTGCGCGTCGAGCGGCAGGTGCGCGGCGTACAGCGCCAGGTCGGCGTCGACCAGCGCGGCGACGCGGTCGTACGTCGTCCCCGTCACCCGGTCGAGGCCGTCCCACACCATCCCGTGATGGACGCAGAGCACGTCGGCGCCGGCCGCCGCCTCGACGGTCGCCAGCGCGGCGTCCACGGCGAACGCCGCGTGCGCGACCTCGGCGTCGCCGTCGCCGACCTGCAGCCCGTTGGCGCTCGGGTCGAGGTCGGCGAACGCGTCGACGCGCAGCCGCTCGTCGTAGCGCTCGGCGAGCTCGGCGACCCTCACGGGGCCTCCCCGCCCGTCCCGCCCGGCCGGACGAGGTCGCCGTCTCGCTCGGCGAGCGCGCCCTTCTCGACGACGGCGTCGAGCACCTGCTCGACCGTCCCCGCCTCGAGGTCGTACGCGCTCGACGCGAGGTCGACGAACGCCTCGCGGGCCATCGGGAACTCCCGGTTCTGCAGCAGCCGCAGCACGCGGTTGTACTCGGCCACGGAGACGCCGTCGAGCGGGTCCCCGGCCGACGCGGTCGCGCGGGCCCGGACCGTGGGGCCGTCCTCCTCGTCCGCGATGATTTCGGCGTCCTCCCCGGACGGGTCGGCGCCAGTCGAGCCGGGCGCGTCCGTGGCCGTCTCGGCCGACGAGGCGTCGTCCGCCGGCGCGTCGTCCTCGTTCGCGGCCGGCTCCGGGACCTCCTGGATGTCCGGTGCCGGGTCGAACAGCGGCCGTCGGTCGCTGCCCCCGCGCCGCTCGTCGTCCCGCTCGCCCGAGACGTCGATGCGGTCCACCCGGTGGTCCGCCTCGTCCGGCGCCGCGCGGCCGGGCTCGCCGGCCCCGGCCACGCCCCCGTCGTCCGCCGTCGGACCGCTTCCCTGGTCCGCCTCCGCCCCGCTCCTGCGGTCCGTCGTCGCCCCGCTCCCGGGGTCCGGCCCGGTTCCGGCCGACCCCTCCGCCGCGTCGCCCTCGCCCCCGACCCGTCGCGACTCGACGTGGTCGAACAGGCGGCCGAGGACGTTCTGGAGCTTCCCCTCGCAGGACGGGCACAGCGTCGCGGCGACCGTCGCCTCGGGGTCCCCCCGGCGGGCCCGCGGCGCGATCGACACCTCGCGCAGCGGGGCCTCGCCGGCGGTCCCGCAGAAGTAGCACGCGTCGAGTCGGTCCATCGGCGTCACGAAGGGGCGGCGGCCCCTTAAACGGTTCCGGACGCGTGCGCGAAGACGAACTCGCGGAGCAGCTTGCCCGCCAGCGCGGCGGCCTGCCCGTCGTCGCGGTCGTTGACCTCCACGACGTCGAAGCCGTCGGCCAGCGGCGCGACCGCCCGGACGACGTCGCGCATCGCCGCCGCGTCGAGCCCGAACGGCTCGCGCGTGCCGGTGCCGGGCGCGACCGACGGGTCGGCGGCGTCGACGTCGACGCTGAGGTAGACCCGCTCGTCCTCGCCGAACGAGGGCGTCCAGCCGGCGACGTCCCCGGGCGGCACGACGGTGACGTCCGCCGCGTCGGCGCGCTCCCATCCCGCCCGGCTGCCGCTCCGGGCGCCGAGCACGACGGCCTCGTCGGCGACGTCAAGGGCGCGCCGCGTGGCGCACGCGTGGCTCCACGGGTTCCCGTCGAACGCCTCGCGGAGGTCGAGGTGGGCGTCGAGGCAGACGTAGACCGTCGGCTCGACGGCCCGGACGCCGGCGACCGAGACGGTGTGCTCGCCGCCCAGGACGAGCGGCACGGCTCCGTCGGCGTCGACGTCGGAGAGCACGCCCCCGAGGTGGTCGAGGTACGCCGGCACGTCGTCCCACGGGCGGACGTCGCCCTCGTCGGCGACGGCGAGGTCGGTGAAGCACCGGTCGGCCCGGCGGTCGTAGTCCTCGAAGGCCTCGGCGAAGGTCCGGACCCGCCGCGGCCCGAAGCGGGTCCCCGGCTGGAAGGTGGTCGAGGCGTCGAGCGGCGCGCCGACGACGACGTACGCCGCGTCCGCCCGGCCGGCGGTCGCGCCGGGGAACGCCGTCATGCTGTCGGTCGTAAGCCCTCGCGGGACCGACCGCACGGAACCGTGCGGTCGGACCGGCAACCAGTCACGACCGACATCATCAGTCCACGATCTTGCGCTGCCCCTCGTACTCGAGGTACTCGATCTCGTCCTCGGACGACAGCGCGACCCCGTCGGGGACCTGCATCGTGAACGTCTCGTAGGTCTCGAGGTCCATCACCTGGGCGACGTCGTCGGACTCCATGTTGATGACCTGCCCCGACTTGCGCTCGATGATGGGCACCCAGATCTTCGCGTCGACGGGCTGGGAGAGGCTGCGCTTCTTGCCGTCGAACACGCCCCGACCCTCGATCCGCGCCTTCGCGCTGCCGTGCTTGCCCGGCTTCGCGGTGCTGTAGGACGTGATCTGGCAGGGGGCGTCGCTCATCACCAGGTAGTTGCCCTCCTTCAGATCGCGGACCTCTCGCTGCTCTCGGGGCATGAGGTGGCATTCCGAGTGCGGCCGTATAAACCGTGCGAAAGGGAGTGCCGCCGTCGCCGGTCCGCCGCCGCCAGGCCGGCCCCGCGCTACGGCCCGCGCCTCAGTCCGTCCACGTCGCGTCGCCGGCCAGGCGGTCGTCGTGTCGGTGACAGGCGGCCTCCCCGACGGGCGTCGGGTAGCTCGCCGGGGCCCGACGCTCGCAGACGCTCTCGAAGGTCTCGGCCAGCCGCCGCCGCGCGGCGGCCGCGTCGCCGGCGAGGAGCCGCGACAGCGCCTCGGACAGCGCGGCTTCGGCGGTCTCGTCGGCCAGTTCGGGCGGGATGCCGCACCGCTCGCGGAGGTCTGCATCGGTTCCGTGAACCCCGTCGACCTCGACGTCACCGTCGGCGAGCCGCCTCCGGAGGCGGACGACCCCGCGGAACGCCGCCGGGTCGAGGTCGAGCGCCGCCGGCGGAATCACGGCCGGGCAGCGCGGGTGGAACCGGCAGCCGGACGGCGGGTCGGACGGGTCGGGCACCGCGCCATCGAGGGTCGCGAGGGCGCCCCTCTCGCCCGGGTCGAGGGAGGGGACGGCGTCGACGAGCGCCCGCGTGTAGGGGTGCTGGGGGTCCTCGAGGACGGCCTCCACCGGGCCCCGCTCGACGATCTCGCCGAGGTACATCACCGCGACGCGGTCGCAGAAGCGCCGGACGGTCCGGATGTCGTGGCTGACGTAGAGCACGGCGAGGTCCCGCGCAGCCCGCAGCTCATCGAGCAGCGAGAGGATGGCGGCCTGGACGCGCTCGTCGAGGCCGCTGACGGGCTCGTCGGCGACGAGCAGGTCCGGGTCGAACACCAGCGCCCGCGCGAGGGCGAGGCGCTGCTTCTGGCCGCCGGAGAACTCGTGGGGGTAGCGGTCGACGACCGACCGGTCCAGCCGCACGCGCGCCAGGATGTCGTCGACGATGGCCGCCTGCCGGGCCGGGTCGGTGAGGCCGTGGACCTCCATGGGTTCGGCGAGCGAGCGCCCGACGGTGTGCCGGGGATTGAACGTCGTCTCGGGGTCCTGAAAGAGGAGCTGGGCGCGCCGCCGGAACCGCTTTCGCTCCCCGGCGGTCTGCTCGCCGACCGGCTCGCCGTCGAACTCGACCGTGCCCGCCGTGGGCGTCTCGAGGTGCAGCAGCGTCCGGGCGAGGGTGGACTTCCCGCAGCCTGACTCCCCGACCAGGCCGAGGGTCTCGCCGCGGCGCACCTGGAGGTCGACGCCGTCAACCGCCCGGACGTGGCCGGCGACCCGGCGGAGCAGCCCCGACCGGACCGGATAGTGCTTCGCCAGCCCCCGGACCGACAGGAGCGGGTCGTCGGTCACCCGTCGGAGCCCTCCAGCGCCGCGGCGTCGTGGCCCGGCCCGTAGAAGACGCAGGCGGCCTCCTGGCGGTAGCCCGCCGGGTGCATGGGCGGTCGGCGGCCGGCGCACGCGTCGATGGCGTGGGGGCACTCGAGCCGGAAGGCACAGCCGTCCGGGGCGATGCCCGCGGCGTCGTCGGCCCGCCCGCCGTGCAGCGACTCGAACAGCCGCCGCGTGTACGGGTGGGCCGGGTGGTCGAACACCGCCCGGACGTGGCCGCGCTCGACGACCCCGCCGCCGTAGAGGACGATGACCCGGTCGGCGAGCTCCGCGACGACCCCGAGGTCGTGGGTCACCAGCAGCACGCCGAGGTCCCGCTCCGCGACGAGCTCGCGGAGGAGCTCGAGCACCTGGGCCTGGATGGTGACGTCGAGGGCCGTCGTCGGCTCGTCGGCCACCAGGAGGTCCGGGTCGGCGGCCAGCGCGATGGCGATGGCGACGCGCTGGCGCATCCCGCCGGAGAGCTGGTGGGGGTGGTCGTCGAGCCGGGCGGCCGGCGCCGGGATGCCGACCCGCCGCAGGAGCGAGACCGCCCGGCGTCGGGCGTCGACCCGCGGGACGTCCCGGTGGACCTGCATCGCCTCGACGATCTGGTCGCCGACGGTGTACACGGGGTCGAGCGACGAGCCCGGCTGCTGGAACACGTGGGCGATGCGGTCGCCCCTGATGCGCCTGAGCTCGCCCTCTGACAGCGCCGTCAGGTCCTCGCCGTCCAAGCGGACCTCGCCCCGGACCTCCGCCGAGGGGACGAGCCGGGTGAGCGAGTCGCAGACGGCGCTCTTGCCCGCCCCCGTCTCGCCGACCAGGCAGACGACCTCGCCGCGGTCGACGGCGAGGTCGAGGCCGTCGACCGCGTCGACGGGCCCCTCGTCGGTGTGAAACCGGGTCCGGAGGTCCGTGACGGACAGCAGCGTCATCGGCCCTCGCGCGGGTCGAGGACGTCCCGGAGGGCGTCCCCGACGAGCTTGCTCGAGACCACCATCGCCGCCAGCGCCACGACCGCCGGCGGGGCGACCCACCACTGCTCCCACACCGGCGAGTAATCGGCGTTGAGGCCGTAGAAGACGAGCCGGCCCCACGAGTCGGCGTCGATGTCGCCGAAGCCCAGGTAGGCGATGCCGGCCTCGGTGAGCACGAGCAGCGGCACGAGGTGCGCCATCGCCGTGACGACCGTGTTGGAGACGTTCGGCAGGAGGTGGCGCCGGGCGACGTGGCGGTCGCTCGCGCCCATCCCCCGGGCGGCCTGGACGTAGCTCGCGGCCGCCCGCTGGCGCGCCTCGCTGCGGACCAGTCGGGCGACCGTGCCCCAGCTGAACACCCCGAACGCGACGACCAGCAGCCAGATGCTCCGGGAGAAGATGCTCACCAGCACCAGGTACATGACGACGGCGGGGAGCGTCTGCTGGACGTCCACCCCGGCCATCAGCACCCCGTCGACGAGCCCGCCGCGGTAGCCCGCGAGGACCCCGACGACCGTCGCCAGCGGGACGACGAGCAGCCCCGCGATGAACGCGATGTACAGCGCGGTCCGGGCGCCGGACAGGGTGAACGCCAGGACGTCCCGGCCGAGGAAGTCGGTCCCGAGCGGGAACCGGGCCGAGCCGTGGCACCGCCCCTCGACGACGGGGCCGGCGCACTCGATGACCGACGTCGCCTCGACCGACGCGAACAGCGGCGGCTGGTCGGACAGGAGGGCGTTGGTCCCGACCGGCCGGAGGACGGGGCCGAGGACGCCGCCGACGAACAGCGTCACGAGGACGAGCAGCCCCACGACGGCCCCGGGCCGGCGCCGGAACCGGCGCCAGACGCGGGCGGTGTGGCGGGGATGCTGGGCCATCGGGACGAGGACCTGCGTGGCGAACACCACGAGCGACAGCAGGAACAGCCACTCGAGCGGGCCGACGACCCAGTCGAACACCAGGTAGACGTGGGCGACGAACCGGTCGTAGGCCCACAGCGCCGCGACGACGCCGACGCCGACGAGGAACAGCGACGTCCGGAGCGAGGGCCCGCGCCGGCCGTCGAGCGCGTCCCAGTCCACGGCCTCGAACGCGGGCGGTTCGTCGCGGAGGGACATTCGTCGGGTCCGGGTTGCCGACGGGTGGTGGTATCACTTCATAAACCTTTATGCCCGCTTCCCGGTAGGGGGCGCAGGATGGCGCCGCAGTCGCCACGGGGACGGAGCGGGCCGCCATGACCGGCCGGGCGTACGTCGCCCGGCGGGCCCTGTTCGCGCTCGTGGCCGTCTGGCTCGTCTTCTCGACGACGTTCCTGGTCATCGTCGTCGCGCCCGACACCGGCCTGGGCGGCCTCCTGGGCGCGGCCGCGTTCGGCGGCGCCGACGTCGAGGAGCTCGAGCGCCTCGAGACGCAGTACCTGGCCGAGCACGGCCTGGACCGTCCGCTCTACGTCCGCTACGGCGACTGGCTCTACCGGCTGGCGACGCTCCAGTGGGGCGAGTCCTATCGCTCCCACGAGCCGGTCCGGGGGCTGGTCGCGGACGGCCTCGCGCGGACGCTGCTGTACGTCGTCCCGGCGACCGTGCTGGCCGTCCTCCTCGGGCTCGCCGCCGGGCTGTACGGCGCGCTTCACCCCGGGTCGGCGGGCGACCGGTCGGTCCGGCTGGGCACCTACCTGGCGCTCGGGGTCCCGAACTTCTTCGCGGGCGTGGTCGCGCTGTACCTCCTCGGCCAGCCGTCGTTCGGCCTCCTCGACCCGGCCGACGCGCTGCTCGCCGACCACGTGCTGCCGACGCTGCTGCTGGGGACCACCATCGCCGGCGCGATGATAAGCTACACCCGGGCCGAGGCCCGGGAGTACGTCGGGACCGCGTTCGTGAAGCTGGTGCGGGCGAAGGGGGCGTCCGAGCGGCGGGTCGCGGCCCACGTCCTCAAGAACGCCGTGCCCCCGCTCTTCGCCCTGTTGTTCGGAGAGCTGCTGGCGGTGCTGGTACTCGGCGTCTTCATCGTCGAGTCGGTGTTCGGCATCGACGGGTTCGGCCGGCTCGTCCTCGGG
The DNA here is from genome assembly GCA_964628745.1 of uncultured Halobacteriales archaeon. Classification (GTDB taxonomy): domain Archaea; phylum Halobacteriota; class Halobacteria; order Halobacteriales; family Hikarchaeaceae; genus CAZVOR01. The sequence goes on from CAZVOR010000070.1 coordinate 10,337, forward strand.
GCCGTCCACGAGCGGGACATGCCCGTGCTGCTCAGCACGACGCTGGTCGTGGTGGTGGTCGGGGTGGTCGGCAACTTCCTCGGCGACCTCGTCACGGCCCGGATCGACCCGCGCCTCGCCGAGGAGTGAGCCGCCGGCCCGCCGCTCACCGGCGACGGTCGACCACCCGGCCGACGCGCTCCAGGCCCGCCTCGAGCTCGTCCGTCGGGAGCCCGAACCCGAGGCGGAACCGGTCCGGATGGCCGAACAGGTCGCCGGGGGCCAGCACCACCGACGCCTCCTCGACGACGGCGGTGCAGAACTCGCGGGCGTCCGCGAACCCGTCCGGGACGGTCACGAAGCCGTTGACGCCGACCGGCTCCAGCCAGTCGAGGCCGCGCGACTCGACGAACGCGCGGACGAGCTCGCGGTTGGTCCGGGCGAGCTCGCGGTTCTCGGCGAGGATGGCGGCCTCGTCGGCCAGCGCCTGCCGGGCGACGTGCTGGCCGAACGG
>CAZVOR010000071.1:0-10759 GCA_964628745.1 uncultured Halobacteriales archaeon
GTGACGCTCGCCGAGGCGGTGCCCGGGGCCGCGGGCGCCGAGGTCGCCCTCCCGGCGGCGGACCGCGGCGACGCCGGCCCCGCCGAGCGGCTCGTCGGCGAGGCGCCGGGCCGCGCGGTCGTCGAGACGACGGACGCCGACGCCGTCCGGGCCGCGGCCGGGGACGCCGCGCCCGTCGTCGAGCTCGGCCGTTCGACGGAAGACGGCCGGCTGTCGGTCGAAGTCGACGGCGAGAGGCTGACCTACGGGTCCGAGCGGCTCGCCGAGCTGCGCGACGTGCTGGGCCGCGAGCTGGAGTGAGGGCGGTGCGGCGGTCGAAGGTGCCGGCCGCTCGGGTCAGCGTGAGGTACCGGCGGCTCAGGTCAGCGCGAGCGGCAGGCCGAACGCGAGGAGGGCGCAGACGGCGAAGACGACCAGGCCGATGCCGGCCTGCCGGGTCGTGTAGGGGCTCTGCGGGGCGGTCTCGCGGGCCCAGACGTCCTCGTCGTCGGCGTACGCCTCCTCGAGGGACTGGCTTTCGGTCATGGCCGTGCGTTCCGACGGCACCGACTTCAGGCTATCGACCCGGCGGTCGAGCGGTCACCTCCGCCCTCGACGGGCGTCGTCTCCGTCGCCCGCTGCCTACCGCCAGCCGGCCTCGGAGGTGACCCGAGCCGCGAGTCAGGGGATGTCCCGATACCTCCCGATCCCGTCGATCCGTTCCCGCGGGGTTTTAACCTCGGGTGCCATACCGGCGGGCCGTGCTGAACCGACCCCGCCGGGCCACCGCGACCCCGCCGCCGACCGGGCTGGCGTCCACATGCCGCTGACCAAGCGCGTCATCCCGTGCATCGACGTCGACGTCGACGAGCGCGGCGAGCCGGCGGTCTACACCGGCGTCCACTTCGAGGACCTCGCCTACACCGGCGACCCCGTCGAGATGGCCCGGGCGTACAACGAGGCGGGCGCCGACGAGTTCGTCTTCCTCGACATCACGGCCTCCGCGGAGGGCCGCGCGACGATGCTCGAGACCGTCTCCCGGGTCGCCGACGAGGTGTTCATCCCGCTCACGGTCGGCGGGGGCATCCGGACGCGGGACGACGTGAAGGAGACGCTCCGGGCGGGCGCTGACAAGGTCTCCATCAACACGGCGGCGATAGAGCGCCCGGCGCTCATCGAGGAGGCAGCGGCCTCGTTCGGCAGCCAGTGCGTCGTCATCAGCGTCGACGCCCGGCGCCGGTTCGACGCGGCCGGCGAGCACTACGAGCGGGTCGACGGCGAGTCGTGCTGGTTCGAGGCGACTGTCAAGGGTGGCCGCGAGGGAACCGGCGTCGACGTCGTCGAGTGGGCCGCCGAGGCCGAGTCGCGCGGCGCCGGCGAGCTGTTCGTCAACTCCATCGACGCCGACGGCACGAAGGACGGCTACGACATCCCGCTGACGCGCGCCGTCTGCGAGGCCGTCTCGACGCCCGTCATCGCCTCGTCGGGCTGTGGCGGCCCCGACGACATGTACGAGGCGTTCGTCGACGCGGGCGCCGACGCGGCGCTGGCCGCCTCCATCTTCCACTTCGGCGAGTACACCATCGGCGAGGTCAAGGCCGCCCTCGCCGAGCGCGGCGTCCCGGTCCGGCGCTAGGCGGACCGCGCGAGGCCGACTCGGCCCGGCAAGCAGCCTTAAGGGGGTCGCCTCCCGACCGGCAGCCATGACCGACGCGGGCGACGGCTGCGGCGCACTGTACGCGTTCTACGCGGCCGCCCGGGACGGGGACGCCGAGCGGACGGCGGCGCTGTGGGACCGGGCTGTCTCGCGCGTCCGGGCGATGGACGAGGACGCCGCGGGCCGGCTCGAGGACGCACGTGCGGCGGACGACGTCGACGCCGCGCGGGAGCTGGTGGCGGACCTGCTCTTCGGGACCGACGAGGACCCGCGGCTCGACGGGCCCCTCGCCACGGCGGTCGGCCGCCTGCTCTTCGGGTTCGGCTACGTCGCCTCGTTCGTGCTCTTCCTCGGCGCGGACTCCCGGACCGCGGTGGTGCGTCGACTCCGGTGGGCGTACCGCGCCGTGGGCGTCGACGTCCGGGACACCGAGTCCGTCGACGGCGTCGAGCGGACCGTCTTCCGGTGTCCGTACCGGAACGTCGGCGCCGGCCGGTTCGGCCGACGGCGCGTCTGCCACGACGTCCTCGACCGGGTCGACGACGGCTACGTGGCCTTCCTCGGGCGCCGCCGGGACATCGACTACGACCGCCCGCGGGCGTGCGCCGCCTCCGAGTGCTGCTACTCGGCGGTCGCCGACCGGTGACGCGACGAGGGCGCCCGGCCGCGGCGGGACCGGGCGGGAGCCGCGGACGCCTCGAGGCCGTCCGCCGGGTCTACGACGGCTGGGCGGGCCTCTACGACTGGAACCCGGTCCTGCCGCTCGTCCGGCCGGCCCGGCGCGCCGCGGTCGAGGCGCTGGAGCTGTCGCCCGGCGACACCGCCGTCGACATGGGCACGGGGACCGGCCTCAACCTCGCCATCCTCCGTCGGGCCGTCGGTCCCGACGGGACGGTCGTCGGCGTCGACCTGAGCCCCCGCATGCTCGCGCGGGCGAGGCGACGGGTCGACCGGCGGGGCTGGGACAACGTCGCCCTCGTGCGTGGCGACGTCCGGGAGCCACCGGTAGCGGGGCCGGTCGACGGCGTCCTCTCCTCGTTCGCCGTCCTCATCTTCGACCGGCCCGACGAGGTGGTCCGGGCCTGGGCGGCGCTGGTCGACGACGGCACCGTCGCGAACCTCTACGCCGGGCCGAGCGCCCGCCGGTACGGCCCCGTCGTCAACGCCCTCCTCGGAGGGTACTGCCGGCTGTTCGAGGCGGGCTGGAACCGCGGCTCGACGGACGACGGGCCGCTCGACCTCCTCGCCGAGCGCGGCGAGCGCGCCCGGCGGGCGCTGGCGGCGTGTGCCACCTCGGTCCGGACGGACGACCGGCTGTTCGGGCTCCTCCACCTCGACGTCGGGTCGTTCACCGGCGACGCGGCTCGTTCCGGGGCGGCGGAACGCGAGTGACCGACGCTCCCCGGAGCGCCCCCTCGACGTGCGCGGCGACCCGCGTCGCCTGCCCGACGGCCTACGTGGCCGCCTCGTACGCCTCGATGAGGCCCTCCGAGGTCGCCTTGATGTTCCCGGCGGCGTCCTCGAGCGCCTCTAGCGGGTCGCGGCCGTCGGTCTTCACCGAGAGGATGGGGTCGGTCTGCCCCCCGGACTGCTCGGGGTTCACGTCGTAGGTCGCCGCGGTCACGCCCTCGGTCTCGAGCAGGGCGCCCTTCAGCACGTTCATGAACGTGTGGTCCTCGCCCCCGATCTCGATGACCAGCTCCGCGTCGGTCTTCTCGATGACGCGCAGTTCCATACCGGCCGTGGGCCGGGTGCGCCTTTGAACGTTTCGGACCGGCGGCGCGCGGGGGCGCTGCTCTCGCCGCCGACCCGGCGGCCGGGGCCCGCGTCGAGCCGTCGAACTTGAGGGTGCGCCTCCAGGGTGTGCCGGCCCCGTCGCCCGTCGACGGCTAGGTGGCCGTCGAACCGCCCGGACTGCCGCCGGTGCTGACCGCCCCGACCATGGCGTCGGGGTGTACCTCGCAGATGTAGGCGGTCATCGCCTCGGTCGCGGTGAAGACCACCGTCTGCGTCGCGCCCTGCTCGCTCATGACGTCCGAGCGGACCAGCTGGTTCCCGGCGTCGTCGCGGAGGACGAGGTTGTGCGGCTGGCCGTCGAGGTTCTCCCACGTGACCTCGTACTGCTGTCCGGCCGAGAGCGAGAGCGTGGGGTTGGTCTGGTCGGCGATGCCGGCCGGCGACCGGCCGTACCAGCCGCCGACGTCGCCGCCGAGCTCGAACGACTCGGTCGGCTGGCCCGCGGCCCGGCCGACCCCGAACGCCAGCCCGGCGCCGCCCACGCCCAGCAGTACCCGTCGCCGGGACGCCGTCAGTTCCGCGTCGTCCGACGTCCCGGTGCTCGACCCGTCCGTACGGAAGTTTCGGGTCATGGCGCCCCGGTCCTGCCCGCCACCCTTTGTTAGCCAGCCCGGAAGGGCCGGGCCGTGCGGGTAACGACGGCTGAGGACGGGGAAACCCGTCGTTACTGGCGAACGACGGGGCGGCGCGGCCGGGCGGCGGTCGTCAGCCGGACCGCCCCGACGACCGGGAGCCGGCGCTCGCCCGTTCGCGGACCCAGACCTCGGTGGGATACGTCGTCCCGGCTATCTCCACCGACGCGTCGCCGGCGCGCTCGAACCCTCGCGCCGCGTAGAAGCCCGCCCCGACCTCGTTCCCCGCGAGCACCTCGAGCGCGACGACGTCGACGTCGTCCGGCAGCCGGTCGAGGCCCGCTTCGAGCAGCGCCGTCCCGAAGCCCCGGCCCCAGTGGTCGGGGTCCACGTAGAGCTCCTTCAGCTCGGCCGCGTCCGTGGGGACGGACGGCTTCGTCTCGTCGTCGCCCCAGCGGAAGACCGCGTAGCCGCGGACCGTGCCCGTGCCATCCTCCGCGACGTGGACGCGGCCCGCGCTGTAGCCGGACAGTCGCTCCCACTGCGCGTCGACCCGTTCGGCGCTCGGGTCCACGCTCGTCACCCGCTCGATGGCGGCCTCGGGGAGCACCCCGCCGTACGCCTCGCGCCAGGCCCTGGCGTGGGCGACGGTCAGCTCGCGGGCGTCGTCCGGGCCCTCGAGCGGTCGGACGCGCATGGCCGGCGGTTCGCCCACCTTCCCGAAAACGGTTGCGCCGCGCGCCGCGTCAACAACCAATAAATCGGCGGGGTGCGACGGGCGGGTATGGCCTCGGTCCCCGGGTGGCTGCCGGCGGCGGAGCTGGGCGTGGTCCTCGCGGCGGGGCTCTCGCTGGCCGTCGTCCGGTGGCTCGACCGGCGGCGCGACTGGGGGCCGCGGCGCCGGTCGCGGCTGCTGCTCGGCGTCCCGTGGGGGACGCTCGTGACCGGCCTGTTCGTGCTCGCCGTCTACCTGTTCGTGCAGGGCGGCGTCGCCCGGTGGCGCCTGCCGGTGGTCATCCCGTACCGGTCGTGGTCGTACCTCTACCCGCTCGGCGTCGTCGTCGCCCCGTTCGCGCACAACGGCGTCGGCCACCTGACGGGGAACCTGCTCGGGACGGCGGTCCTCGGGACGCTCGCGGAGTACGCCTGGGGCCACTTCCCCGACCGGCGGGGCGAGGCGTCGTTCGCCGGCCCGCGGTCGAACCCGTACGTCCGCGCGTTCGTCGTCTTCCCGGCGGGGGCGGTCCTCGTCGGGCTGCTGACGAGCCTCTTCTCGTGGGGGCCGGTCGTCGGCTTCTCGGGCGTCGTCTACGCGTTCGCCGGCTTCGCGCTGGTGCGCTACCCCATCGGGACGGTCGTCGCGCTGACCGCCGACGACGTCGTCGGGCTGGTCTACCGTGCGCTGCAGTCGCCCGTCGTCGAGGCGCGGGCCGAGCCGTCGTTCACCCAGCCGTGGTGGGCCGGGGTGGCGGTCCAGGGTCACCTGCTCGGGCTGTTCCTGGGGCTGGCGCTCGGCGCGCTCGTCCTGCGGCGCCGCGAGCGGAGCCCGACGCGGCTGTGGGTCGGCACGCTGCTCGTCGCGACGTCGCTGTCGCTGTGGGCCGTCTGGTGGTACCGCGGGGGCGACCGGTACGTGCTCTACCGGGGCCTCGGCGTGGTGCTCGTCCTCGCGCTCGCGCTGCTCGTGACGCTCGCCCTGCTGGCGGCCGACCGCGAGGGGACGGTCCCCGCGTTCGACGTCCCGCTGCGGACCGTCGGCGTGCTCGTGCTGGTCTTCCCCTCGCTCGTCGTCGGCGCGGCGGCCGTCCCGCTGAACCTGACCACGGTGGCCGACGAGGCGCCGCCCGGGCAGGGGCCGGTCGTCGAGGTCCGCGACTACACCGTCGTGTACGCGGAGAACGTAACGGACCAGGGGACGAGCGTCGTGAACCTCTCGGTGCTCGGCGAGACCACGCAGGTGCGGACCAGCGGCGTCATCGTCGTGAGCGGCGAGCGCCACCTCTGGACGCGGGCCGTCCCGGCCGGCCGGCTGGCGTTCGCGGGGCGGGCCCGGGTCGCCCTGGGCGGGCCGGGCTGGCGCGAGACCGTCTCCGCCACGCGCCGGGGCTGGGTCGTCGCCGGGAACGGTACCGCCTACCGCGTGTTCCTGCAGCGCGGCGACGGCGTCAGGCAGCTGGCGTTCCTCTCCGGGGAGCGGACGGCCGACCCGGTCCTCGCCGGCCACCGCGTGACGGTCGACCCGACGACCGACGGCTTCTACCTCGACGTCGTCCGGAACAACACGTCGGTGGCCTACCTGCCGATGCCGGCCGAGAACACGACGGTGACCGGCGCCGGCATCGAGTTCAGCCGGCAGGACGGGACGATCTACGCGCAGGTCAACGAGACGCGCGTCGAGGTCGCCCGCCGGGAGACCTACCGGTGACCCCGGCGTTCCGGCGGCGGCGCGGGGACGGCCGGTAGCCGGTCACCGCCAGACCACCCGGAAGACCTCGGCGGCCAGCTCGGTCCGGTCGCGGTCGTGGAACGGGAACTGCCGGTCGAGCGAGAGCGAGGCCTCGAAGGCGTGGGTCAGCGTACCGCCGTTGTCGGCAGCGAAGGCCTCGACGAACCCGCGGCTGTCGGCGTTGTGCACCGAGTAGGAGACGACGGCGAGGTCCGCGGCCGCGGCGAGGAACGCGCGGTCGGCGTGCCGGCGCCCGCGCTGGGCGCCGAACGGCGGGTTCATGATGACGGTCGCGTCGAGCGGTGCCAGCGGCGGCCGCGCCGCGTCGGCGCACAGCCAGTCGACGCCGACCGGCGGTTCGAGCGTCCGCTCGTTCTCGCGGGCGACGTCGAGGGCGCTCCGGTCGCGCTCGACGCCGACGACGCGGGGCGGACCGCGGAGCGCGGCCCCGAGCGCGAGCACGCCGGTCCCGCACCCGAGGTCGACCACCGGTCGGTCCAGGTCGCCCTGCAGGTCCGCGAGGTGGACCAGCTGGGCGGCCAGGTCCGCGGGCGTCGCGTACTGCTCGAGCTCGACGCGGGGGGTCCGGAACGCGGCGAGGTCGGCCAGCCGACGCTCGAGCGCGCGCTTGGTCGCCATCGACCCCACTCCGCGCCGGCCGCCTATAGGTCGAGCGCGTCGACGCCGCTGACGACGAGCGAGAGGCCGTCGCGGGCGGCGCGCTCGCGGAGCGCCGAGATGGCTGGGCGGACCGTTCGGGGGTCGCCGACGGCACCGACCTCCAGCCGGACGGTGCCGGCGCCGAGGAAGTCGGCGGCGCCCAGGAGCGTCCTGACGCGGTCCGCCTCGGCCTGCGTCGCGAGGCTCCCGCCCGCGTCGAAGTCGGCCTCGACGACCAGCTCGGCGGGCACGTAGCCCGCGGCGTCGAGCCGGCGGGCGAGCGACCGGAGGTGGTCGTCGGCCGTGGATGCGAGCGCGTCGGCCTCGATGGCGACCGGCGTGCCCTCGGTCGGTCGACAGCGTTCGAGGGCGAGTTCGGCGTCGGCGGTCGTGCTCATGGCAGATGAAATACTCTCTGAGCATATAAACATTAGTATTTATGTTTGGAAGTTATATCGCCTCGGGCCGGCCGGCCGCTGGTGCCGTCGGGGCCACGCGCGGGCGGTCGGGTGGCGTGGCCGCCCCTCGAACGACAGTCGCCCGGTTGCGGGGCGGGCGGCACTCGACGCGATACGGTCCGACCGGCGACGGCGGCGGGGTCGACCGGCGACCCCGGCGCACTCCGCCGAAATCGCCGGCGGGCCGCGCGGATTAATGATGCATTAAATATACCCGGTCTCCCTCTCCGGTACCGTAGTGACCATGCCAGCCGACGAGGGGGCCGGCGGGAGCGCGGTCGACCCCGTCGAGACGGCCGACGACCTGCTGCGGGACGAGCGCCGGCTCGCCGTCCGCGATTCGGGGGTCATCGTCACCCACGTCGTCACCGCCGTCGGGGACGGGCCGGTGCGATTCCAGCTCGTCGACCCCCTCCCCTCGAAGTTCGACGTCGGGGAGATCGACTTCGACCCCGCGTACGAGCCACAGCACGGTCGCATCGACGCCCACGCCGCGGTCGTAAGCGGCGTCGTCGAGCCCGGCCGGGAGGTGGTGGTCCGGTACGGCCTCCGGCCGACGGAGCCCGGGCGCCCGACCGCCGTCGAGGCGCTCCAGCGGGAGACGCCGCCGTCCATCGAGCTCTCGGAGCCGGTCGACGCAGACGAAACCGAGGGCGTCGACCTCGACGCCGCGTCGATGCCGCGGGGCGAGGGCGCGGTCGGGTCGGAGGACGCCGCCACCGAGGGATTCTACTTCGGCATCAAGCGCTTGATGTTCGGCGCCGACGCGGACGAGGCGCCTCCAGCGGCGACCGCGGGCGAAGGGCGATTGACCCGGGGCGCCGACCGGCCCGACCCGGATTCGGCGGGCGACGCGGACGGGGAGGAAGAGGCCGGCGACGAGGCGGACGCGGAGGGCGAGGAGTCACCCGACGCGCGCATCCCGGGCGGGGACCCGTTCGGCGGCACGAACGAGGACACGTCGCTGGCCGCGTCGATCTCGGAGATCGAGTCGACGGTCGACCGGTCGGGCCCCGACGAGGACGAGCCGGCGGACGACGGCGAACCGGACGACGAGACGCGGCCGTTCCGCGAGTTCTTCGAGGTTCGCGAGGAGGCCGGGCCGGCGGAGGCGCCGGATTCCGCGCCCGAGGGCCGGGGCGACGCCGCAGCGGGCCCCGAGGCGGCGGACGCCGATGACGGCCCCGGGGCCGACGCTACCCGGCACGAGGTCGACGTCGTCGACGAGTTCGTCCGCCGGCTCGAGTCCGGCGACCTCTCCGACGAGCAGCGACGCGCGCTCGGCGAAGCCCTCTCCGACGCGCTGGCTACCGCGGAGCGGCCCTCGAAGAGCACCGAGGTGCGGCTGCGCGAGCTCGAGTCGAAGCTGGAGGAGTTCGCGGTCTACTCGAGCGCGCTCAAGGAGCTCATCGACGTCCACGGCCCGGCGGACGAGTTCCTCGCCGACGTCCGCGAGGACATCGAGGCGCTCTCCGGGGCCGTCGACGAGCTGCGCGGGGACCTCGCCGGGGCGGCCAAGTCGCGCGCCGGCCTCGACGACCGGCTCGAGGAGGCGGCGGACGAGGTGGCCCTGCTCGACTCCCGCGTCAAGCGCCTGCGGAACCGGGTCGACGACGTCGAGGTGACCCACGAGTCGGAGGTGGGCGCGCTCGAGGCGGAGGTCGAGGCGCTGGAGTCGGAGCTCGACCGGCTCGACCGGCTCGAGTCGGACCTCGAGGCGCTGCGTCGGGCGGTCGAGGACGGCCGGGCCAGGCGACGGGCGGTCGTCGAGGCCCTCCGCGAGGACGAGCCGACCGGCGAGTGACCGGGCGCGGGGTCGGCTCGTCCGGCCGCCGCCCGTCGGGCCCGCGGGGAACGTTCATTTCCGACCGGGCCGTGCCGGCCCGCATGGACTGTCCGCGGTGCGACGAGCCCCTCGCGACGTTCGCGCTCGACGGGGCCGAGGCGGTCCAGTGCGAGACCTGCGGCTACGTGGGCGTGGACGCGGACCACCGCCCGGTCGAGCGGCGGGCCGACGAGACGTGGGCGGAGGCCATCGCGCGGTTCCGGCGGGACGGGTAGGGCGTCGCCAGTGGCTCTCGCCGACCGCGCCCGCGCCGGCCCGGCCCGCCGCCCCGTCGAGCCAGCCGATCGGCTCCCGCGAACCCTACCCGTCGGCGTCCTCGCCCGCCCCGTCGGTGGCGGTGGCGGTCGCCGCCTCGTCCTCGACGAACTCCTCCTCGGACCGGGCGGCGACCAGCGAGCCCCGCGCGACGCTGTAGAGCGGCTCGGTGGCCTGCGAGACGCCGCTGATGGTAAACGGGATGTTCGAGTCGGCCAGGCGCTCCTCGAACAGCGCCTCGAAGCCCTCCGGGCTGGAGGTGCCGCCGGTGACGACCGCGGGCACGTCGAGGCCCTCCTCGACGTCCTCCTCGTCGACCTCGGCGACGATGTTCTCGATGACGTAGTCCAGCAGGTTGTCGTAGTAGATGGCGAGCGCCCCCTCGACGCCGCCGATGTCGGTCGTGAAGTCGAGCGCGAAGTCGTCCTCCTTGATGGCCGTGACCTTGTCGACGGGCGTCCCGGTCGCCCGGGCGGCCTGCTCGTCGATCCAGTCGCCGCCGCGCGCGATGGAGAACGTCATCACGGGCACCGCGTAGTAGGCCAGGCAGACGTTCGTCATGCCGGCGCCGAACGACAGCCCCAGGCCGGTGAAGTTGTTGTCGGCCAGCTCCGAGTAGATGACCGACATGCCCTCGTTGATGGGCTCGGGGGCGTAGCCCATGTCGCCGATGATGGACTCCAGGGTCTTCTGGTGGTACAGCGTCGAGAGGTCCGTGTCGATGGGGTCCGCCGGCGTCGAGAAGAACAGCCGTTCGCCGTCGCGCTCGGGCTCGCCGACCACCTGCTCGATGATGAGCTTGATCATCGGGATGGCCGACTTCTCGTCCGACGAGAGGATGCCGTGCTGCATCGGCCGGCGCGTCTCGCGGTTGAAGATGTTCGCGAAGTTGAGCGCGTCGTCCCCGACGATGTAGACCTTGTCGTCCTTGCGGATGTGCAGCACCTCGCTTCTGGACAGCATCTGCTCGGCCATGTCGCTGTACTCGATCTCCACGAAGGAGTTGCGCTGCTGGACGAAGACGGTCTCGTCAGCGTCCTGCCTCGCGGAGAGGATGTTCATCGTGCCGACGTCGAGCCCTTGGGCCAT
>CAZVOR010000072.1:0-10721 GCA_964628745.1 uncultured Halobacteriales archaeon
AGGCCGACCGCGTGCTAGACGCGCTGGCCCGGACGCCCGGGGGCGCGGTGCCGGAGCGGGACCGACGACGCGCCGACGTGCTCGTCCGCGCCGGGGCCGACGGCGTGACCGTCGAGCTGACGGACGCGGCCGTCCCGTTCGCCGAGGTCGCGGGTCGGTCGGTGACGCTACCGGCCAGCGAGGCGCGGGCTGGCTGGCCCGGGGGGGTGGCGTGAGCGCCGCGTGGCCGGCGCCGGGAGCCAGCCTCGCGCGGTGGCTCGACGACCGCCCGGCGGTCGACCGCGCGCTCGCGCTGGCCGGGGCGGCCGTCCTGACCGGGGCCCACCTGGCGGTGCTGTACCACGTCGTCGACGTCGTCGGCGGGCCCGGCGGGCTCGAGCTGTTCGCGTTCGAGGTCGTCGCCGCGATGGCGCTAGCGCTGGCCGTGGGGGCGACGCTGCGGCTGCGCTACGCGCTGCTGCTCGGCGCGGCGCTGCTGGTCGCCGGGCTGGGCGCCTACCTGCTCGCCATCCCGGGCGGCGGGCTCGCTGTCGAGCGGCAGCTCCGCGACACCGTCGCCCTGCTCTCGGGGCTGTCCGTGCTCCGGATGACGAAGGCCGGCGTCTGGGCGCTCGGGTTCACGCCGGGGCCACTGTTCGTCTCGACGTACCTGTTCCTCCGGCGGCGGTACGCGCTGGGCGTGCTCGTGGGGGGCGCGGCGCTCGCCTTCTTCATCTCGACCGGCGACGTCGACGTGATCCACGGGCTCGTCGGCGTGCTCGGCGCCGTCGCGGCCCTCGGGTTCGGCCGCCTCGACCACGAGGACGGCACGTCGGCCCAGCGGGACGCCGTGGTCGTGCTGCTCGTCGCCATCCTCGTGGTGACGACCTCGGTGAGCCTCGTGCCGGGCGGCGAGGCCCGGCCGCTGCTGCCCGGCAGCGGGGGCGGGAGCACGGTCGAGTCGAGCCTCGTCACGGCCGGCGACAGCGTCGCGGTGCGCGGCAGCACCAGCCTCTCGCCCGAGGTGCGCTACACCGTCACGGCCGAGGCGCCGGCCCGGTGGCGGGTCGGGGCGTTCGACCGGTACAGCGGTCGCGGCTGGGTCCGCTCCGGGCAGAGCCGCGCGTACGACGGCTCGCTCCCCTACCCGGCGGGCAACGAGATCAGGCGCCTCCGCCAGACGTTCCGGGTCGAGTCCTCCTCGACCGTGATGCCGGCCGCGTGGAAGCCCACCCGCGTCGTCGACGGCGCCGACCGGACGCGCGTGACGTCCATGGGGAGCCTCCAGCCGGCCGTGACGCTCCGACCGGGCGACCGGTACAGCGTCGAGAGCCACCGGGACAACCCCTCGGCGCTGGAGCTGCGCGCCTCCGGGGATGACTACCCCGAGGAGGTCGTCGAGCGGTACACCCAGCTGCCCGAGAGCACGCCCGAGCGGGTCGGGGAGTTCACCTCGCAGCTGACCGCCCGGGCGACGAACCCGTACGACACCGCCCGGGTCGTCGAGCAGTGGCTCGAGGCGAACAAGCAGTACTCGCTGGACGTCGAACAGCCCGATGGCGACGTCGCCGCGGGCTTCATCTTCCAGATGGACCGCGGCTACTGCGTCTACTACGCCACGGCGATGGTGGCGATGCTCCGCAGCCAGGGCATCCCGGCCCGGTTCGTCGTGGGCTACACCGCGGGCGAGCGGGTGACCGAGAACCAGTGGGTCGTCCGCGGGCTCGACTCGCACGCCTGGGTCGAGGTCTACTTCCCCCACAACGGCTGGGTCGCCTTCGACCCGACCCCCGCCGGCCCCCGGCAGGCCGCCGAGGGGTCGGCGCTCGACCAGGCACGGGCCTCGGGCGAGTCCGACGTCGACACCGACCTGACCGGCGGGCCGATCGCGACGCCGAACTCCTCCGACGACGACGTCGGCGTCTCGCCGGGCGCCCCCGCGGACATCGAGGGGGCGGAGGGTGACCCGACGGCCGGCGGGACGCCGACGGTCCCCCGGGGGCTGCTCGACGGCGGCGGGGCCGGCGACGCGGGCGACGGGCCCGGCGACGGGCTCCCGGACGAGCAGACGGTGCTGTACGGGCTCATCCTGCTGGCGGGCGCGGCCACGGCCGCCCACCGGACCGGCCTGTTCGAGCGCGGGCGCCGGTTCGTGTGGCTGCGCCGCAACCCGGGCGGCCCGCCCCGGCGGCGGGTCGAGGCGACGTTCGCCCGGCTGGACTACCTCCTCGCCCGGCGGTACCGGCCGCGCCGGCCCGACGAGACGCCCCGGGCGTACCTCCGGGCCATCCGCTCGCGTTTCACCGCCGGACGGGACGGGGTCGCCTACGGCGTGCCGACGCCCGGAGCCGACAGCGGCGCCGCCCGGGCCGGGCCGTACGGCGGCCGGCTCGTCCACCTGTTCGAGCTGTACGAGCGAGCCCACTACGCGGGCCGGGTCACCGAGGCCGAGGCCGACCGGGCCTGGGGCATGCTCTGCGAGCTCCGCGAGGAGTGGTCGCCCTGGTCGTGACGGGACCGCCGTCAGCGGGCCCGACAGGGTTTTGTAGGCCGGTCGTGTAGCTCCGCGCTGTAATGGCGGAAGTCTGCTCGACGTGCGGGTTGCCCGAGGAGCTCTGCGTCTGCGAGGACGTGGCGCGGGAGTCCCAGGAGATCACCATCCATATCGACGAACGTCGGTACGGGAAGGAGGTCACGGTGATCCAGGGATTCGACCCCAAGGACGTCGACCTCGACAGCCTCTCCTCGGACCTCAAATCCAAGTTCGCCTGCGGCGGCACGGTGGAGGACGGCTCCATCGAGCTGCAGGGGAACCACCGCGATCGTATCGGCGACGTCCTTCGCGAGAAGGGCTTCAACGTCGCGTAGCCACTTTCCGGGCGCCGTCGAGCGGCCCCGTTTTCGTGCTCCGAGCGGTAGTCCTCGCGCTCCGGGCCACGCCGCCCGCGGCTCACCCGTCCCGGGGCAGGTAGCCGTCGGCCGTCGCCAGCAGTAGCCCCTCGATGGTGGCGTCGCTGGCCGGCGGCGCCCGGGCCGCCTCGAGCGCCGCCTCGAACGGCCGGGTCGTCACCTCGAGGAACTCGTTGCCGTCCCGGTCCGGCTCGCCGGGGGAGAGCCCCTCGGCGACGACGATTCCTCGCTCGTGCCGGAGCACGCCGGTCGCCACGTCGAGCGTCTGCAGGAGCGTCGTCTCGGTCGGGTCGTATCCCGTCTCCTCGCGGAGCTCCCGGGCCGCGGCGGCCGCGTAGGACTCGCCGTCCTCGACGATACCGGCCGGGAGCTCGAGGTAGCGCTCGCCGACGACGGGACGGTACTGCTCGACGAGGACCACTTCGCCGCCGCCCGAGTCTCGCTGGGAGCCATCGAGCAGCGGGACCACGACGACGGCGGGCGGCAGGCTCGCCCAGTAGTAGCGCTTGGTCGTGCCGTCGGGCTGCTCGACGGCGTCGTAACCGCCGTCGTACCACCCGTTCTCGTACTCCATCGTCGACTCGAGGACGGCCCAGTCGGGCATGTCCCGGGCGAGGGCCGGCCGGGGCTTTACTCGTTCGCCGGCCGTGGCGATTCCGTCCCGCCGCGACCGGCTCACCCCACCGATTCGTCGTCGAGCGCGCTACGCGGATTCCGGCGGCGAGAAATCGCCAGCGTGCGGTCAGGTTGTCCCCTCGGGCTCCCGCCGGGTCGGGCGACAAGTATATGGTTACGTTTTCCCTATGCCGGGTAAGTCAACCCTACACGCGCGGTACCAGGTCGCACGCCGACGGGACCAGGAGGCCCAACACGCAATGGATCAACCTCAGGCAAACTATCGGGTCGTATCAGAGATAACGTACAACGGGCAGTGCGTCGCCGTCCCCGACGACGCCATCGACGTCACCGTCGAACCACTGGCCTCGCCCGGCGCCGCGCGGGTCACGTACCTGCAGCGCCTGCGGGACGTGTGCTTCGACGACGACGGGGCCGAGCAGGAGTACATCTACTAGCGGGCCACGGGTCGGCACTGCGACCCCCTGGCCCTGCGGCGGATTCGGAGGCGCGTAGCTCGCGTGGGAGGCGTGGCGGCCAGCCCGACCCGCCGCCATGGAGCGCCGACGCGGCGACGGCGCGACGGCCGACGTTCGCTACCTGGCAACCATTCCTGACGAAGGCACGCTATCACGTAATAACCGCTTTTACGGACGCGCGTAGACGACGAACCCCTTCGATTGCGGTGTGTCACCACACCTGACACGACGGGGAAGGGACGGCCTAGCCGGTGATGCAGTGGTTCGGGGGCCAATCGAGGGGACGCACGCGACCGCGGGAGAACCAATCCATGCAACCGAACTACCAGACCACGCAACTGCAGCCGCCGTGGGGGAGCCAGTCGCCCCCACAGCTGCCGTCGCAACAGCCACAGGTACCGCCACAGCAGATGAGCCAGCAGCCGGTCGGGCGGCAATCCACCCAGGCGCAACAGCCGGGGCAACAGCAACTAATCCCCGCCCAGCAGCCGGTGCAGGGCCAGCCCGGACAGCTCCAGTCCACGCCGATGCAGCAGCCGTCCACGCCGGGAGGACAACCCGGCCAGGAGCAACCGTTCCAGCAGGCCGGGTTCGCGTCACAATCGACGCTCCAGCAGCCCGGAGCGAGTCAGGTCGGGAGCCAGCCGTCGCCCGGGCAGGCCCAGGGGATGCCGATGCAGCAACCCATGTCGTCCCGGCAGCCGGGGCAGGGGCAGGCGCCTCCGCAGCAAGCGCAGGCGCAGCCAGCGGCGCAACCGGCGCCGCCGGGCGCCGCGCCGCCGATGGGGCCGCAGAGCCAGGGGATGTCCCAGCAGTCGCCCCAGCCACCGGGCCAGGGGATGCCCCAGCAGCAGTCGCCGGGGCAGGTTCAACAAGGGCAGGTCCAGCAGCCGGAGCTCGGACCGGGCGCGATGCCGCAGCCGATGGGCCAGGACGAGGAGCTGCTGGCGACGAGCCCGCTCGTCGACATCCTCGACTCCCCCGAGTCGATAACCGTCCGCGTCGACCTCCCCGGCTGTGACGAGGAGGACATCCAGCTGAAGGCCGTGGGCAACACGCTCCACGTCTCGGCGACCCGCCGCGAGGAGGGAGGAGAGGACGACCGCCCGGTGCAGCGCGAGCGGCTGGGCCGCATCGAGCGGACGATCACGCTCCCCGTCCCCATCGACGTCGAGGAGGCGAAGGCCAGCTGCGAGGAGGGCGTCTGCACGATCACGCTCCCGAAGAGCGAGGAGAGCCGCCAGAAGTCGATCGCCTTCCAGTAGGTCGAATCGGAGCACCAGCAGAAGCCCGCTTGCTGGTTCGGCAGCCTCGGGGATAGACCGCCCCTCACCGCTGCCGAACATCGGGCCCTATCACTCGTCGCCGGCCTGGTTCGTCGTCACTCGTCGATTGATGATTCGGGGAGAGCAATCACCCCGTCCAAGCGAGACGAAAGGGTCGCTAACTGGCAGAAACGGTTCGATGAAAACGCGACGGGCACGCAGCAATCCCCGTCGCGCCGGACGACGACCGAGCGATCATCGATTGGAGCGTACCGTTCGTACGGGCTCCGGAGGACGTCCCCGGTAATGCGGCCTGCGTGACGGTTACTTTCAACCGCGCGTAGCGTGCGACCTATCCGAGTGAAAATCGCCGTCGATTGCACCCGTCTGCCTATCGCAGACCATATCCATAGCCCCGCGGACTCACGATCTGTCCGCCCCCATCGTCTCCCGTCGAATGGCAAGCTGGACCTGTGATTTCGGGACCCATTCATCTCCGAGGCCGACCATCTCGTCCCGGGTTTCGAACGCCTCCCGCTTCTCCCGAAGACGGCGCTCTAACCAGCCTCGTCGGTCGTCATCGGTCCCGGTGGTCGATAATCCGTCCTCGATCGAGTGGATCCGATGGGCGAGCGACATGAGCGGTCGGGCCGCCGCCGAATCCTCGAGGAGAATCGCCTTCTCGGTCTCCCGGCTTACGCGTCCGACGAACGTCGTGGGAGTGGCGCTTTCGGTGAAGCCGACCTTCTCTTCGGCCAACCACTCGGGGAGGTGGATGACCAGTTCATCGTCGTCGAGGAGGCCCAACAACTGCCACAGTTGGCGGGTGCCCTGCTCGTTGAGCAATCCCCGTTCCCGGGCGTCTTCAAGCGAGATGGCGGTGTCGGAGAGCGTCCCCGCGTGCCACTCCCTGGCGAAGGCATCGTACGTATCGAAGGTGCGAACGTCCAGGGCAGGCATCGTGGTGGCTCGTTTCGGCGGGCGGAGATCGCTGGTGAGTGCATCTCGAAGCGCAATGGGGATAACTTATCGGCTATCGAGAACGCGCTCGCCCGTCGAGTACGCCCCGGTGAATCCGTCCGCGATACCGTGCAGGCAACGAGAGAACGGGCAGCGGTCCACAGGTTCCGGGCGTGCGATCCCGAACCCTCACGCCCAGGTCGACCGAGCTCCGGGCTCGCACCGGCGGACCGAACGGAGGGAACGTCGAGTACAGGATGCCGATTCGACCACGTGAGACGGCTCCTCGAGCGGGGGTCGAAATCGACCGTCGGGTGGGCAGCACCGTGGCGATTCGAGGAAGGCGCCGGACCGCCCCGCGTCTGGAGGTCACAAGCCCCCGGCTACAGCCGCTCGCGGTAGATGCGCCCCACCGCCTGCCGGCGCAGCGTCTCGACCGCCGCGTCGGGCTCGTGCTGGAACGTCGCCGCGACCGCCTCCCCGGCGAACGGCGCGGCGTGCCAGGCCGCGTTGTCCACCTCGTCGCTGCCGACCACCGTCACCGCGAGGTCGGCCTCCTGGCGCCAGGCCTCGAACGCCTCGCGGCTGCCGACCGTGACGGCGAGCTCGCCGGCGAACAGCGCGTCGCGGGCCGTCTCGACGACCGCGGGCGTCACGCGTCGCTCGTACTCGTCGCGGTCGAAGTCCATCGCCCGGGCGACCTCGCGGACGACCGTCCGGGCCCGGGGCCCGGCCGCCTCGAACGCCTCGCGGGCCGCGGCCTCGGTCTCGAACTCGAGCCGGCCCCGCGTCTCCATGCCCGTCAGTCCTCGTCCTCGTCGGGCTCGGCGCCCCGGCTGAACAGCTTGCGCGCCTCGTCGACCACGCGCCGGCTCTCCTCGTCGAGCGTCCCGTCGGCGAGCGCCTCGAGGTCGACGGCGTCCGCCTCGGCGTCGGGGCGCCCGGGCGTCCCGGCGTCGCGGTCAGCCTCGTCCCCGCCGTGGCCCGTCCCGGCGCCGCCGGCGGTGTCGTCGAGGGCCGCGTCGTGCTCGACGTACTCGGCGTGGTGGATGACCTCGGCGGCCAGGTCGGGGGGTCGGCGGTCCTCCCAGTCCGGGACGCGCGCGTCGAGGAAGTCGACGTGCTCGTCGCCGTGGAGCATCGCGGTGAACGCGAGGTGGTTGGCGAGGTGCTCCGCGTCGGCCTGCAGGTCGTCGCAGACGGGGCAGGCGTAGCCCATGCGGGCCGGCTACGCGGCCGACCCACAAGGTCGCTGCGGTCCGGGCGGCCGGGCGACGGGGTCGGCCATCCCCGCCGGCGGGCTCAGTCGAACGGCCGCCAGCGGTCCTCGAAGTGGACGACGAGCACCGCGGCGGCCTCGCCGTCGGCGTAGTAGCTGGAGATGAGGTGGCTGGGGGTGAAGCCGAACCGCCGGTACAGCGAGATGGCCGACTCGTTGGTCTGCCGGACCTCGAGCTTCGCCCGTTCGGCCCCGTGACCCTCGAGCACCGAGAGCGCCCGGTCGAGCAGCCGCGTGCCGACCCCCCGGTCGCGCAGCTCCGGGTGGACCGCGAAGTCCTTGACGTGGCCGACGGGGTGCCCGCGGTCCGGGACCGTGTCCGCGACGACGTAGCCGGCGACGGTCGGCCCGTCGGCCGCGACGAGGAAGCCCGGCTCCTCGAGGAACTGCTCGAACGCCTGGAACGGCCACGGCTGGGGGAACGACCGCTTCTCGATGCGGGCCACCTCGAGCAGGTCGGCCCGCTCGGCCCGCCGGATGGCCACGCCGTCGTCCGGCTCGCCGCCGGGCGCCGTGGTGGTCACGGTCGCGGCTACGCCGCAGGCCGCCATAAGGCCGTTGGCGTGCCTGGCGGACGGGCCGGCGGCGCGCCTGGCGGACGACGTCGGCGAGGTCGGGGCGAACGACGCCGGCGCCGTCCGGGCGAACGTTCATTAGCCGGCCCCGACGACCGCCTCCGATGGCACTCCACACCGCCGCGCTGTCGCTCGTGATCGACGCCGCGCTGGGCAGCTGGCTCGGCGTCATGGCGTTCTTCTCGTTCGTCGGCGCGCCCCGTGCCTTCGCCGTCGTCGGCGACGAGGCCGGGGCGTACGTCAACGACGTCTTCCCCCGGTACTACCGGCTGGGCGTCGCCCTCGGCGCCGCTGCGTTCCTCGCCGGGCTCGCCCGCGGGGCGCTCGTCGCGTTCGACGGGACGACGCAGCTCGTCCTCGTCGCGACCGCGGTCGCCGTGCTGCTGGCCGGCTACTCGCTCGTCGCGCTCATCCCCCGGATGGAGGCGGCCGGCGACGCGGGGTTCGACCGCTACCACCGCCAGTCCGTCGTCCTCAACGGCCTGACGATGCTGGCCGTGGCGCTCGCGCTGGTCGGGACGCACCTGCCCGGCTGACCGCCCGCGGGCGGGGCGCCGCGGGGCCGGCGAGCCGGACGCCTCAGAAGAGCCGCTCGCTGGCGACGGCCGCCCCGTCGACCAGCGCCTCGAGCTTGGCCCACGCGATCTCCGGGTGCACCATCCCGAGCCCGGCCTGCGTGTCGAACCCGCAGTCGGGCGCGGCGACGACGCGCGTCGGGTCGCCGACGGCCGTCGCGACCCGCTCCAGCCGGTCGGCGACGGTCGCCGGGTGCTCGACGACGTTCGTCTTCACGTCGACCACGCCCGGCATGAGGTACCAGCCGTCGGGCAGCGGGTGCTCGGCGAACGCGCGGTACTCGTGCTGGTGGCGCGGGTTCGCCTGCTCGACGCCGAGGCCGGTGATATCGAGGTCGTACAGCTCGGGGAGCACCCGCTCGAGCTCGACGTCGCGGTGGTGGGGCCCCTCGTAGCTCCCCCAGCAGGTGTGCAGCCGGAGCTGCTCGGCCGGGATGTCGGCGACGGCCTCGTTCAGCGCCTCGACGTGGAGCCGGACGAGGCGCCTGAGCGCCTCGACGGACTTGTCCTGGGGCCCCCGGTGGCCCGAGGCCAGCAGCTCGGGCGCGTCGAGCTGGAGCGTCGCCCCCGTCTCCGCGACGAGCTCGTACTCCTCGCGCATCGCGTCGGCGATGGCGAAGAGGAACTCGGGGTGGTCGTCGTAGTACTCGTTCGAAAGCGAGGTCGCCGCGATGCCCGGCGCCGCTGCGGTGACGAACGTGTCCTCGATGGCCACGTCCGTGTCCGCGAGGTGCTCGACGAACGCCTCGAGCTCCGCCGCCGCGGCGGCCGCGCCGGTGTACTCGACGGGGCCGGTCACCGCCGGCTGGGTTCGCAGGTCGATGACGTCGGTGGAGAACGCCTCCTCGGCGTAGTCGGGGTAGTCCCGGAGGTCGTCCCACAGCGGCGCCTCCCTGGTGCCGTCGACGCCGGCGAGCCGGTCCGCGACGTACCAGTTGAAGGAGACCCGCGGCTGCTCGCCGTTGTTGATGACGTCCAGGCCGACGTCGAGCTGGCGCTCGACGACGGTCTCCGTGGCCTCGTCGACGGCCGCCTCCCACGCCGCCTCGTCGACCGCCTCGCCCGCCGTGCGCCGCTCGAGCAGTTCGCGGAGCTCGGGCGGCCGCGGCAGGCTGCCGACGTGGGTCGTCAGGAGCCGGTCGGGAGCCGCTGGCATGGCTCGTGGCCATGGCGCTCGCGGCGATACGATTTTCGGTTGTCTACGACGGCCGAGTTACGCGTTGTAGTGACCATCCCGGCTGGTCGCTGCGCCGCCCGTCGGTGGCCGTCAGGGTTCGATCGGGAGGTCGACGCCGAGCTGGCGCAGCAGCGCCGCGTCGTCGCCGAGCCAGTCGAGTTCGGCGATCTCGCCGTCGGCGAGCCGGAATCGGAGATACTCCTCGACCTCGACCCGGTTTCCGGTGGGTTCGATACCGAGGAGCTCGCCGGCGTGGACGCCCCGGTAGGTGACCCGGGCCATCACCACGTCGTCCTCGGCCACCAGCTCGCGGACCTCGTGGCTCGTATCAGCGATGACCCCGAGCCAGTCGGCGATCCACTCGCGGACGTCCGCCGGTTCGACCCGCACCTCGTCGCCGGTCGGGGCAGTGTACGTCGTCGAGAAGTCGTCGGCGAAGAACGCGGCGATCGCCTCCGGCTCGCCGGCGTCCCACGCCGCGAAGTACTCGCGTATCAGCGCCTTGTGCTCGTCCGGGGTCACGGCGCCGGGGTTCCGGCGGAGCGTACGAAAAGCGTTCGTTTCGATGCGGGGCGGGTGCCCGCAGCGCTGTTGTTCAGTCCGCCGCGGCCGGCGAGCCGCCCGCCTCGGCGTGCTTTTTCGTGTGCGGGAGCTTGCCGCCGTCGGCGAGGATCTCGCGCTCGCGAGGGGAGGCGTCCAGCCGGGCGGTGGCCTCCCAGTCGCCGTTGACGCGGATGGTGAACTCCTCGACGCCCGAGCGGACGGCCTCCTCGACGTCGTCGACGATCTCGATCTCGTCGTTCCCCTCGAGCCGCTCGTAGGTCGACTCGTCGATGGTCAGCGGCAGCAGGCCGAAGTTGAACAGGTTCGCGTGGTGGATGCGGGCGAACGACCGCGCGAGCACCCC
>CAZVOR010000073.1:0-10583 GCA_964628745.1 uncultured Halobacteriales archaeon
GGGTCGGACGGTGACGGACGGGCCGGCGCGGACGCCGTGGCGAGCGAGCCCGCCGGGGAACCGGCGGGGTCCGCTGACGAGCGTCCGGGGGACGCCGACCACGGATGGCGCCCCTCCCGGCCGGTCCAGACCACGCTGTCGGATTTCGTCTGACCGGTTCGCCGGCGCTCGCCGGGCCGTCGACGGCCCCGCTCCGGGGCGCAGCTATTTGTCGCCGGGGCCCGCGGCGTCCGGCATGGACGTCCAGCGGCGGTACGGCCGGCCCATCCTCGCGCTGGGCGCCGTCGCGCTCGGCCACGCGGTCGTCACCTGGCCGACCCAGCGAGCGCTGGCGCTGTTCGTCGGCGGCGCGGCCATCGCGTTCGCCGCCGAGGTCGTCGCCGTGCAGTCGGGGCTCGTCGAACACCGCCTGGAGCCGAAGCTGCTCGGCGTGCCGGCGCTCGTCGTCCTCGCCTGGCCCGCGACCGTCTACGTCGCGCTCCGGGTCGCGCTGCTCGTCGTCCCGCTCGGCGTCGCCGCGGCGGCCATCGCGGCGGCGCTGGCGACGCTCCAGGACGTCGTGCTCGACCCGCGGGGCGTCGAGGACGGCGCGTGGCGCTACCCGCGCGTGCCGGCGTCGACGGCCCGGTACCGGGACGTGCCCTACTGGAACTTCGCGGCGTGGCCGGTCATCGTGTTCCTGACGGCGATGCTGCCGACGCTGGTGGCGTGAGCGGTGCGAAGCGACTCACAGCGGCTCGACCAGCGCCTCGAGCGCCGCCCGGGGGTCGTCGGCCCGCGCGACGCCGGTGGCCAGCCGCACGCCCGACGCGCCCAGTTCGCGGGCGGCGAGGACGTCCTCGCCGGTGGAGATGCCCGCCCCGCAGAGCACGTCGACGTCGGGGTCGACCCGGGCCGCGGCCGCGACGGCGTCCTCGACGACGTCCGGGTCGGCCCGGCTGACGGGCGTGCCGGTGCCGATGAGCTCGGGCGGCTCGACGGCGACCGCGTCGGGCCCGAGCGCGGCCGCCGCGGCCACCTGGGCGGGGTTGTTCGCGCAGACGACGGTCTCGAGCCCGGCGCGCTCCGCCGCCCGGAGCCCGGCGTCGACGGCCGCCCGCCGGAGCCGGCGCTCGGAGTGGTTGAGCAGCGTCCCGGCGGCGCCCGCGGCGCCGGCGGCCGCGGCCAGCGCGGCGCCCGTGTGGCTGCCGTGCTCGACGGGCGCGACGTGCTGGGCCCAGGTCTCGGCGCCGGTCGCGGCGACCCGCTCGAGGTGGGCGGTCTGCGGCGCCACCGCGACGGCGTGGGCCCCCGACGCCGCCTCGCTGGCGGCCTCGGCGACCGCGACCGGGTCGCAGTCGTAGGCCTTCAGGTTGACGAGCACGAACATGACGCCCGGCCCGGCGCCCGTCGGATTAGTCCTTGCGCTTGACGACGTCGCCCAGCGTCATGCCCGACGCCTCGCCGCCGCCGGACCACTCGGTCTCCTCGTCGCCCGCGCCCTCGACGAGGTCGACGTCGAGCGCGCGCTCGAGCTTGCGCCGGACGTCGTCGCTCGGCAGCGACTCGCCGCGCTCGAGCTTCCCGATGAGCGAGGCCTTCTCGTTGAGCTGCCCGGCGAGGTCGGCCCGGCTCAGGCCGGCGGCCTCGCGGGCCTCGCGGATGCGGCCGTCGTAGTCTTCGGCGAGCTCGTCCATGTCGTCGAACATGTCCCGTCGTCGGCGTCGCGACCGGCCGCCGCCCCCGCCGCCCGAGCTCCCCGACGACCGGCTCCCGCCCGACGAGTCCGTGGAGTACTTCGTGGACGACGAGCTGTCCGCCGGGCCCTGGCGGATCTCCGTGCCGAAGTCCACGCACTCGTCGCAGACCTGGAGCTCCGCGCCCTCGATCTTGGCGGTCCGCGGCGACGCGGTCTCGGTGCCACACATCTCGCACTGGACCATGCCCGGGCTTGGCCCGGTGCAGCCATAAATCGTACGCCCCGGCGCGTCGCGGCCCGCCGGGCGAGGGCCCGCCACCGACCGGGGCTCAGGCCAGGTCGCGCCAGGCGCCGAGGAAGCGCTGGAGGGCCGTGACGTGACCGACCACCGCGAACAGCGCGAGCAGCCAGCCGACGACGGACAGCGGGCCGAGCGCGCCGGCGACCGGGGCCAGCGCCGCCGCGACGCCGACCAGCGCCAGGCGGTCCGCCCGGCCGAGCAGGCCGCCGTAGTCCCGGCCGGCGCCGACGGCCTGGGCCTGCGTGCCCAGGTAGGAGGTCAGCAGCACGCCCGTGACCGCCGCGAAGCCGAGCGCGTACCGCCCGACGCCGACCGCCAGCCCGGCGATGAGGACGACGTCGGCGTACCGGTCGAGCACGTGGTCGAGCAGGTCGCCGGCGGGCGAGTCGACCGCCTGCTCGCGCGCGAGCGCGCCGTCGACCAGGTCCAGCCAGCCGTTGGCGAACACGAGGGCGGCGCCGAGCCAGTACCACGGGCCGCCGACGACGAACGTCGCCGCCGCGCCGACCGCCAGGGCGAAGGCGAGGACGGAGACGCCGTCGGGGGTCAACCCGAGCCGCTCGGCCAGCCGCACGGACGGCGGGAGCGCGCGGTCGGCCACCGGGCGGAGGCGGTCGAGCGTCATTGGAACCACAGCGCGGAAAACTCTACCTTCAGGGTGAGGAAGAGCGCGTTCATGTGGCTGTACAACCACCGTCGCTGGTCAAGCTGATCCCCACTCATGCGCTGAGTTTTAAATACGAAAACGCGATCATCTACGGTATGGAGGTGCGGCGGACTGTTCCGATCAAACTCGATGTGACCGACAACGACGCCAATCTTCTGCACGACACCATCGACCAGTTCCGTGACGCGGCGAACCACGTCGTCCGCCACGCCCGCGACGAGGATGGCTACGTCATAACAAACAAGCGCCGCCTCCATGACCGCACCTACGCCGACGTTCGAGAGGCGACTGACCTCCACGCGAACCTTGTACAAGCGGCTCGACGCCGCGCGGCGGAGTCGCTGAAGTCTGTCGTCGCCACGTGGCAGCAAGGCAAGTATGCAGGGCTGCCGTGCTTTACGTCCCCGTTCCTCGAGTACGACAAACGTAGCGCCACTTTCCATGACGATCACGCCTCGCTGTCGACCGTCGACGGTCGAATCACCGTCGATTACGTTCTTCCCGAGGAGGGCCGCGATACCCCTCACGCCCGGTACCTCTTCTCGGACGAGTACGAGACGACCGGTGCGACGCTGCACTACCGCGAGACAACGGACGAGTTCTACCTTCACGTCAGAACAAAGGCTGGCGTGGGCGCCACCGATCGCCCCGAGAACGGAACGGTTCTCGGGGTGGACCTCGGGGTCGAGAACATCGCCGTCACCTCGACCGGCGTGTTCTGGTCCGCGGCTGAACTCAACCACTGGCACCGCGAGTACGAGAAACGTCGTGGTTCGATGCAGCAACGCGGCACGCGATACTCGCACGAGGCGATAAAGCGGGTTGGTGAGAAAGAGGCTGGGCGATTTAAGCAGTTGTTGCACCGCGTGGCCAACGGGATCGTCCGCGAGGCCGTCGACAACGAGTGTTCGTACATCGCCTTTGAGGACTTGACGAACATCCGTGAGCGATTGCCGGGCGCGAAGCGACTGCACGCCTGGGCGTTCAACCGGCTGCACGAATATGTATCGTACAAGACCAAGGAACTCGGTATTGTGGTTGAGCAAGTGAACCCACATTACACGAGCCAGCGCTGTTCGCGAACGGACTGCGGCTTTACCAGCTCCAACAATCGCCCGTCGCAGAATCAATTTGAGTGCCAGAAGTGTGGGTACCAAATCCACGCGGACTATAACGCGGCGAAAAACATCGGTTTCAGATATCTCCGTTCGTCGCTCAAGTCTTCGAACGGAGGCGCACCCGTAGGCGTGCGTATAAACACCGGAACGTTGAACACGAGCGGCTTCAAGACCGCCCCGATTTCGGGTAGAGTGGGAGTTCATGGTGAAAGCTCCGCCCATTTGGGCGGGTAGCTTACGGTTCGAGGTAGTCGACGTACGAGACCCGTCCCACGGCTGGCTCGCGCTCGCCGGCGAGGGCGGCCTCGACCTCGCGGGCGACGGCGTCGGGCGGGCGGTCGGTGGTGTCCACCTCGTGGACGCGGTCCTCGCCGTGGCGGTCGACGGCCTCGGCGAGGATGACGTCGAGCGCCTCGGCCTCGGCGTTCTCGGCGGCCTTGGCCGGCGGCTCGCCGCGCCCGCGCAGCCGGCGCTCGAGCGCCTCGGGGTGGCACCGGAGGACGACGACCCGGTCGGCCGGGAGGCGGTGGGCCAGGTGCGACTCGAACAGCACGTCGTCGCGGTCGGCCAGGTGCTCGCGGACGGCCTCGAGGTCGGCGATCCAGCTGCCACGCCCGGCGTCGACACCCGACGTGAGGCCCTCGGCCTCGACGAGCCGGTTGAGGTCGACGACCGCGAGGTCGGTCTCGAGGCGGCCGGCGACCGTCGTCTTGCCCGTCCCGGGCGTGCCGGTCAGCACCGCGCGCATCGGTCGGCCACCTCCCCCGACCGCCGCCCCCGCCGACCGCCTCCGTCGGGCGTCGCCCCCGTCACCCGGCCACCTCCGCGAGCGCCGCGTTGACGGCCTCGACGGCGCGTTCGGCCTCCTCGGGCGTGCCGCAGGTGAGGCGCACGCAGCCGGGCAGCCCGAACGACGTGCAGTCGCGGACGATGACGCCCCGGCGGCCCGTCGCCTCGGTCACCGCCGCCGCGTCGCCGACGTCGGCGAGGACGAAGTTCGCGTGGCTCTCCCAGGTCGGCGCGTCGAGGCGGTCGCGGTAGTACTCGCGGACCTCGCGGGCCGTCCGGACGGAGCGCTCGACGTGCTCGCGGTCGCCGAGCGCCGCGAGGCCGGCCCGGCAGGCCAGCTCGCCGGCGGCGAACGGCGTGTTGACGCGGACGTAGGCGTCGGCCCACGCCGCGGGGACGAGCGCGTAGCCCAGCCGGAGCCCGGCCAGCCCGTAGGCCTTCGAGAAGGTCCGGACCACGGCGACGTCGTCGCGGCAGTCGAGCATCGAGACGGCCGACTCGCCGCCGGCGAACTCGTCGTAGGCCTCGTCGACGACGACCAGCGTCCCCTCGTCGGTCCCCCGGGCGACGGCCGCGACGTCGTCGACCGCGAACCGGCCGCCCGTGGGGTTGTGCGGGCTGGTCAGGAAGACCAGCCGCTCGCCGTCGTAGGCCTCGAGCACCCGCCCGGCGTCCATCGCGAAGCCGTCGTCGGCCGACAGCGGCCAGCTCCCGACCGTCCCGTGGTGGAACCGGGCGGCCATCGCGTAGTAGGCGAAGCCCGGCTCGGGGACCAGCACGCGGTCGCCGGGCTCGAGCGTCGCCCGGGCGAGGTAGTCGATGGCCCCGTCGCCGCCGTTGGCCAGCCACACCTGCTCGGGGGCGAGGCCCCACCGCTCGGCGATGGCCTCGGTGAGGGCCGCGTGGGAGGCCTTCGGGTAGCGATGGGCGTTGCCGGCGGCCGCGCGGAGCGCCTCGACGGCCCTCGGGCTCGGGCCGAGCGGGTTCTCGTTGGACGAGAGCACGACCAGCTCGTCCGGGTCGCGTCCGAGCTCGCGGGCCACCTCCTCGACGCCGCGGCCGGGCCGGTAGGCCGCGTGCGCCGAGAGGTCCCGGGGTTGCATGTGCCCGGGGGAAGTGGCGCCGCCGCCTTAAGTGACGCCGTTCCAGCGGTCCCCCGCGAACCGGACGCCGGCGCCGGCCGCCGCCGGGACAACGGCTTTGCCCGCGCGCGCCCTGCGCCCGGACGATGTTCGCCAAGATCGACCACGTCGCGTTCGTCGTCGAGGACCTCGAGGCGTGGACGGCCCGGCTCGAGGCCGAGTTCGGCCTCGCCGCCTCCGGAACGAACTCGGCGTCGCACCGCGAGGCCTACGGCGTGAAGGCAGCCTTCTTCCCCGTCGGCGAGAGCGTCGTCGAGCTGGTCGAGCCGACGACCGACGAGGGGTGGGCGGCCGAGCGCCTGCGCGAGGGCGGCGAGGGCTTCTTCCACATCGCCTACGCCGTCGACGACCTCGAGGCCGCGATGGCGGCCGTCGCCGAGCGCGGCGTCGGAATCCGCGACGACGAGCCCCGGTCGGGGTTCTCGGGCCGGCTCGTCACGCTCGACCCGGCCGACACGCTGGTCCCGACGCAGCTCGTCGAGCCCGGGTGACGGGCGCGCGTCGTGCGGGCGTCTCCACGGCGAACACGGCAGCCGTCATGGACCGTGGCCGGCGGCGAGCGGCCGAACGCGGCGTGTACGGTTCCCGCAACGCCTCGCCGGCCCGACGACCGAGGTTTATAGGTCGTCGCGCGTATACGACGGCGTAGGATGGCCACCCAACGGTACCGGATCGTATCCGGCGACGAGTCGGATATCCACGACGAGCCCCACATCGCGGGGAGCCGTGTCACGGTCCGGTCCGTCCACGAACGCATCGAAGAGGGAGACCTCGACCCGGAGACGTTCGCGGACCGACACAACCTCGACCTGGCGGACGTGTATCGCGCACTCGCGTACTATCACGACCATCCGGCGGTGATGCGCCGGGTCGAGCGCCAACGCCAGCAGGCCATCGATGCAGGCCGCCGACGGGCGATCGCCGGACCTGACGACCTCGAATGAGCCTTCGGTTGCTGGCGGACGAGAACGTCGACCACCGGGTGGTCCATCTGCTTCGCCACTACGGCCACGACGTCGAACACGTCGACTTCGTCTCCACGCTTGGAAAGGGAATCGGCGACCGACGGATCGCCCGGTAATCCCTCGACGAGGACCGACTGATACTCTCGGGCGACGACGACTTCCTCACCGAGCTCGACGAAGACGAGTATCGGTGCCTGTTCTTCATCGAGGACGAAACCCTCGATCCAGCGGCGGTCGCGGAGATCGTCCATACGATATCGGAACTCGTCGATCACGAACGAATCGAGGAGATCTACTACATCAGCCCGAGTTGGCTCTAGCTGACGACCGGGCTCGACCTGCCGGTTCGTACGATTCTACCCCGGACGTCGGTTCGTCGGCCGTCGGCTCCCATCACGACACCGTCGTCCCGCCCGTCTCCCGGACGCCGACCCAGACGATGCCGGCCTTGAGCGCCCAGAGCAGGCCGATGACCAGGAAGACCGCCTCCGCGCCGACCGCCGCGGCGAGCGCGCCGCCGGCGATGGGGCCGATGGCCATCCCGACCGCGTGAGACGCCGAGAAGACGCCGAGGGTCGCCCCCTCGTGGCCGTCGGGCGCCGTCTCGTACTGGAGGGCGCCGAGCGCCGGGCCGGAGAACGCGGATGCCAGCCCGCCGACGAACATGAGGAGCGGGGGGAGCACCGGCGCGGACGCGACTGCCAACCCGACGGCGACGGCGCTCCAAGCGAGCGAGCCGCCGACGAGCAGCGGCTTCCGCCCGCGCCGGTCGGCCGCCGACCCGCCGACCGGCATGAAGGCGAGCATCGACAGCCCGAACGCGCTCCAGGCGAGGCCCGCGTAGCCCGGCCCGGCGCCGACCGTCCGGGCGAGCAGCGGCGCGAACAGGGGCGACATGGCGCCGGTCCCGACCTGCCCCAGGACGTTGCTGGCGACGAGCGCCACCACCGGGACCGTCGCGAGCTCCCGGACCGTGGCGAGGTCGAGGTCCGGGGTCGGGGTCGTATCGGCGCCCCGGCCGGCGCCGCCGTGGACCGGCCGGAGGGAGACGGCCAGGACGAGCCCCGCGGCCAGCGTCCCGAGCCCGAGGACGAAGAACGGGGCCGCGAGGCCGGCGACGACGGCGATGGCGCCGCCGACCGCCGGGCCGGCGGCGAGCCCGACCATCCCCGCGGTCCGGTAGGCACCCATCGCGCTCCCGCGCTCGTCGGTCGACACGGCGTCGCCGACGTAGGCGTTCGTGGCGGGCCCCTTCATCGCGTTCGCGGCGCCGTCCAGCCCGCGCAGGGCGACGAACCAAAGCGGGTCGCGGACGACGCCGAGCGCGACGACCGAGAGCGCCCCCAGCACCGTCCCCGTCCAGACGAGGGACCGGCGGTCGAGCCGGTCCGCGAGCGCGCCCGCGAACGGCGACAGGAGGGCCCGGGTCACCGCCGGCGCCGCGAAGATGACCCCGAGCAGCGCTGGCCCGGCCCCGACCTCGGCCGCGTAGGTCGGCAGGAGCGGCACGAGGAGCGAGACGGACATCACGTCGAGGACGTTCGCGCCGGCGAGCAGCCGGAGGTCCCGGTGGCGCAGGTGGCGGAGCGAACCGTAGGCCTCGACGAGCGAGGCGACTACCGGCCGGCGGCGGACGGCCCGGATACGGCGGCGAACTGACGGACGTGACATCGACTGGCGAGCGGAGCGGCTGGCGGTGGCTGGCGGACGGGGAGCCGGCCCGAACGGCGGACCGGTCGCTCACGGGCTGGCGGGCCGACCGGGGCTGCCCGACGCCGGTCGCTACGTGACGCGACCGTCGTCGACGGGGCGGCCGCCGGTCAGAAACGGGTGGAGACGGTCATCCTTCGACCTGTCGGGCGCGACGAGGGGGTGACGGAAAAGCGTGCCGGAACTCCGTGCCGGCGCGAATCGGGGTCGGAGCGCCGACCCGCTCACTGGTACATGCTCGGGCCGGTCGGCGCCGCCGGGGTCTCGCCCTCCTCGCTCATCTGCTGGTACTGCTGGGCCATCTGCTGGAGCTGGTTCTGGATGCGGTCGGCCTGCTCGGCCAGCTCCGTGGTGTCGATGTCGAACTCCACCAGCGGCTCGAGCGCCGTCTCGATGACCGAGCGCGCCGCCGATGGGTCCGGGACGTACGGGTGGGCCTTCACGACGAGCACGGCGGCCGGGACGTCGGCGCGGTGGCACGCCGCGACCAGCGCGCCCGTCACGCCGCCGATGACGCCGGTCCCGTCGGCGAGCTCGATGCCCGCGGCCTCGAGGTCCGCCTCGACGGCGTCCGTCGTCGCGACGCCCGTGACGTCGCCGATCTGGGCCTCCGCCTGCGCCGGCGCGCCGGCGAGGAAGATGGCGCGCTCGAACTCGCCGGCGAGCTCCTCGAGCACGCACGAGCCAAGCGCCTCGAACGCGGAATCGGGCAGCGGGACGTCGGCCTGCAGCGTCATGACGGCCGGCGCGCCGGCGTAGACCCGGACGAGGTCGCGGACCCGCCCGTCCCTGAACGACGTCACCGGCGGGAACGCCTCCGAGACGATGTTCCCGTGGTGGGAGAGGTCGAGCTGCTTGGTGATCTGGTCGACGGCGATGGACGCGACCAGGCCGTGCCCGGGCAGCCCCTCGATGAGCGTGGGCGGGGCCGCCGTCTCGAGCTCGGTCAGCCGGTCGAACCTCGCGGTCGGGGAGGCCTCGGACATGCCGTATCGTACCCGCCGGACGGTCTTAAAGGCGGGCGGCCCTACCCGTCAGGTCGCTCCACGTCGAACGACAGCGTCGGGACGCCGTCGACGTCGACCTCGACGGCGGCGCCGTCGGGCACGTCCCCGACGCCCTCGGGCGTCCCGGTGAGGATGACGTCACCGGGCTCGAGCGTGAGGTACCGCGTGACCTCGGTGATGAGCTCGGGGACGGAGAAGATGAGGTGGTCGAGCGTCGAGGACTGCCGCACCTCGCCGTCGACCCGGCACTCGATGGCGGCGTCGTCGGCGACCGCACCGGCGTCGACGACCGCCGGCCCCAGCGGCGAGGAGTTGTCGAACGCCTTGCCGCGGACCCAGTTCTGCTCGGCGCGCTGGTCGTCGCGGTTCGACAGGTCCATGCCGGCGGTGTAGCCGGCGACGACGTCCATCGCTGCCTCGGCGGGGACGTTCCGACACTGCTCGCCGACGACGACGGCGAGCTCGCCCTCCTGATCGATGCGCTCCTTGCCGGCGGGGAGCGTCACGGTGGCGCCGTGGGCCGACAGCGCGCTCGGCGGTTTGAGGAACAGCAGTGGCCGGTCGGGCACCTCCTCGCCGAGCTCGTCGGCGTGCGCCGCGTAGTTCCGGCCGACGCAGACGAGCTTCGACGGCTCGCAGGGCGGCAGCACGGTGACCTCCTCGAGCTGGTACGAGCGGCCGGCGGCCGAGACGGCGGTCCCGTCGTACTCGCCGACGCGAACGGTCCCGGCCGAATCGCGGAATCTGGCGGTGGCCATGCGCTCGTCTGGGGCGACGGGGGGCAAAGCCGCTCGGTGTCCGGCAAACCCGGCGCGTCGTACGGGGCCGCGTGGCCCGACCGAACGGGCGCGCGGGCGGCCGAACCGGGACACTGGAGCGGGCCGACGCGGACGCCGCCGGGCCGACGAACCCGCCGCATGGACACCGTTTAAGGCCCGCTCTCGTGTACGTTGCCCCGCAATGCAGCTCACCTGGCACGGCCACTCGACCTGGTACGTCACCGTCGGCGACACCCACCTGCTCATCGACCCCTTCTTCGCGAACCCGAAGACCGACCTCGAGCCCGGCGACGTCGAGCCGCCGGACTACGTCCTGCTGACCCACGGGCACGCCGACCACATCGCCGACGCCGGCGCGTTCGCCGACGCCGCGATCGTCGTCAGCACGCCCGAGGTCGCCGGGTTCCACGAGGAGGAGACCGACGTG
>CAZVOR010000074.1:0-10347 GCA_964628745.1 uncultured Halobacteriales archaeon
GGCTTGTACGACCGGACCTCGTAGACGTCCGACTCCTTGCCGACGCCCAGCGGCGCGCCGAACCCCTCGACCGTGTCGCGCTCGGCGAACGCGCGGAGCGCGAGCGCGTCGTAGCCGGCGGCCCGCAGGCGGTAGCCCTCGTACTGGATGGTCCGGCGCTCGACGAGCTCCCGGTCCAGGCACCGGTCGAGCCGGTAGCCGACCGACCCCTCGTCGAGCCCGGTCAGGGCCGGCAGCCGGTCGCGGCGGACCCACTCCGCGAATCGCATGCCGTGCTCGACGCCCGAGAGGAGGTAGAAGTCCTCGGGCTCGAGCTCGACGTACCGCTCGCCGACCGACTCGACCATCGGTCGCGACTTCCCGACGCGACACCAAAAGCCCGACGGGCACGGTCGGCCGCCGCCGGTCGCGTCGACGTCCACCCGCCCCGGCCCGGGAGTGTCCGACGGGTCCCCCGACGTTCCTCGCCTACGTCCGGGGCGCCGCCAGCACCGAGAGGGCCCCGGCGACGGCCAGCGTCGCCGCGAAGCCGAACGCGGCGGTCCACGAGAGCGCCTCGACGACCCAGCCGCCGGCGACCGGCGAGACCAGGGCGCCGACCACGGACGCCGCGGTCACCAGCGCGAGGCTCGTCCCGCCGGCGCCCGCGCCGGCCAGCTCCCGGGCGTAGACGTAGACGACCCCGATGCCGAGCTGGGACGCGAAGCCCGCGAGCAGCAGCGCCGCGGCGAACGTGGGCAGCGCGCCGGCCAGCGCCAGCCCGCCGACGACGGGAAGCGCGAGCACGAACGACAGGAGGACGACCGGCCGCCGCCGGCCGAGCCGGTCCGAGAGCCAGCCGCCGCCCGGTCGCGCGACGATGCCGGCCAGCGGGACCAACGCGGCCGCCGCGCCCGCCGCGGCGAGCTCGGCCGACAGCACCTCGGTGGCGTACGTCGGCATCCACGAGTTCAGGAAGAGAAAGAGGGCGTAGGCGAACGCCGAGGCCAGCGAGACGGCGAGGATGGCCGGTTCGCGCAGCGTCCGGAGGAACGCGGCCATCGAGAGCCGCGACGCGTTGCGCACCGGCTCGCGGAGCGCCAGCGCGAACACCGGGAGCCCGACGAGGGTGACCAGCGGGTAGACGAGCAGCACCGCCCGCCACCCCCACGCGGCGGCGATGTGCGGCCCGGCGAACTGCGCGATGGCGAGCCCGACGGGCGCGCTCGCGACGAAGGCGCTGGTCCCGAGCGCGCGGACTTCGGCCGGGAACGACCGATTGACGATGTTCGCGTTGCCCGTCCAGAGGAACACCGCGGTCGCGCCCCCGAGCAGCCGGGTCGCGAGGAACGCCGGGTACGAGTCGACCGCCGCGCCGGCCACGGCGGCGACGACGAAGACCGCGGCCGCCGCGTAGACGAGCCGTCGGTTGTCGTGCCGGTCGAGCAGCAGCCCGCCGGGGAGCTGCAGCAGCACCCACGAGAGGTACGCCGCGCTGATGGCGAGCCCGGCCGTCGGCTTGTCGACCCCGAACTCCCCCGTCAGCAGCGGCAGCAGGCTCGCCGGCGACAGGAGATAGGCGTTGAAGCCGACCGAGACCAGAAAGCAGCCGCTCAGGACGAGCCACGGACGACGCGCGTGGGTGCCGTTCACGGTACGGGGGGCGACCGGCGGGCAGAAAACCGCGGCGGTCCCGGTCGCGGCCGCCCTACGGTCGGAGCGCCTCGGTGAGGCCCAGCACGTGGTCGACGAGCTCCTCGGCCGGGCCGCCGAGGTACCGTACCCGGCCCAGGGCCGGGTCGTAGTCGATGACCCCCGCGGCGGCGAGCTTCGGCAGCTGCACGTGGTGGAGGTCGGTCTCGACGGACCGGCGGACCGCTGCACCCCCGAAATCGCCGGAGCGTTCGGCGATCCAGTCGGCGAGCGTCGAGACGGCCACCCACTCGCCGCGGGCGCTTCCGAGCCGTCGGATGACGAGCCGCCGGCGGCGGCTCGCGAGCAGGCCCAGCGTCGTGTCGATTTTCGAGTCCGTCATGGTGGTCCCGTCGCGGCGCGGACGCGGTCGCCCGACGCCGCCACGACCCGTGGATAGCTGCGGACGGCCATAGGTTCGGACGCTAGCCACCTAGCGTCCGGACCGACCTGAGCTCCCGCGGCGCGGCGGCCGGGTCGTCGAAGTACGAGTCGAGCAGCCCGCCGAGCGCCTTCCGGAGGTGCCGGTGGAGCGTCGGGGAGGCGATGCCCATCGCGTCGGCGAGCTCCTCGGCCGTGCTGGCGCGGGGCCAGTCGAAGTAGCCGGCGTAGTACGCCGCCTCGAGGACCTTGCGCTGCCTGCCGGTGAACCGCTCGTCGAGCGCGGCGCGGAACTCGGGGAGCGTGTGGACCGGCCGGTCGATGGACCGCCGGCCGACCAGCTCGACCTCGTCGAACGCCGCGTCGAGCCCCTCCACGACGGTCCGCACGTCGACCGGCGGCGGGACGTGGGCGACGGCCGTGGCGATGCCGTCGGCGCCGGACAGCCGGGCGAGCGTGGCCCCGCGCTCGGCCAGGGTCGCGACGATCGACGGCCCGTCGAACCGGAACTCGAACAGGGAGACGCCGTCGTGCTCGCAGACCTGCCGCACGCGGTCGACGGCCCGCGACGCCGCTGCCCGGTCGACCACCGCCGCGGCGTCGACGCCCTCGACGCTCACGTAGTCCAGGTGTGTCGTGTCGTCCGCGGAGGTGGTGCCCTCGCTCCGGAGGACGGCCGTCGTCTCGGCGGACAGCGAGCAGAAGAAGTGGTCCGGATCCGAGAGGCGGAGGGTCACCTCCTCCACCCGGTCGGCGACGAGCGCTCGCTTGCGGTCGAGCGCGTTGACGGCGTGACCGATGGTCGACCCGAGCGCGTCGAACATGGCGACCTCTCGCGCGGGCGGGTCGGCGCCGTCCGGCGAGTGGACGACGAGCACGCCGAGGACCGTCCCGTCGTACCGCACCGGGACGACGACGTCGGCGGCCGGGCAGCGCCCGTCCGCGTCGTCGACGACTCGCACCTCGAGCGTCTCCAGCGTCTCGGCGAGGGGCCCGTCGCCCGGTTCGACGTCGTCGCCGACGTCGGCGACGGCCCGCTCGGGCATCTCGCCGCCCCGCGCCACGACGGCGAGGGCCTCGCACCCCGGGTCCCACCGGCCGATCCACGCGCCCGCGTACCGGTCGGCGGCTGCCAGGGTTTCGACCACGCCGGCCTCCAGCTCGCACCGGTCGGCCGCCCCGGCGACGACGCGGCTCACGGCCTGGAAGCGTTCGTTCACCCGGTCGAGCACCTCGAGCTCGGACCGCCGGCGTTCGAGCTGACGCTCGCGGGTCCGGCGCTCGGTGACGTCCCGGACGACGCCGGCCCGGCCGTGGCCGCCGTCGACGGGGAAGCGCACGAACCGGGTCTCGACCGGGACCCGCTGGCCGTCGGTGGTTTCGAGCGTCACGGCGACGGTGGCCGCCACCCGGTCGTCGTCCGTCAGCGCCTGGTGGTGCCGATGGACATCGACGAGGTCGTCCTCGTCGACCAGCAGGGCGGTGCTGGACCCCAGCAGCGTCTCCCGGTCGTAGCCGGTGAGCGAGCAGAGGGCGTCGTTGACCAGCCTGAACCGGTGGTCGGCGTCCAGCACGTACACCCCGTCGTCGAGCGCCTCCACGACCGCCCGGTAGCGTTCGAGCGCTCGCTCGCGGTCGGGTCGGTCCGCCGGCTCCTCGTCGGGACTGCACGCGGCCCCCGGGCTCGGCGCTTCCCGCCCGCTCGCCGTTCCGTCGGCCGTCCCGGACCGGTCCCTCGCCGACGCGTCGTCGGCCGTCGACCCGCCGTCCGGGGCAGCCTCGGTCCCACTCTCCGAACGGTTTCCGTCGACGCCCATCCCTTCGGTCCCTGGCGTAGCCGCCACGTAAGCGTAGTTACCACTCTGCACCCGAAATAAAGCGAGCAGGGGCGGCCCCGTCGAAGCGCGCTATGACATGCCCGCGGGCCCGAGGTCCGAGGTCGGGTGATGTGATCCGGCACCGATGACAAGGACTCACCTCTGGAGGCCCCTGCGACGGAGACGCGGCCGTCGAAGCCACGTTTCGGAGTCCAATTCCCGCTTCGGAGGCCGTTCGCCCCCCGGCGGCTCGCACCGGGGTCCGGATGTTGTTTCGGAAACGATACGATTCCGGCGTGGCCGATCCGGGCGGCGGAGCGCTCGACTGCGGTCCCGGGGGTTATAACAAATATAATTATAACGAATATTCGCGTTACCGGACGCATGGGCACGACGGTCCTCGTGGAGGACTGCGTACGCGAGCGCCAGGCAGCCCCTGCGGACGAGGGCGAGACCTGCTCGAGGGCGAACGGCCGGCTGCTGGACGGGGCAGAGGCTCGAACGGGATGAGGCGGCGAGCGTTCGTGGGGGCGGCCGCGACGGCTGCGCTGGCGGGGTGCGTGGGCTACCAGATCGAGGAGACCGCGGATGTCGAGGCGAGGGAAGCCCGGATCGAGGAGCTGCGGTCGGAGGTCGAGTCGCTGGAGACCGAAATCGAGGGGTTGGACGCGGAGATCGAGTCGCT
Source organism: uncultured Halobacteriales archaeon (assembly GCA_964628745.1). Classification (GTDB taxonomy): domain Archaea; phylum Halobacteriota; class Halobacteria; order Halobacteriales; family Hikarchaeaceae; genus CAZVOR01. The sequence continues at coordinate 4,555 of CAZVOR010000074.1, forward strand.
GGAGGGCGACATCGAGGAGCGCGACGAGAGAATCGCGGAACAGGCCCGCTCGCTCGACTCGCTGCAGCGGGGTCACGTCGTCAGGCTCTACGAGCTCGCGACGTCTGCACGTGCATACGCGGCTGGAGATTGGAACACGGGTGTCGACGAGCTAGACGCCGAGCACTACCGGTCGGCGGCCGTTTATTTCCGCGGCGCGTACTCCGACTACGGCCAGTCCGAGACGCTGTTCGGCGAAACTCGGACGGTTTCTTCGGATTACGAGCTCGGCGTTCGGGACGTCATCACTGATTCGCTGTCGTACGTTGGACTCCTGAAGGAGGCTGCGTTCGATCTTTCGAACGCGGCGAGCTACTACGCCGAAGGTGACGTCGATGCGGCTGAAGCGTTCTTCTCGAAGGCGGAAGACCACCTCGATGCGGCAGAAGGCTACGAAGTGAAACCTGCCGACGAGTTCAGGTCGTATCTCTATCGCGACGTGGAGGGAAAGCCGCTGTGATAGGGCGCGGGACCGTGGCGACCATCGCACGCGGGCCCGCCCGCCGGCCACCCCGACACTGATTCATACCCGGTCGTGAAGGAACTCGTCGCCCCGGTTTCGAACCGGGTCGCCCGCCGACTCCCGCGCGCCGGTCGAAGTCGTCAACCCGTCCGCTCGACGACCTCGTAGCGGATGTTCTGCTCGCGGAGCCGGTCCGTGTGCGCGGAGACCGCCGACTCGACGGCGACGACCACCACGTCGAGGCCGCGGGCCGCCGCCTCCTCGACCGCCGCGGGCGTCCCGAACCGGGCGTCCACGCCGAGGTCGGCCGCCCGGGCGGCCGCCAGCGCCTCGACGCCCGCGACCGCGACCAGGTCGTGCTCGCCCGCCAGCTCGCGCAGCCGCGCCGCGCCGGGGCCCCCGCGCCCGGCGGCCGCTCCGGGTACCGGGACCACCGTGACGACGCCCGGCTCGTAGTCGAGCAGCCCCTCGAACTCCGAGACGGCGACGGCCTCGCCGGCGGCCGCGTCGGTGACGGCCACGGCGGTCGCCCGGCCGTCGCCCCCCGGGGTGGCGTGCAGCGCTCCGCCGCGCATCGAGAGGGCGACGGTCTCCCCGGCGGCGACCGACTCGGTCGCGACGGCCGCCTCGACGTCGACCTGTCCGACGACCTCCTCGGCGACGTACTCCGTGAACGACCGGAGCTCGTCGGTCCGCGAGATGAGCCAGTCGACGCCCTCCTTGGTGATCCGGTACCGACCTCGGCCCTCCGTCTCGACGTGGCCGGCCTCGACCAGCTCGCCGACGTACTCGCTTACGGCCTGTGCGGTCACGCCGATGGCGTCGGCGATCTCGCGCTGGCTCACCGCGGGCTGTCGCGCGGCGACCTCGACGAGCACCTGGTAGCGGGTCGCCTCCCGCTTCCGGCGTAGCACCGGGAGTTCCCGCCGGGGCGCCTCGACCATGCCCGAGGTTGGCCCCTCGAACGCAAGTAGCTTTGTGTTCGAACGGCGTTCCGGTGGCCTCCGGGTGGTTCGGACTGGTGCCCGAGTGCAAGTTCGCTGCACGTACCGCCGGCGGGCCGCGCTGCCGGCCCCGTCCAATCGTGCGATTGTGGCGGCGGCGCCAGCTCGTCGGCGGGAGACGCAACCGATTTGCTGGCCCTCCCGAATGTGGGCCCATGGCGCCGGACGGGGAGTGGCGGCTCGTCCGCGAGGAGGTCCGCCACGGCGCGACGAACATGGCCCTCGACGAGGTCGCCGCGCGGACCGTCGCGTCCGGCGGCCCGCGGACCGTCCGGGTGTACTCGTGGGCGCCGAGCACGCTCTCGCTGGGCTACAACCAGCCGCCCGGAACGGTCGACTGGGGCTACTGCGAGCGGGAGGGAGTGGCCGTCACCCGGCGCCAGACCGGGGGCGGGGGCATTTACCACGACCGGCGCGGCGACGTCTCGTACGCCATCGTCGCGCCGGTCGCCGAGCTCCCCGGCGACCTGCTGGAGGCGTACCACGTCCTGCTCGAGCCGATCCTGGACGCCTTCGACCGGCTGGGCGTCGACGCGGCGTTCGCCGAGGCCGCCCGGCCCGCCCGCTACGAGCCCGCCTGCTACCTCCGCGGACTCCACCCGGCCCACGACCTGGTCGTCGACGGCCGGAAGATAAGCGGCAACGCCCAGTACCGCCAGCGGGACGCGGTCATCCAGCACGGCTCGCTGACGTACGCCCGCGAGACGGACCGCCACCTCGGCGTCTTCGCCGATCCGCCGTCGGCCGGGGCGTTCGAGGACCGGGTCACCTCCATCCGCGAGCAGACCGGCGCGAGCCGCGAGCGGACCGTCGAGACGCTCGAGGCGGCCCTCGCCGACTGGGCCGGAGCCGAAGCCGGGGGGTGGACCGGGGAGGAGCTGGCGGGCGCCGAAACGCTGGCCGACGAGAAGTACGCCGCTGACGGCTGGGTGCGGGAGCGCCGGGCCGCTCGTCGGTAGTCGCCGGCCGGCGCGACCGTCCCGGGGACCGACCGGGGCGGAGCGGCCTGCCGCCGTTGTCGAAGCCACTTTGACCCCCTCCCGCCAATCGGGGCCATGCTCATCGGGGCACACGTCTCGGTCGCCGGCGGCGTCCACCACGCCGTCGGGCGCCAGCTCGACGTCGGGGGGAACTGCGGCCAGATATTCACGACCTCGCCGCAGGTGTGGGCCACGCCGGACATCGGGGACGACGAGGCCGAGCAGTTCCGCGCCGAGACCGCGGCCCAGCTCGAGGGGCCGTGGGTCATCCACTCGTCGTACCTCGTGAACCTCTGCACGCCGAAGGAGGACCTCCGGGAGAAGTCCGTCGCGAGCATGCAGGCCGAGGTCGACGCCGCCGCGAAGCTCGACATCCCGTACGTGAACACCCACCTCGGCGCCCACACGGGGGCGGGCGTCGAGGGCGGGCTCGACAACGCGGCCGCGGCACTCGAATCGCTCGACGTCCCGGACGGCGTCACCCTCCTCGTCGAGAGCGACGCCGGTTCGGGGACGAAGCTCGGCGGCGACTTCGCACACCTCGCCGGGGTGCTCGACCGCTGTTCGCTGTCGCTCGACGTTTGCCTCGACACGGCCCACGCGTTCGCCGCCGGCTACGACCTCTCGACGCCCGCCGGCGTCGAGGAGACGGTGGCGACGTTCGACGAGGTCGTCGGCCTCGAGCGGCTACGATGCCTCCATCTGAACGATTCGAAGCACGCCTGCGGGACCCACAAGGACGAGCACGCGCACGTCGGCGAGGGCGAGATCGGCGTCGAGGGCATGCGAGCCGTCCTCAACCACCCGGAACTCAGGGACCTCCCGTTCGTGCTCGAGACGCCGACCGAGGACGGGAAGTCCTACGCCTGGAACGTCGAGCGGGCCCGCGAGCTGCGCGCCGGCTGACCGCTCGAACCGGCCGTCTCGCCGACCGCGTCGCTTTTGCCGGGCCCGCGCGGAGCTGTCGGTGTGCGCCGATTCTCGGCCGACTACCTCGCGGACACGCGTCGCGGTCTCTGGGAGGACCGCGAAGCGCTTGCCGACCTCGACCTCCCCAACCGGCGGCGCATCCTCGACGTGGGCTGCGGCACCGGCTCGTTGGCCGGCGTAATGCGCGAGGAGTCAGACGCCGATATCGTCGGTCTGGACGCCGACCCGTCGCTGCTCCGCGAGGTCGAGTCGGACGAACGAATCGTCGGCGATGCCGCCCGGCTGCCGGTGGCAGACGCCGTGTTCGACCTCGTGGCGTGCCAGGCGCTGCTGGTGAACCTCCCGGAGCCCGACGTCGCGGTGCGCGGCATCGTTCGCGCGTCGTCGGATCTCGTCGCTGCCGTCGAGCCCGACAACCACGCCGTGACGGTCGAGTCGACCGTGGCCGCCGAGCCGACGCTCGCCGGCCGGGCGCGGGACGCGTACCTGGACGGCCTCGACGTCGACGCCGGCCTCGGCAGCGACGTCGACGAGCTCCTCGAGGACGCCGGGGTCGAGGCGGTCACGACGGTGAGACACGAGCTGGTCCGCGAGACGACCCCGCCCTACGAGCCGCGGGACGTCGAGGCCGCCCGACGGAAGGCGCGGGCTTCGCGCCTCTCGGACCACGAGCGGGAGCTCCGGGCGGGGGGACTCTCGACGGCGTCGTACGAGGCGCTCGTCGACGACTGGCGGGCGATGGGCCGGGCGGTCGCCGAACAGCTGCAGTCGGGCGAGTACCGCCGGACCGAGACGGTGCCGTTCTACGTGACGGTCGGGCACGTCCCGGATGGGTGCGGGGCTGACTGACGACGCGTCGACCGGTCGCGAAGCGTCGCGTCGTCGTACCGCGGACCGCTTCGCGGGTGCGGTCAGTTCACGCCACACGATGGTTCCGTCATCACGGATGAACGTACGGATGGGCTGCCGGGGGAAGCGGTCGGTCCGGCCGGCTGGCGGCTCCGGTCGCGTCGCTCACACGACGTCGCCGCGGACCGTGGCGCCGCGCCGGGAATCGCGATACTCCCCGACCGCCGCGGCGGCCTCCGCTGCCTCGTCCGGGTCCGCCCCGAGCATCTCGAGGGCGGCCTCGAGCGTGGGGAAGACCAGCTCCCCGGCCCGGAGCTTCTCGAGCGCCGTCGAGCTCCGCTCGCCGTCGACCCACAGGCAGACGCCCCGGGGGTCCAGGACCTCCTCGTACGCCTGGCGGGCCCGCGCGCCGGCCAGCCGCTGGGTGACGTTGTCCTCGAAGCCCGTGTTGCAGACCTCGAGGTGGACCGGCTCGCCGTCGGGCAGTAGCTGCGCCGCCAGGCATCGCTCGGGCGCGGCGTAGCCGGCGTCGTTCGACCGGACGAGCTCGGGATGGGCCCCGGCCCAGTCGGCCCGAACGGTCCGGCCGACGCCGCGGACGCCCAGCGCCTCGCGGAACTCGGCCTCGCGGTCGGGGTCGTCGTCCCGGAGCAGGAGGTCCTTGGTGACGTACACCTCGAGCCGTTCGACCGGGTCCAGCCCGAGCGCGACGTCGCCGTACGTCCAGACCTCGCGGACGGGCACCGGCAGGTCGCCGGACTCGACGGTCTCGAGGACGGCCTCCAGGTACTCGACGGCGAGGTCCCGGTCCATCGCCGGGTGGTATCCGTTCGTCGGGGTAAAGGCTTCCGCGAGTCGGCCGCCGGCCGGGCAGCCGAAACGGTCAAACGCGCCCCGGCGATACACCGACCATGGACTGCGACCGGTGCGACGCGCCGGCGGTGATGCGCGCGGCCTACTCCGGGCAGCACCTCTGCGAGTCGCACCTCCGCGCGTCGGTCGAAAAGCGGGTCCGGCGGCGGGTCCGCGAGGACGGCCTGGTCCCCGGCGACGCCACCCCGGACGACCCGACGACGTGGGTCGTCGGCCTCTCCGGCGGCAAGGACAGCGTCGTCCTGACCGACGTGCTCGCGCGGACCTTCGAGGCCGACCCCCGCGTCGAGCTGGTGGCGCTGACCATCCACGAGGGAATCGAAGGGTACCGGGACGAGAGCGTCGCGGCGGCCGAGTCGCTGGCAGCCACGCACGACCTGCCGCACGAGCTCGTCTCCTACGCGGCCGAGCTCGGCGTCCGGATGGACGACGTCGTCGAGTCGGACCCCGAGGACATGGCCGCCTGCGCGTACTGCGGCGTCTTCCGGCGCGACCTGCTGGAGCGGTTCGCCGACGAGGCCGGCGCGGACCTGTTGCTGACCGGCCACAACCTCGACGACGAGGCCCAGACGGCGCTGATGAACCTCTTCGCCGGCGACATCGACCAGCTGGCCAAGCACTACGACGCCAGCCTGGCACCGCTGGCCGAGCGGCG